>CAZSOA010000103.1:0-12047 GCA_964608305.1 uncultured Desulfofustis sp. | reverse complement strand
AATGGTCCAGGCGATGATCACGTGGGACAGGGTACACCGGTGCTGATCGGCCACCGGTTGCAGCGCGGCGAGCAATTGCTGGACCCGCTGCCGATTTTCCACGGAAAATCGCGGTTTGAATTGCCGCTGGTCACCGTCGGCAAATTGCCGGTCCGGGCCGATGCCGCCACTGAGCAATCCCTGCGCGAGCGGTGAATAGGCGAGCAGCGCCAGGTTATGCTTGCGGGCATAGGCAAGATTCGTCCCTTCCCGCTTCCGATCAAGCATTGAGTAGAGCTCCTGGTCGCTGTCCAACCGGCCGACGGCCCGGTAGGCGTCCAGTTGTTTCAGGTCGGCATTGCAGCAGCCGATGGCACGGATCTTCCCCTCTTTCTGCAGATCGAGCAGAGCTCCCATGGTTTCGGCGATCGGTGTGGTGGACTCCTGCCAATGGGTCTGGTACAGGTCGATATAGTCGGTCTGCAATCGTTTCAGGCTTAGTTCCAGCTCATAACGGATCACCGCCGGGGCAAGACAGCGGTAGACCTGCCGCTGTCCGTGCTTGCTCGGATGTTTCTCATCACTGGCAAAGAAGAAGTCGCCGCGCCGTTCATGCCAGATCAGCCCGCACTTGGTCGCCAGCACGACTTCAGCGCGCCGGTTGCGGATCGCCTTGCCGATAATTTCCTCTGATCGCCCGAAACCATACATCGGCGCGGTATCGATCAGATTCATACCGGCGTCAAGAGCGCCCTGGACGGCCGCGATCGCTTCGTGTTCATCGGCGCCGCCCCACATCCATCCACCGATCGCCCAACCGCCGAACCCGACCACCGATGCGCTGATATCCGAAGATCCCACAGGTCGATACTGCATCGTCAGATACTCCCGTAGCAGATAGTTTTTCGTTTTTTGATTACGCAGCAAACTCAGCTAGAGATATTTTCAGGGGGGGATCACTGGGTGATACCCCCGTCATGGTAACCTGTTCCAAACCTTAACCGGAGGAACAACGCCATGGCCAGAAACAAAATCCAATTTCAACCCGGACTCAGCTTGACCGAATTTCTTAATCAATACGGTACTGAAGAACAGTGTCGCCTAGCCCTTTGCCAATGGCGATGGCCCAACGGGTTCGTCTGCCCTGCTTGTGGGCAAGGATCGTACTGCGAGCTGAAGTGTCGGCTGCTGTTTCAATGCAATCACTGTCATACCCAGACATCGCTGACATCCGGGACTATCTTTGCTGCAACCAAGCTGCCCATTGCCACCTGGTTCCTGGGTATCTATCTGATAACGCAATCAAAAACCAGCGTTTCAGCGCTCAGCTTATCACGAACACTGGGGGTTGCCAGCAATACCGCTCTGCTCATGAAGCATAAACTCCAACAGGTCATGAGACTGCGAGACGACAGCAAACCCCTTGCCGGTCTCGTACAGATTGACGACTCCTATTGGGGTGGTAAAAAGCATGACGGCAATCGCGGTCGGGGGGCCACCGGGAAACTCCCCTTTATCGCCGCCGTGGCAACCAGTGAGCAAGGGCACCCCCTGTTCATGCGTTTTACCCGAGTCCACTCATTCTCCTTAAAAGCTGTTGACGCCTGGGCTGCCAAGCATATAGCTCCCGGCTCTCAGGTGGTCTCCGATGGCCTTGGCTGCTTCAAGGCGATTGGCAGAGCCGGATATGACCACACTGCAATCATAACCGGTGGTGGACCAGACAGTGTCAAGATTCCTGAATTCAAGTGGCTCAATACCATTATCGGCAACGTTAAAAACTCGCTGCGAGGGACATTTCATGCGATCAGCGAAAAACATTTCCCGAGGTATCTGGCAGAATTTTGTTATCGGTTCAACCGCCGGTTCGATCTGCGGCAGTTGCTACCTCGTTTTTGCTCCATAGCCGTCAGAACACAACCCTACCCGGCGCGGGTTCTGAAAATGGCTGAGCTTCATGTGTAATCAGATTTCGTTTTGTATACAACCATGCGCCAGAGCGGCGCCACCACCCTACATTTGTAAGACTCAATCGCAGCATCTCAAGCGATTTCAGACAGGCTCCAGAGAAATGCGCCATGGTGAAGCCGGAGTGATATTGCTGTTGACAGCGATTCATCAAACCAATTATTGTTGCGCTTCATTATCATTTAACACCAGAAATGAGTGAGGATTCCTATGTGGAAAACAGTGGCCGCCGCCCCGGCCGATGCAATCCTCGGCCTGACCGAGGCCTTTAAAAACGACCGGAACCCCAACAAAGTCAATCTTGGTGTCGGGGTTTACACCGACGATACCGGCACGACGCCGATCCTGCAATGTGTCAAGGATGCCGAACGGGTTCTGCTCGGGATCGAGCATTCCAAGAGCTATCTGCCGATCTCCGGTGATTCGGGTTATGGTGAACACGTGCAACGCCTGATCTTCGGTCCGACCAGCGAGGTCATCGCTACCGGTCGGGCAGCCACAGCCCATACCCCCGGCGGCACCGGGGCCTTGCGGATCGGCGGTGAGTTGATCAAACGTTTTCGGCCGGAAGCCGATTTCTGGGTCAGCGATCCGACCTGGGCGAATCACCGCGGCATCTTCAACGCCGCCGGCTTCGCCACCAAAGCGTATCCGTACTACGATCCGGAAAGCAAAGGGCTGCGTTTTGCCGAGCTTATTGCCGCATTGCGGAACATCCCCGCCGGCGATGTGGTCCTGCTCCATGCCTGCTGCCATAACCCGAGCGGGGTCGATCCGCAGCCGCAGCAGTGGCAGGAGATCGCCTCTGTGGCCGCAGAACAGGGCTGGCTACCGTTTCTTGATTTCGCCTATCAGGGACTCGGCATCGGCATCGAAGAGGACCGCGCAGCGATTGAATCCTTTGCTGCCACCGGCATCGATTTCTTCGTTGCCAGCTCGTTTTCGAAGAACTTCGGCCTCTACAACGAGCGAGTCGGCGCATTGACCGTCGTCTCTCCGACCGCTGCAGAAAAAGCCGTCGCGCTGAGTCATCTCAAGTCGACGGTCAGGGTCTGCTACTCCAACCCACCGGCCCACGGCGGGCTGATCGTCAAAACCATCCTTTCCGAGCCGACCATCGAGGCGCTCTGGAGAAGGGAACTGGCCACCATGTGCACGCGCATCGTCGCCATGCGTGAGGCCTTCGTCAACGGCCTGAGTGCCCGCGGTGTTGCCCGGGACTTTTCATATATCAAACAACAACGGGGAATGTTCTCATTTAGCGGACTGGCTGATGAGACGGTGAACTGGCTGCGCGATAACAAGGCAATTTACGTGGTGTCCGGCGGCCGGATCAACGTCGCCGCACTGACCACCGCCAATATAGACTACGTCTGCGACTCGATTACCGAAGCACTCGCCCGCTGAAAGCAACGGCGGCGGCTCCCCGCGCCGGGGACCTGCCGCCATTTCCGCAAGACATCGCCCGATTAGCGCCGGCCAAACACCAGTTTGCCGCCCATATGGCCGGCCAGCCCGGCCGCACCAACCATGGCGACGCCAAGCAGCAGATAGATCCAGCGGCCGGGGCCGGCCAATACCTGCGGATCAAGGACGCGCCAGATGACCATGGCCGGCAGAGTCGTGCAGACCACCACCGAGGCGGCGATCTTGGTCGCAAAGATTTTGGTCATCACCCCTTTGTAGCGGTTCTTCCATTCCAGATAACCGGTGGCGATAACCGCCGGCATCGTCAGCAGCACAAAGATCAGGTTGAAAAACGCTGCCTGTTCAAAGCCGACGGCGTGCGTAAAAACAAGCGCAAGCAAAAGGAAGATCAGGGCAAGCGGCAGGACACCGTTCGGCGTATGGACGGTGATCGGGTGCAGGTGGTAATCAAGCACCAGCTTCACCAGTCCGGTCGGCGTGTCGGGTTGGGGCGGCGGCGGAGCTGTCGGACCCGCCGCCGGATCGGCGGCAGGGCTGTCGGCCGTTTTGTCCGTGACCGACTGGTCGACAACTTCCTTGAAATACTCGGCCCCCGCTCCGCACACCGGACAGATATCAGGAGGAGAATCTCCCTCGTGGATATAACCGCATACGGTACATTCCCATTTCTTCATAACGCCCCCTTTTGCTCCGGTCACCGGGACCGGAATGATTCGCAGACATCCGACAACTGTCCGAAACGGCGCTTATTCTAACACAAAGGAGTGGTTCTTGCCAGACCGGGTTCACTCTTGGCAGTCCCCATGACAAGTGACCGTCAGTACCGCCGTAGTACCGGCGCAGCAGGTACGCCGGCTAATCATCTTCGGCCAGCTGCCGATCGATCTCATCGATTCTCGCCTGCGCCTCCTCCCAGCGCACCAGCCAGCGGTCAAGGCGACGAACGCTCTCCTCATAGGCAGCACTGGCCGAACTCCAACGCTGCTGGTCCTGATAGAGCTCCGGATCGGCCAGGATGCGCTCAAGTCGTTCTTTCTCTGCCTCCAATTCCTCTACCCGCCGTTCGGCATCGCTTAATTTCTTCAACCATGGTCCGGCCATCTCCTGGCGTTTCCGGCGGCGCTGCGCGTCGCGGCGCCGGCGCTGCTTCTTCTGGTCGCCGGAGCCATCCACCGTTTCCACCTCGGCCTTGGCAGGGTGCGCCTGTTCGCGCTCGGCACGCTGGTTCGCTTTGAGTTCCTGATAAGCAAGGAAATCAGAGACGTTCCCTGCAAAGATGGTGATCCCACCATCCTTGACCTCGATCACTTTATTGACGAAGCCATCGAGAAAAAAGCGGTTGTGCGAGACCACGACGATGGTTCCATCGTATTGACGCATGGCCTCCTGCAACACCTCCTGAGAACTCATGTCAAGATGGTTGGTCGGCTCATCGAGCAGCATGCAATTGGCCGGAACGGCTATCATCCGGGCCAACGCCAGCCGACTCTTTTCGCCGCCCGACAGGACCGAAACCTTTTTTTCCACGTCCTCGCCACGAAAGAGAAAAGCGCCAAGCAGCGACCGGACCCTGGTAATGGTCATGTCCTCCCCGGTCTGGGCCAAGGTCTCCAGCACGGTGAACCCCGGCGCCAATTCCTGGGCCTGATGCTGACCGAAGTAGGTGAGTTGCACCCCGCTGCCGAGCCGCCGGCTGCCGGCATCGGCCGCCAGCTGCCCGGCCATGATGCGCAACAGCGTCGATTTGCCGGCACCGTTGACACCGACCACGGCAACCTTATCGCCGCGCTGGAGCAACAGATCAATACCGCTTACTACCTGTCGCCCGTCGTATTGCTTGCCGATACCTTCCAGAATCAGCACATCGCGCCCCGAATGGGGTGCCGGCGGAAAGCAGAAGCGAATCTGCTGCTCGCCTTCGGCCAATTCGATCAGCTCCATCTTGTCGAGTTGCTTCAGCCGGCTCTGTGCCTGCCGGGCCTTGGTCGCCTTGGCCTTGAAGCGCTCGACAAAACGCATGGTCTGACGGATCTGGGCCTGCTGGTTATCGTACGCCGCCTTCTCAATCCGGCGCCGTTCCTCCTTGTCGCGCACATAAAACGAATAATTTCCTTTATAGACCGTCAGCCGGCCGAGGCTCAGTTCCCAGGTCTGCCGTGTGATTCGATCGAGAAACGCCCGGTCATGGGAGATAATGAGCATCGCTCCGTGATAGGACAGAAGAAACGATTCCAGCCAGGTCAGCGAATCGAGATCAAGGTGGTTGGTCGGTTCATCTAGCAGCAACAGCGACGGCGCGGCCAGCAGCATCCGGGCGAGCAGCAGCCGCATCACCCAGCCGCCGGAAAAGGACGACACCGGCCGGCGCAGGTCCTCATCACTGAACCCAAGTCCGTGCAACACTTTTTCTATCCGGGTGCGGATGGTATAGACGTCACTATCCTCGAGTCGGTGCTGCACCTCGCCTTGACGCTCGAGGACTTGAACGAATTCGTCGCTGTCAGGCGCCATCACCGCCAGTTGCCCATTGAGTTCCACCAGCTCTTCCTGCAGTTCGAGGACGTTGGCAAACGAACGCTCCGCTTCATCGTACAGCGATCGTCGGGAGCTGATCACCGTCGGTTCCTGCGGCAGGTATCCCACCGAAAAGTGACGGGCGCGATTGACCACCCCGTCGTCCACCGCCGTATCCCCGGCCATGATCCGCATCAACGTGGTTTTCCCGGTACCGTTGACGCCCACCAGCCCAATACGGTCGCCGGGATACACCACCGCCGAGAGATCCTTGAACAGATGCTTCGTGCTGTAACGGACATCGAGATGATTAATGGATAACATAATGAAAGCACCCTCGGGCCAGTGTCGAATCGGTGACAACCGTCAACCCGGCAGCAGCCGGCAACCCCTGCAGACGGTAAAGGTTGCGCCGCTTGTTACCGACAACGGCAGAATAATCCCGCGGAGCGATCGACAGTGTCACGGTACGCCCGGGGCCGGCGCAGACCAGCAGTTTTCTCATTCTGAGATACCATTCACGGTTGTAAACCAGTTCACCGAAGGCCGGATGATAGGGGCCGGCAATTACCCGCTCGGCCAGGTGCGCAGACGGTTGCAGGCCCATCCGCACCACGGTGATACCCTGTTCAGCAAAGAGCTCCCGGGCACGACCGGTGAGCGCCACCGCCCGGTCAAGGCCGAGCGGGCGCCAGCTCCCGTCCTGAAAGGATTCGGCCAATCCGGTCCCGCTGAGCGCCAGTGCCGGATAGAGCCGGACAAAATGAGGGCGCAACGCAATCACCCGCTGAACTCCCCGGAAAAAGGATGCGGTCGTTTCTCCCGGCAAACCAACCATCAACTGCACACCGATCGTCAATCCGGCACGGGCCAGCACCCCGATCGCCGCTTCAGTATCGGCCACCGTGTGGCCGCGTTTGACTCGTTGCAAGACCGTGTCGGCCATGGACTGCGCGCCGATCTCCACGGTCCGCACCCCGAACGCTCTGAGAAACCGTGCCGATTCGTCGGATAGACAGTCAGGTCGCGTGGAAAGCCTGATCGAATCGATCGTACCGGCGTGCAGATACGGCTGCAACGTTTCCAGGAGCAGGCGTTGCACAGCCGCATCGAGACAGGTGAACGAACCGCCGAAAAAAGCCACGTGGATCGGCCGCCGTTTCGAGCCATAGCCGAGCCAGGTGGCAACGGTCCGTTGCAGCCGTGCCGGCAGATCGCCGGTCGTTTCGTCCCGACCGGGTTCGCCGGTAATCGCCCATTGATCGCAAAACAGACAGCGATGCGAACAGCCTCGATGCTCTATGAAAAAGGGAATTACCAGCATCTTCTCAGGTCTGATCCGGATCGTCACCGGCGAGCAGCGCGGCGGCGGCGGCACGTTGCTCGGCTTCCTTTTTCGAACCGGCGGTGCCGGTACCGAGCACCCGTTCTTGAAACAGTACGGAAACACTGAACTGCTTGCGGTGCGACGGCCCTTCCTCGCTATCGAGCCGGTACACCGGGGCCTCGTTGTAGCGTTCCTGGAAGAGCTCCTGAAGCCGGCTCTTGGCATCGACAAGCAACAGCTCCTGTTTCTTCCCGGCAATGGCTCCAGCAAACAACCGATCCACCAGTTCAGCAACGGTGTCATAGGTACTGTCTTCAAAGACCGCACCGATCACGGCCTCGAACGCACAGGACAGAATCGATGATTTGTTCCTGCCGCAGGATGCCTCCTCACCCTTGCCGAGACAGAGATAGCGCCCCAGATCGAGCTGTCGCGCCATCTGCGCCAGATGCGTTTCGTTGACCAGCGACGCTCGGAACCGGGTCAACTCCCCTTCCCTCATCGCCGGATAGCGGCGGCAGAGCTGGTGACCGATTACCAGATCGAGCACCGCATCGCCGAGAAATTCAAGCACCTGGTTGTCATTACCGGCCTGCGCCTGCTCAAAAGCAAAGGATGCATGCACCAATGCTTTTTGCAGCAGACGCAGATCGGTAAAGCGATAGCCAAGCGTCGCTTCGAGGGTGGCCAGCAGCGCTTTATTCTGCTGAACCAGTGTCTCAACGGAGATTCCCATGACGGTATTCCTCACCTTTCTGCATGAATCTTTCCTCTTGTCAAATGAACTGTCTATGGTATAAAGAGCCTTCTTCGCCCACCACGAATCGGCGGCGTAGCCAAGTGGCTAAGGCAGTGGTCTGCAAAACCATTATTCAGCGGTTCGAATCCGCTCGCCGCCTCCAATACGCGCAAGGAGCTATCAGCCGTAACGGCGATGGCTCCTTTTTTGTTTGCCCGACAATCATTGCCGGGGTGAACAAGGCTGCTCTTTTTGCAAGGACCGAATCAACGCCGCCAAACATCCTGCAGACCGTGCCGGAATCATCAGGCGTTGCCCGTAATCGAACCACCATCCCGGTGCGCCAGGATATACTGTAAATTCCGGTTCAGGTCAATCTGCATCCACAACCCCATCTCACTACCCGCAGCAACGGCGCGTGCGCTGCCGGTTTCTTCCGCGTTTCCAGGGAACCATCACATGACGAGAGAAGCTCAACGGCAAATTAGTTCTATGGAAATCAAAAATTTGCAGCCAGCCGGGCGCCCATCAGGGCAAGATTGTATATACAACCTCACCGGCCGACCCGACTCCCGCTACCCAGCCGGCGGAAGATGCCCCGAACCATCGGCCGGTGAACAACAAATTCAACAGGTTAGCTAGAAAATCGTCGGGCTGCCGATGCGAAAACCACCCCCGGTGCCGAAAATCTGCTGGACAAACCGCGGCGCCATTGTATATACATTTGCTCAGCACGACGTGCTTTTCATGCTCACCGAAAGCCCGATGGTGAGCCAGTGATAAGCTGCCTGCCTGAGCACCTGTCATCGATACATCGGAATGGATAACACCATGCAAAAGATCGTCGAATGCGTCCCGAATTTCAGTGAAGGAAGAAACCAGGAAACCATCGACGCCATTGCCGCAGCAATCCGCGAGACACCCGGCTGCCGGCTGCTGGACGTGGATGCCGGCAGATCGACCAACCGTACCGTCTATACCTTTGTCGGCGATCCGGAAACGGTAAGCGAAGGTGCGCTGGCCGCCGCTCGGGTAGCCCGAGAACGAATCGACATGCGTCACCATCGCGGCGAGCATCCCCGGTTCGGTGCCATGGATGTCTGCCCGTTCATCCCCGTTGCCGGCGTCACCATGGAGGAGTGCGCAGCAATCGCCGAGTCCTTTGCCGAGCGGGCCGCCGCCGAATTGCAGGTCCCGTTCTACCTCTATGAAGCGGCGGCGAAACACGACTATCGCAGAGCGCTGCCCGACATCCGCAAGGGCGAGTACGAGGGACTCGCCGAGAAACTCAAGGATCCACGCTGGCGCCCCGACTACGGCCCGGCCGAATTCGACCCCCGCTGGGGCATTACCGCCACCGGCGCCCGGATGTTTTTGATCGCCTACAATGTCAATATTCTCGGGACCGTCAACCAGGCACACCGGATCGCCCTCAACCTGCGCGAAGCGGGGCGAGGCGAGGACCAGCCGGGCCGGCTCGCCAAAGTCAAGGGTATGGGCTGGTACGTCGAAGAGTATAACCTCGCCCAGGTGACCGTGAATCTCACCGATTACCGGGTCACTCCGATGCATGTGCTGTTCGAGGAAGTCAAGCGGGAAGCGGCGCTGCTGGGTGTCGGCGTTGCCGGCAGTGAAGTGGTGGGCATCGTACCGCTGGAGGCGTTGCTGATGGCCGCCGACTATTACATTGAAAAAGAAAGGCTCTTTCTCTACGAAGAAGATCAGAAGGTGCGCCTGGCCGTCGAGCGCCTCGGCCTGAGTTCGGTGGCGCCGTTTCAACCGCAGGAACGGGTTATCGAGTATATTGTCGCCGAGCCGCCCGAAGAACCACTGGCCTCACTCTCCGTCCGGTCCTTCATTGAAGAGATCGCCGCCCGCAGCTCGGCCCCCGGAGGTGGCTCGACCTCGGCGGCATTGGCGGCCATGGGAGTCGGCCTCGGGGCCATGGTGGCCAAGCTTACCTACGGCGTCCGTAAATTCGATGCGGTCCAGGACCAGATGAAACGGGCCATCCCGGTGTTGCACGAGTTGACCGATCGGTTGATCCCGATGATCGACGCCGACACCTCGGCCTTTACCGATTACGTTGCGGCGCTGCGTTTGCCGAAAAACACCGAAGAGGAGCGAGCGGCTCGGGCAGCGTGTATGGAAGAGGGGCTGAAGACCGCGATCCACGTGCCGCTGACGACGATGCGCCTGGGCGACGGTGCCTGGGAGATGCTGGCCGAGGTCGCCCGGTTCGGCAACCCGGCCTCCCGATCCGATATCCAGGTTGGGGCTCGGGCGCTGGAGACCGGTATCTGGGGCGCCTACCAGAACGTTTTAATCAACATGGAAGGAATCACCGATGAAACGTACCGCCGGCAGACGCTGAGGGAGGCCGAAGCGCTCCTGGAGCGCGCCCGGCTCCAGTGTCGCGAGGTTCTGGCAATCATCGATACGCGCCATTAGTCGCCCGCTGATTGCGTCCGGCACTATGCACATCTAACCTTTTTGAAAAACAGAGGAGGAGATCATGGACAGGAGGGAATTTCTCAAGACTGCCGGGGCCACCGCCCTGGGGGCCGCTGCCATTGCCAGCCCGTTGGCCGCACCGGCGATTGCCAGCGGCAAAATCCAGTGGAAGATGGTCACCGCCTGGCCGAAGAACCTGCCGGGTCCGGGGGTAGCCGCCCAGATGCTGGCCGATCGAATCACCGCGCTGTCCGGCGGTCGACTCGAAGTAAAACTCTTCGCAGCCGGCGAACTGGTCCCTGGACCGGGGGTCTTCGATGCGGTCTCGCAGGGCACCGCCGAACTTTTTCACGCCGTCCCCGCTTACTGGGGCTCGAAATCCAAGGGCATTCTGCTTTTTGGCTCCCAGCCGTTCGGCCTGCGGGCCGACGAGCAACACGGCTGGATGATGCATGGCGGCGGCCAGGCCCTCTATGACGAGATGTACGCCCGATTCGGCATCAAGCCGTTTCTCTGCGGCAACTCCGGCGCCCAGTGGGCCGGCTGGTTCCGCAAAGAAATCAACAGCGTCGAAGACTTCAAAGGGCTGCGCTTCCGGACCACCGGCCTGTCCTCCGAAATGTGCGCCAAACTCGGCATGGCCGTCCAGGCCCTAAGCGGTCGTGATATGTTCCAGGCACTACAGTCCGGCGCCCTTGATGCCGGCGAGTTTATCGGCCCATGGAGTGATTCGGCGCTCGGCTTCTATCAGGTTGCGAAAAACTACTACTGGCCGGGTGTCGGCGAACCGTCCTCCGCCGAGGAATGTGGTGTCAACATGAAGGCCTATGAAGCACTGCCGGCCGACCTTCAGCAGGCCGTCGCCTTCGCCTGTGAGAGTCTCTACAACCCGGTCTGGACCGAGTACACGACAAAACATGCCATGGCCCTCAAGCAGATGGTCGAGGAACAGGGTGTCCAGATCAAACAGCTGCCGGAAGATGTGATCGTTGCCATGGGCAACGCCGCCGGCGAGGTGATTGATGATCTGCGCAACGACTCCGACGAATTGGTTCGCCGCATCGTCGAGAGCTTCCTTGCGTATCGCGCCTCGATCTCCGAGTACATGGTCTATGCCGACAACGGCCAGATGAATGCCCGGGCACTCGACTATACGTATTAATCGTTAACCGGACCCGGCCGTCTCCGCAGGGGCGGCCGGGACTATTGCCATGAATCGGATCATTGCCTTTCTGGAGGCGATCAATACCTACGTCGGGTTGACGGTGCGCTGGTGCGCGCTGCTCATGCTGTTGCTCCAGTTCGGCATCGTCCTGCTTCGCTATGTATTCGGCATCAGCTATATTTTTCTCAACGAGGGGGTACTCTATCTGCACGCAACCCTGTTTATGATCGGCGGCGGTTATACCCTGCTTGTCGACAAGCATGTCCGGGTGGACATTTTTTATGCCCAGCGGTCGGCGAAGGGAAAGGCCCTGATCGATCTAGCCGGCCACCTGGCCTTTCTCCTGCCGTCCATGCTGGTGCTCATCATCTATTCCTGGCCGACCGTCCGCGCCTCGTTGCAGTTCCTCGAATTATCGATCTCGGTGTGCGGCATTCCCGCCTCCTACCTGCTCAAATCACTGATTCCCTCCT
>CAZSOA010000102.1:0-12073 GCA_964608305.1 uncultured Desulfofustis sp. | reverse complement strand
GCGGACAAACCAGAAAGGAAAACCCGTACCCGCGTACCGATGCCCGAGCAGGACCCGCAGATCAGGGCCCGCAATTTTCTTGAAGTACCGACCGGCTATACGGTGGCTATGGCTCAGGAAGAAGCGGCCCGCTGCCTGCAATGCAAGAAACCCGGCTGCGTAGAGGGCTGCCCGGTCGGCGTCGATATCCCCGGCTTTATTGATCTGATCAGCAAAGGTGATCTGACCGGGGCGATCCGTAATCTCTGGTCGAAAAACGCCCTGCCTGCCGTCTGCGGGCGGGTCTGCCCGCAGGAGATCCAGTGTGAAGGGAAATGCATCGTCGGCAAAAAGGGCGAAGCAGTCGCCATCGGCAACCTGGAGCGATTCTGCGCCGATTACGAACGGGAACACGGTACCGGCGAACTACCACCGAAAAAACCGGCCACCGGCAAGAAGGTCGCGGTCATCGGCTCCGGGCCGTCGGGACTGACCGTGGCCGGCGACCTGATTGTCAAAGGGCACGACGTAACCATCTTCGAGGCCTTCCATAAGCCGGGCGGTGTGTTGATCTACGGCATTCCGGAGTTCCGTCTGCCGAAAGCCATCGTCGCCCAGGAGGTCCATTTCCTCGAGCGACTCGGTGCGAAAATCGAATGCAACGCCGTGGTCGGCCGCACCGTATCACTCGACGAGTTGTTCGAGCAGGGGTTCGATGCCGTCTATGTCGGTGTCGGAGCGGGCCTGCCGCGATTCATGAACATCCCCGGCGAAAATCTGGTGGGAATTCTATCGGCCAACGAATACCTGACCCGGGCCAACCTGATGAAGGCCTACAAATTCCCGGAGGTCGACACCCCGATCCCGCTCGGCAAGCAGGTCGTGGTGCTCGGCGCCGGCAACGTCGCCATGGATGCCGCACGGACTGCGATGCGACTTGGTGCGGAGCAGGTGAAAATCGTCTACCGCCGGTCCCGCGATGAGATGCCGGCGCGGAAGGCGGAAATTCATCATGCCGAAGAAGAAGGCATCGAGATGTTCCTGCTGACCAACCCGACCCGCTATCTCGGCAACGACAAGGGCCGGTTGACCGGCATGGAGTGCTTGCGGATGGAACTTGGCGAGCCGGACGACTCCGGGCGCCGGCGACCGGTACCGATCAACGGTTCCGAGTTCATGATAGACTGCGACCTGTGTATCGTCGCCGTCGGTTCCGGAGCCAACCCGCTTTTAACCAGCGAGACACCGGATATGCAGCTCAACAAATGGGGCTACATCGTCACCGACGAGAAGACCGGCAAGACCACGAAGAAAGGCGTCTGGGCCGGCGGCGACATCGTTACCGGCGCGGCCACCGTCATTCTTGCCATGGGCGCCGGCAGACAGGCGGCCGACTCCATGCACGATTACCTGACGCTTGGCTGGTAACGACGACAGCCATGCAACGAAAACCGCCCGTCCGGGCCCCGGCAATAATGAGGGCCTGGACGGACGTGTTCAGTCAAGACCCTGCAGATACCCAAGCACTTCGTCTGTCCCGCCGCGAAAAACAATCTGCTCGCGTTTCCGGTCGATCTGATAGTCATACATCGGATCGTAATAGTCTTGCAGCAACTGCTCGATCCACCGGTGATGTGCGCTTGCATCTCCCGTCCGCCGCTGGTGTTCATGGGCTGTTGCCAGTTTGTTTCTGATCGACTCCAGCCGTGCGCCACCCAACCGTTTTGCCAGCCGGACCGCACTGGCGTCCATATCCCGGTACCAGCAGGCAAGGCCGTCCTCTTCTCCGTAGCGGGCCTGGTACTCGTGTTGGGCCTCGCCGACATATTCAGTCGCGATTGCCAAAACCCGTACGGCCAGCGGCACATCCAGCAAGATCATTGCTCCGCTGAAAAGAAAGAGCGATAATGCCCGCGGCAGAAATCGTTTGCCGACGTGCCGCCCCTCGTCTTCGACCACCAGATGGCGATATCCTCGACATTGATGGATAAACAGCGCGGCCGCCAGGCGGTTTTCGAAATCCGCCTGGGTGGGCTGCTCGCACATCCGGCCGCCAAACGATGATCCGCGATGCTGAGCCAACGCCTCAAGATCGATACTGGTGGTCACCCGAGCCAACAAACGGGTCTTCCCGGAGCCGGTTCGGCCGGCGAGAACCACCGGTTGCGTGGCAAGCCTTGCCGGGTCGAGCCGCGTCAACAGAAAGGCACGACCGGCTTTGTACCCCCCTGCCAGTCGAGGCGGCCGCCGACCGGTTGCCTCTTCAAGCCACCGGCAGGCCACGGCCGATCGCATCCCGCCGCGGGCGCAATAGACATGCACATCGGGATGATCCTCGCGATACCCCTGCCAGGCAGCAACCAAGCGTCGACGATGGTCGCCTCCCACCAGATGCAGCCCGAGTTCCACCGCCGCCGTTTGCCCCTGAGCGCGATAGCACTCGCCGACCAGGTGCCGTTGCTCGTTGTCAAGCAGCGGCAGATTGATGGCTCCGGGCAACGAACCGGCCGCGAACTCGATCGGCGCGCGGACATCGAGCAGCGGCACGCGGGCCGCGATCACCGATGCATAATCTGTCGTTTCATCCTGCGCCATAGCAACTGATTAGTGCCCGTCAAAATCCAACTGCCTGGCCATCTTTGCGGTGGTCGGAGCCGGCGAGATAAAACCCGTCCATTCGCCTTATCAACTGGGCGCCACCGAACAGCGGCGTCGGCGCCTGCCTGATCAGTCGGTGGCCGCGGCGCTGCAATGCAGCGGCGGCCTTCCGGGGAAACCCTTGCTCAAGGCTGAGCGACCCGTCCGGGTTGACCTGCCAGCGCGGTGCATCGGAAGCCGCCTGCGGGTGCTGCCCGTAGTCGAAGAGTCGGGTGAGCATCTGCACGTGGCCCTGCGCCTGCATATGGGCTCCCATCACCCCGAAACTGAGCACGGGAGCGCCATCTTTGCTGACAAACCCGGGGATAATGGTATGAAACGGTCGTTTTGATCCGCCCACCTGGTTCGGGTGCTCAGGGGTCAACACGAACCCGGCGCCGCGATTGTGCAGGGCGATACCGGTCCCGGGCACGACAATGCCGGAGCCGAAACCGAAATAATTGGACTGGATGAACGAGACCATCATGCCGCTGCTATCGGCTGTTGCCAGGTAGACGGTCCCCGGTTCAGCGGGTATGCCGGCAACGGGAAATCGTGCCCGGTGGCGATCGATCCGTCGGGCCCGGACGGCAAGGTAGTCAGGATTAAGGAAAACGGCCGGGTCATTTTTCATGTGTGCCGGGTCGGCAAGACAGGAAAAGACATCGGCAAAAGCCAGCTTCATGGCCTCCGCCTGCAGATGTACGGAAAGCGCCGAATCGGCCGGCACCGCCGCGAGATCGAATTGATCAAGTATGCCCAGGGCGATCAGTACCGCCAGCCCCTGGCCATTGGGCGGCAATTCATGCACCGTATAACCGCGATAGCTCATCGTCAGCGGCTCCACCCAGAGTGGCCGGTGCCCGGCCAGATCGGAAAAAGTCAGCGCTCCGCCCGCTGCTTCGGCGCAGCGGCTGATTGTTTGAGCCAACTCCCCGCGATACAACGATTCACCATGTGTTGCCGCCAGTTCGGCCAACGTCTCTGCGAGTTCCGGGAAACGAACGAGCCGGCCCGGTTCCGGCGGTCCGCCGTCAGGCAGAAACATTCGGCAAAATTCCGGAAAGCCAAGCAATGCAGCCGCGGCCTCCCGCCAGCGAGCGGCGGTGATCGGCGCGACCGGAAAACCATTACGCGCGTAGCCGATCGCCGTGGTAAACAACTGATCAAACGGCAGCGTACCGAAACGATCCGACAACGCAGCCCAGACCGAGACCGCACCCGGTACGGTGACCGTATCCCAGCCGTGCAAAGGCATGCTGCGCAGGCCGGCAAAACGTTCCGGCGTCCAATCCTGCGGCGCCCTACCTGAGCCGTTGATGCCGTGCAATTTCCGGCCATCCCAGATCAGCGCAAAGGCGTCACCGCCGATGCCGTTGCCGGTGGGTTCGACCACGGTCAGCGTGATCGCCGCAGCCAACGCCGCATCCACGGCATTTCCTCCGTCCTGCAGGATGCGGAGCCCGGCCTGAGCCGCCAGCGGTTGTGAGGTCGCTACGATATTTTGCGCCAGCAACGGCAGCCGCGGCACAGGGTAAGGGCATTGCAAATCAGCCATGATCATCCTGCCGCTCCCGGTTCACTCTTGTCGCCGGTTATCAGAACCGATAGCCGATCATCGCCCCGACACGGATCGATTCGGTTTCATAGAAGGCTATCGCATTCTCACCCTTCCCATACCCGGCCAGTCCCTGGACAAACCAGTCCGGGCGATTGAACGGAGCCACATAGAGAACCATCAGATCGACGCTGTAGCTGTCTTCCTCACGCGTTTTGCCAAACACCGGGTTGACCTTGTCATAGTCGGTATACCGGTATGACACACTTGGCGTCAGATGCCATTTCCCGACGACATAACGGGCGCCCAGTTCAATTTTGTACCGAATAAAGGAATTGCTGTCGCCATCGTAGACACCCTGCACTACGGTTGCTTTCGGTTTGACTTCCAAGGATTGCGTTACGGGATAGGCATACTCTACCTGCAGCGCGTAGAGAGCACCGTCCCGATCCAGGTCGGGATAGCGACTGCCCGCCCGGTCGTTGTCGATCCGGTCTTGCAGGTAGACGCCGCGTACTCCCCAACCGCTGCCCATGAGCTGTTGCCAGCCAAGATGCACACCGTATTTCGGGTTTGCCGTCGTACAGCGACGCTCGTTGACCAGATACGGGTCTTCCCAGGCCTCTTCAAGCGGTGCGATAAAGGCACCGAAGACGATCGCTCCCTGTTCTGCAAGGCTGTACGAGCCGCCGGCATTGATCACCAGTCCACCCGCCTCCTCAATGGGCGGCCGGATAAATCCTTGCAGGACCAGCCCGCCCGGCTCACCGACATCATAAAAAAGCCGCGGCACGATGATCGGCATGATCGAGAGTTCCCGCTCAGCACCTTTGTCAAGCGTCGCCAGATACTTTTTCGATCCATTGGGGTCCAGGTTATCAGCACGTGATATGGTCATTATTCCAAAACCGATATCGCCACTGAACGCATTACGTTCCTGAGCGGTCCCGTCTTGTTGGAACAGGGCTAAGCAGCAGCCGGCAATCACCAGAATTTTCCCGCTTTTCATATGACTATTCGCCTCATATTGAGATTCGAGGGTGCGCACCCGGCAAACCGCTCCGGCCGGCGGAGGATAGATCAGACATCGGCCGGCGACACCATATCACACTGCGGCAGCGGCCGGGGGGCGGCCCAAACCGCCTCGAGCAGGTCATCCATAGACGGGAAGTGCTCGTGAAATTCGGTTTCGGTCAAGGCCAGGCGATTGCAGATATCATTTAGGGTAGTCTGCTCATAGCCGCGGCTGGTGAAAAGCTCCCGGGCGACATGCATGATCGCCCACCGTTTCGTCGGTATAGTGACTGAAGCGAACATCTCATTATCTCCTGACATGGCATCCATTAGGCTGTCTGTTTGGACTCCCGCTCTCCGGCGCCATGTTGCAGAAGCGCGGTTAAAAAGGTAAAGCTGCCGGCCGGGGCGCCGAGCAGCGACTCGATCAGCATCGGAAAAGCCGCCACCCGGCGAGCAAGTTGTTCCTCGTCCCACGGATAAAAACCGACATCGGTGAGAAACTGGACGGCGGCAAGGATGAATTCGGCGCTCTCCAGCGGATATGCGGTCTTGAAAATCCCCTCTTCACAACCCTGTTCGATCAATACCCCGTAGAGTGGGGCCTGAGACGTTACAATGCCGGCGTTGAGCCGAATATGCATACCATTGTTGGCCGGTTGATGCAGATGCTCGATCATTTCCCGACGCTGGAGGGCCTCCTCGGCGACACTCTGTTCGACAAGTTGTCGCAGTCGTTCCAGGCCGTTTCCCGTTGTCCGTGCGAGCACGTCGGCCATGGCCCTGGTACTCTGCTCGACCAGATCGGCGATAACGGCATCGAGCAATTCCTCTTTCGAGCGAAAATAATGATAGATGGTGCCTTTTGCCACCTGTAATCGATCCATGACATCGCGCATGGTGGTACGATCGTAGCCGTTCGTCAGGAACAACATACCGGCGGTAGCAACGATCTCTTCCCGCCGGCTCGCAGCGTCTTTAACCACGCGAGCCATCATCCCTCCTGGGTGCACATCGGTTCCGGCACGCCCAACATGTTTTGTCTTTATGCTGCATGGTGAGCGTCTCTACCATACCGACCGACCGTCGGTCAACATGTTTTTTGCCCATCTTAACCGTTACATCGGCCACGTTCCCGTGTTGATCGATGTGCCGGTGGCGCCGATCGGGCAGCGCTTCCTGCCTTCGGGGAAACCGGTCGATTCGCCATTTGCACTTTGTCCTCGCTCAGGGTATTTTTGAGCTGTTAATCATTTTCTGCAGCAGTTGCAAACCACGTCCATCATCCGGGAGGATTCAGCCATGTCATCGACCACCGACAATCTCAATGAAGCATTTTCCGGCGAAAGCCAGGCCTATCAAAAATACAGCGCCTTTGCGAAAAAAGCCGAACGCGACGGTTTCACCAACATTGCCAAGCTCTTCAGAACAACGGCCGAGGCAGAGCGAATTCATGCCGAAGGCCACCTGAAAGCACTCGATAAGATCGCCTCGACCGCCGAAAATCTGCAAAGCGCCATTGCTGGAGAAACCTACGAATATACCGAGATGTATCCGCCGATGGCCGAACTCGCCACCGAGGAGGGGCACAAAGCGAAGACCATGTTCCGTTTTGCCCTCGGCGCGGAAAAAGTCCATGCCGATATCTACAGCCGCGCCCTCGCTGCGGTCAAAAACGGGTCCGATCTCGACGTCAGCGATTTCTACCTCTGCCCGATCTGCGGCTATATCGAACTGGGTTCCCGACCGGAAAAATGCCCGATCTGCGGAGCGCTCGGCAAGGTATTTGATACCGTCTCCTGATCTGTGCGCGGTTCGGGGCCGAGCGATGCGCCGGCTCCGAACCGCGCATCGATTGCCATGCCCCCGCCGATTGACAGCACGCCCCGCCGATCACTCCAATTGGTTATTCATGGTGACCTGCGCGAACTCCGCCGAACCGCCGCGCCACGCGAGAACCTGATCGTTTATCCCCTTACCCGTCGCGCTTCTGTGAAGGATATCATCGAAGCGCTCGGTATCCCTCATACGGACGTGGGCCGGATCGTCACAGCGGCTGGCACGGAAGTGACGTTTTCTTATCTTCCGCGCGGTGACGAGGTGCTCGATCTATTCCCGCTGTCGCCGCACCTGCTCCCGACCAGCCCCTCCGTCCTGCGCCCCCAACCACTTGCCGAACTGCGTTTCATGGCCGACTCGACCGTCGGCAAACTGGGACGACTCCTGCGGATGGCAGGTATCGATACGGCATCATGCGCCCCCGCCACATCCCTTGCAGATTGTGCAGACAACGCCGTGCACAACGGGCGTATCGTGCTAAGCCGCAACAGAGATCTGCTGAAACGACGCCGGATAACCTTCGGCCGGCTCATCCGGAGCCAGGACCCACCCACACAATTTACCGAGGTAACCCACCTTTTCCAACTGCACAAACGCTTTCAGCCGTTTTCCCGGTGCATGATCTGCAATGAACCGCTCGTAGCGGTGGTCAAGCAGGACATCATCGACCGGCTGAAGCCGCTGACCAGACGCTATTATCACGTCTTCAAATCATGCCGATGCTGCCATCGACTTTACTGGTCCGGATCACATCAGCATCACATGAAGCGTTTTTTCCCTCCTGAGACTACCGATCCTTTCCCCATCGATCCCTGATCAGTGAAGAACCAGACCCGACCCCGACAAAAATCGACAGTCAGCCGGCAGATGCTGATTTTCACTCGTGGTAATAGTTCGTAAAATATCAGCCTTTTGCTACAGATAGAGATTTGCTTCAACCAGCCGCCATGCTATACTTATGGCGTTTTTTGTCAACGAACGGCAAAAATTGACGAGCTGTTTTGACCCGCCTGACCACGCCATTCGTCACCCTGGCGGGAAGAAGTCGGACTCGGTACGTGGCCGGCGAAACAATGGCCGATACCGCTCAGATCATCGTCAGGTCGTTATCAGATATCGACCGACCTGAGACCATCCTCTACCACGTGAGCCTATCATGACCGCCTCTACCACCGGTGTCGAACTGACCGGTTCCCAGCGCATCTACGACGAACGCTTCAAAAAACTGGTCAACGAGATCCATGCCGCGTCGTCCCCAAACGCTATCATGGTCGGTCTGCGCAACAAGATCCTGCACATCTACAAGGTCGAGATGGCAACGATCTTTCTGATCGACGCCAAGCATAACCGGCTCGTTTCCTGGGTGCTGCTGCCCGGTGACTCGCTGAGCAAGATCCGCATGGAGATCAATCGCTCAAGCATCACCGGTTTTGTCGCCGAGACAAGAAAGACGCTCAATATCACCAACGTCTATGACCGTGACGAGTTGGCGGGCATCGATCCGTCCCTGACCTTTGATTCTTCGTGGGACCAGAAGACCGGCAATACCACCCGGCAGGTTCTGGCCACGCCGGTTATCCATCGGACCAACCTGATGGGCGTAATCGAGCTGATCAACAAAAAAGGTGGCGCCGATTTCAACCCGACCGATGAAAAGCGCCTCACCGAGCTGGCCGACACGCTGGCCATCGCGCTGTTCAATCACTACAAAAGCGGCAAGAAAATACCGATGCGCTATGAGGAACTGGTGAATCGGGAAATCATTTCGCCGCAGGAAATGGAACGGGCAATGGTCATCGCCACCCAGCAGGAAAAAGAGGTGGAGACCATCCTCATGGAGAACTTCCTGATCCCGAAACCGGATCTTGGCGACGCCCTCGCTTTTGTCTATAAGACCAGCTTCGTTGACCTCAAGGCGGAAAAGTTCTCTGCGGAATCCTTTGTTACCCCGACAACGGTGGACGTGTTACGCAAGCATCTGATCGTTCCGCTGGAAAAGCGGCGCGGAGAATTACAGCTGGCGGCCAAAAACCCCGCCAACCAAAGCGGCCTCATGGAAGTCAAGCAACTCTTCAGGGTGCCGAAAATCAGCGTCCAACTGGCGTTCGGCGATGACATCCGGGAACTGATCGACAGCATCATCCCACCGCCCCAGGAAGATATCACCGTCGGTTCCGATGCCGAGGAAGTACCCGATGAAGAAACATATATTCCCGAAATATACCAGAAACCCGACGACCAACCGCTCGACGTCACCGTCGACAATGCACCTGCCGTACAACTGGTGAACAAGATGATCGAGGACGCCGTCAAGGCAGGCGCCTCCGATATTCATATCGAGCCCTACGGGGTCAGGCAGGACGCCGAAGTCCGTTTCCGCATCGACGGCACCTGTTCAAATATTCTCAATATCCCGAAGGAAAACGTCAAGTCGGTAATCGCCCGGATCAAGGTGCTGGCCGATCTCGATATCTCCGAGCGCCGCAAGCCGCAGGACGGGAAAATCAAATTTACCACCACCACGGCCGACAACGTCGAGTTGCGGGTGGCCACCCTGCCGACCGCCGACGGCAATGAGGACGTGGTGCTGCGTATCCTCGCCGACAGCAAGCCGATACCACTCTACAAACTCGCCCCGGAACGCACTTTGAACCGACTTATCCCCTGTATCAGCAAGCCGTACGGCATGTTCCTCGTGGTCGGGCCGACCGGATCGGGGAAAACCACGACGCTGCATTCGGTACTCAACTACATCAACACCCCGGAAAAGAAGATCTGGACCGCCGAGGACCCGGTGGAAATCACTCAATACCGGTTGCGCCAGGTGCAGGTGAAACCCCATATCGGCTACACCTTCGCCGCTGCGATGCGGGCCTTTTTGCGCGCCGACCCGGACATCATTATGATCGGCGAGATGCGCGACCAGGAGACCGCCAAGATGGCAATCGAGGCATCCTTGACCGGCCATGTGGTATTCAGTACCCTGCACACCAATTCGGCCGCGGAGACCATTGTCCGGTTGATCGATATGGGCATGGACCCGTTCAACTTCTCCGATTCGCTGCTTGGCATCCTCGCCCAACGACTCGTGCGGACCCTCTGCGACGAATGCAAGGAACCCTACCACCCGACCCAGAAAGAGTATGACAACCTGGTCCACCATTACGGCGTCATGTTCTTTGAACACCTCAATATCATCTACTCAAAGGATCTGACGCTGTTTCGCGCCGCCGGCTGCGATCACTGCAGCGGAAGCGGCTATAAAGGACGGCAGGGGTTGTTCGAACTGCTCGTGGCCAACAGGAAAATCAAATCGCTGATCATCGAGAAAGCGCCGGCCGAAGACATCAAGATCGAGGCCATCGACGACGGCATGACGGTCCTGCTCCAGGAAGGAATTCACCTGATTTTCGCCGGCAAGACGGACATCAAGCAGGTGATGAGTACCTGCCTGATGTAAGTCCGCCCTCCATCAAGCTATCTGCGCATCCTCCACAACCGACGGGACTGAGCCGGTTTCAGACAGCTCGCACCACGAATAATCAATCAGATCCCGGCCAGCCATTCCTGCAGGGATCGCACCTCCGATTCACCGGCCTGGCGGGAGGCGATTCCCTCGGCAGCCGCCACTGCGGCGGCAATGGTGGTGATATAGGGAACTTTGTGTTTGATGGCGGCCTTGCGGATATAGGAATCGTCATGAGCACTCATCTTGCCGGACGGGGTGTTGATGATCAGCTGGATGTCACCGTTTTTCACTGCATCGACGATATTGGGTCGCCCCTCATGAACTTTGAGGATCGGCTGGGCCGCGATACCGTTGCCGTTCAGAAAGGCCGCCGTACCCGTCGTGGCCAGCAGGCCGAACCCCTCCCCGACCAGGCGTCGCGCGGCGGCGACCAGCCGTGCCGAACGGTCACGCTCGGCCACCGTGATCAACACCGTGCCGGTCAGCGGCAACGTACTCCCGGCGCCCTGCTGTGCCTTGTAAAAGGCCATGCCAAATGTGGAGTCCAGGCCGAGTACTTCGCCGGTGGAACGCATCTCCGGGCCAAGCACCGGGTCGACTTCGGGAAACATATTGAACGGGAAGACCGCCTCCTTGACGCCGACATGGGGAATGGCCCGCTGCTCGAAATTGAAATCGGCGAGTTTTTTGCCGAGCAGGATCTCGGTGGCGATTCGGGCCATCGGAATGCCGCAGATTTTTGAGACGAGCGGCACGGTGCGCGACGCCCGGGGATTGGCCTCGAGCACATAGACGACATCGTCGTGAATGGCATACTGGATGTTCATCAACCCGATCACCCCCATGTCTCGGGCAATGGTGCGGGTATAGTCGCGGATGGTGGCCAGATGGTGCTCCGGAATCCCGACCGGCGGGATGACGCAGGCCGAGTCGCCGCTGTGGATACCGGCCTGTTCGATATGCTCCATCACCGCCGGCACAAAGGCATCGGTACCGTCGGCGATGGCATCGGCCTCGGCCTCGATGGCGTTCTCCAGATAACGATCGATCAGGATCGGCCGATCGGGGGTGACACCCACCGCCGCCGCCAGGTAATCGCGCAGCATCTCCCGGTCATAGACGATTTCCATGCCGCGGCCGCCAAGGACATAGGACGGCCGGACCATGAGCGGGTAGCCGATGCGCTCGGCAATTGCCATCGCCTCGTCTTCGGTCGCCGCCATGCCGCCCGCCGCCATCGGGATGCCGAGCCGCTCCATGACCCGGTTGAACTGATCCCGATCCTCAGCCAGATCGATGACCGCCGGCGGGGTGCCGAGAATGACGACGCCGGCTTCGGCCAGGTGGCGGGCGATATTGAGGGGCGTCTGGCCGCCGAATTGGCAGATAACCCCTTTCGGCCGCTCTTTCTCATAGATCTGCAGCACATCCTCAACGGTCAGCGGCTCGAAATAGAGCTTATCCGAGGTATCGTAGTCGGTCGACACGGTTTCGGGGTTGCAGTTGACCATCACCGTTTCGTAGTCCATATCGCGCAGCGCAAAGGAGGCATGCACGCAACCATAATCGAACTCGAT
>CAZSOA010000101.1:0-12231 GCA_964608305.1 uncultured Desulfofustis sp. | reverse complement strand
CATCCATCCGGGTAATCCGGATATCGACATTGTCGTCATTGCCGATGACCTGCAGCCCGATTTCGGCCAACTCGGCATACGGACAGATAAAAAGGATATCGGCCATAATTCGCTCGCCGGGCGGCGCCGCCCGAACGCAAGCCACCTGCCGTTTCTGGCCGGCGGCTCTTTCTACGAGAGCATCCTTACCGCGCCGGTATCCGCGGAAGCGGCAAAACGGGCGTAGGCCTGCAGGGACTTCGGGGCCACCCGATCACGCTGCGGCCGGTAGGCGGCATCCCCTTTGGCTTCCTCCTGGCGCCGCCGCTCTGCCAATTCCTCGGAAGGCACCTGCAGGGTGATCGATCGCGCCGGAATATCGATCTCCACCCGATCGCCATCCCGCACCAGAGCGATCAGACCGCCGCCGGCCGCCTCCGGGGAAACGTGACCGATCGACAGACCGGAGGTCGCACCGGAGAAACGGCCGTCGGTCACCAGCGCACAGAGTTTGCCGAGCTTCATCGACTTGATGTAGGAAGTCGGATAGAGCATCTCCTGCATCCCCGGTCCGCCCTTCGGACCCTCATAGACGATAAAAACGACATCGCCCGCCGTGACGGCGCCGCTGAGGATACCTTCACTGGCCGCTTCCTGGGAGACAAAGACCTTGGCCGTCCCGGTAAACTTCAGGATCGAAGGGTCGACGCCGGCGGTCTTGACGATACAGCCTTTTTCGGCGAGATTGCCGAACAAGACCGCCAGTCCGCCGTCCGTGGAATAGGCATGGTCAAGATTGCGAATACATCCGTGCTGCCGGTCCCGGTCAAGTTCCGGATAGCGATTCTGCTGCGAGCCCATCACCAGGTTGCGGCCGATGTTCCCCGGTGCGGCGGCATAGAGTTTGAGTGCTTCCTCGCCGACCGTCGGCCGCATGATATCGTATCGATCAAGGGCATCATGGAGACTGAGGCCGTCCACCCGCCGGACCGTGGTGTCAAGCAGCCCGCACCGATCCAGCTCTCCCATAATGCCGAGGATACCGCCGGCCCGGTTGACATCCTGCACATGATAGGAGGAACTCGGCGAGACCTTGCACAGATTCGGTGTTTTTCGGGACAAGCGGTCGATATCCGTCATTTTGAAATCGACCTCGGCCTCGTAGGCGATGGCCAGGATATGCAACACCGTGTTGGTTGAACCGCCCATGGCGATATCAAGCGCCATCGCATTTTCAAAGGTCTTCTTGGTGCAGATCGAGCGCGGCAAGACCGAGGCATCACCGCGGCCATACCAGGCTTCGCACATGGTCACGATCCGTTCGGCGGCCTTGATGAACATCTCGCTGCGCATCTGATGGGTCGCCACGACGGTACCGTTACCGGGCAACGCCAAACCGAGAGCTTCGGCCAAACAGTTCATCGAGTTCGCGGTAAACATGCCGGAACAGGAGCCACAGGTGGGGCAGGAAGCACGCTCGATGACCGCGATGTCCTCGTCGCTGACTGAGGAATCGGCAGCCATGACCATCGTATCCACGAGGTCGAGCCCCCTGCCGAGGGCCTCTCCGGCCTCCATCGGCCCGCCTGAGACATAGATCGCCGGAATATTGAGCCGCATGGCGGCCATGAGCATGCCCGGCACGATCTTGTCGCAGTTGGCGATGCAGACCATCGCATCGACCTGATGCGCGTTGCACATGTATTCAATGGAGTCGGCAATCAGTTCGCGTGACGGCAGCGAGTAGAGCATGCCGTCATGGCCCATGGCAATACCGTCATCGATGGCAATGGTGTTGAATTCGGCGGCGAAACAACCCAGTTCTTCAATCCGTTGTTTGACCAGTTGGCCGACCTTATGCAAGTGCATATGACCGGGAACCAGTTGCGTGAACGAGTTGACCACGGCGATAATCGGCTTGCCGAATTGTTCTTCTTTCATGCCGTTGGCTCGCCACAGCGAGCGGGCGCCGGCCATCCTTCGTCCTTGGGTGGTGGTGTTGCTGCGTAGAGCGTTTGCCATGAGAGCACTCCTTGTCAATGTTTCCTAAATAGTGTCCTGTAGCGCAGCCGATCAGTTCAGTTCGGTAGGCAACAGCGGACAGCGCCGCTACGGCTTGAGATCATCGGTCCGGTCGGTGGCCGGTGGCGGTGTCGGAGTCAGCGCGGCCAGTTGATGGTACAGTTCGTCGGTCATCTCGATACCGGTGGCGTTGAGTGAATCTTCAAGCTGCGCCGTATTGCGTGCCCCGATGATCGGTGCGGTGATCGCCGGGTGAGCGGCCACCCAGGCCACCGCCAGACTAACCGGATTGTACCCGTTTGCCCGTGCAAAATCGACAAATTTGACTGCCGCAGCAAGCATCCAGTCGTCGCCGTAGCGACGCTCATACGTCGCCAGCCGGCCGAGGCGAAAATCGGATGATTCGATGGCCGCACCGTATTTCCCGGTCAACAATCCACCGCCCAGCGGATTATAGCTGAACACTCCCAGCCCTGCATGATGAGCCAGCGGCAGCAGTTCCACCTCGGCCTGCCGTTTGACCAGGTTGTACATCGGCTGGATGCAACAGAAAGCGGTCCAATCGTGCAGCGCTGAAACACCGAGCGCCGTAGCCACCTGCCAGGCGGCGAAGTTACTGGCCCCGAGGTAACGAATCTTGCCCTGGCGGACCAGATCGTTTAATGCGGATAAAGTTTCCTCCAGAGAGGTGTGCGGGTCGAACCGGTGCAGAAAATAGATATCAATCCACGAGGTGCGCAGCCGCTTGAGGCTCGCCTCCACCGAGGCGATCAGGTTACGCCGGGACGATCCGCGGGCGTTGATATCGGCCCCCATCTGCCCCCAGCCCTTACTGGTTATGATCAACTCGTTGCGCGAATCGGCAATCAACTGGCCGAGAATTTCTTCAGCCGCGCCCTTGCCATAGACATTGGCGCAGTCAAAGATATTGATGCCGGCATCGCGGCAGCGGCGAAACAACGCCGCCGACTCCGCCCGATCGGCTTCATTGCCGAAGGTCATCGTCCCCATGCACAATTGCGATACCTCTATGCCGGTGGAACCGAGATAACGATAGTTCATCTGCCCCCTCCTTCAAGAACGGTAATGCCGACACCGAGCAACCCCGTGCCGGATGCCCGCTGGACTCCAGAGTCTGCGGACTACACTAGTGATACCACGAGTCCGGACAGATTTCCCGTTCGTTTTTTGCCTACAAGGGCGAAGTATCGGCAGCGGTCCACCCCTGCTCCGCCCCCTCGCTGGGCTCCGGGGTGTCCGCGCGCGCCTCGCTGACATGGGTGCGCATCAAGCGCTCGCACAGCACGGCATCGCCCAGTTCAAGCGCGAGGAGGATCTTCCGGTGGCCGGCGATGCTGCGCCGGGCGGCGTCGTGGTTCATCAGGGTATGTTCTCGATAACGCAGTACATACTGACGCATGTCCTCGATCAAGCCGAACAGCCGCGGGCGTGTTTCAGCGAGCAGGCCGTAGAGCAGATCATGAAAGCGGGTGTTCAGCGCAAACACCCGAGCCGGCGACTGTTCCGCACAGGCCGCTTCGGCTTGGTCCACCAGGTCACGCAGGGCGGCCAGATCGGCATGACCGATCATCGACGAGAGACAGGCGAGAGCGTGGCCTTCAAGAACCGATCTGATTTCGAACAGTTCGTTCATATCTTCGATCGACTCATCCGGCACTCGGAAACCGCGCCCTCCGGCAGCAATAACCAGCCCTTCCAGTTCGAGCTTATGCAGCGCCTCGCGGACCGGCGTGCGGCTCACCGCAAGCTTTTTGGCCAACGCCTCTTCGGTAAGCCTCTGACCGGGCGCAAACTGCCCGGTCAGCAGCAAGGTGCGCAATAGTTGATAGGTCCGTTCACGAACAGAACGTGAGCGGGTGCGTTGCGGGGCAGGAACGGTCATTTTGTATCCAATAGCACATTATCCACGCAGCCCTAAAAGCAAACCTGCTGTTATTGAAAAATTCTTTCCCCAAGTATTCAACAATCAATATATTGTAATTTTGTACTATTTACAAATCGAAAACCATTTCGACTCAGCCAAAAAATATCACGGAGTCACATTTTTCCGGTGCAACCGTTGGAATTTTTCGATATTCTGGATACAATATCAGATATCCGCTTGATCAATCGCCGTTATCAGGCAAACTCTTGTGGCGGGAAACGGTTATGAACATCTCCAAAGAACGATGTGTCGGGTGTGCCAATTGCATCCCCATTTGTTCCGTCGGCGCCATCTCTATAGGTGACGACGGTTTGGCTGAGATCAATGACGAGACCTGCGTCGAATGCCACAACTGCTATCGCAGTCTGAGTTTCGAGCACCTCCAACCCGGTCTGACCCGGACGATCCGCCGCCTGTTGAAGCGATTCGGCCTGCGCTTTCAGCCGGACCCGGATATCTGCCCAACTGAAGCTTTCATCCCTGATGAGCTCTCCTGGCCCCGCATCGTTCGGCGGGCCTTCAGCGACCCGATGGTCACCCACGAATCCACCGGGGTCCACGGACGCGGCACCGAAGAGGTGAAAACCAACGATGTCAGCCACCGGATCAAAAAAGGCGATGTCGGCATCGTCGTCGAGTTCGGCAGGCCGGGGATCGGCGTTTATTTCCGCGAGGTACAGAAAGCGACGATGACGCTCGCCGCCGCCGGAGTTGCATTTGAGGACGGCAACCCGGTAACCCAAATGATGGCCGACCGGGCCCGCGGCACCATCCG
The DNA here is from genome assembly GCA_964608305.1 of uncultured Desulfofustis sp. Classification (GTDB taxonomy): domain Bacteria; phylum Desulfobacterota; class Desulfobulbia; order Desulfobulbales; family Desulfocapsaceae; genus Desulfofustis. The sequence goes on along the minus strand of CAZSOA010000101.1, from coordinate 7,510 downwards.
CGACGATGTCTTGGACGAAAAAGTCTTGTCCTGCATCGTCGAACTGACCACCCCGCTGGCGGATATGACCCGGGTTCTGGGCGTGGTCAAAGAGGTATGCCGCTCGGCGGAGACGGTTATCAGCATCGGTGTGGCCACCGTCTGCGACGAACGGGGCGACGACCCGCTGAGAAGTATTCTGGAGGCCGAGGGGTACACCGTCGGCTGGGCCAAGGTGAACCTAGGCCTGGGACGTCCCGGTAATACTTCGACCACCATCACGGGAGAACGATCATGACCAATACCTTGCACCGTTTCGGCACGCCCGATGCCCTGGGTAACGATTTTATCGTTTTCGCCATGGCGGCCAAAGGCTTCAACGACGAAGGCGCGCTGGACAAGGCGCGGACGTTTTTGCGGACCGCCATCAAATACCGGCCGATCAACATGGGCAACGCCCTGGTGAACTCACTCTACCGGCCGGAAAAAAACCTCAGCTTCATCAAACTCTACTTCGTCGGTCGCCAGGAAAAGACCACCTACGAACAGCTGATCGATGAGATGCCCGGCCCCGGCTCGGCCGCCGTGGTTTTCGACGATTCCGACGCGGCCGCGCAGTTCGTCCGTGAAATAAAACAGCTCGACCTCGGCCTGTCCGTCAACATCAGCGCCCTGGTCGACGATGTCCGCGGGATCTGTGGCGAAGTCGACATCACTCCCCATGCCGTCGAGTATACCCTCGGTTTTCACGGCGATACAAGCCGGCTTCCGGATCACGACACCCTGTCGTTGTCGACCATGTGCGGGCACGGCATGGTTTCCGCCAACTTCGCCAAGAAAATGCTCGATCGGGTAAAAGAAGGGCGCATGAATCCCCGGGATGCCGCCTGCTGCATGGCAAAGTTCTGTGTCTGCGGCGTCTTCAACACCACCCGGGCGATGCGTATTCTGACAGGGTTCAAGAAGGGGCGGTAAGGCCGAGCGGTTATCGTCGGGATCAGACCATCCGGTTGAAGTAGTAGGCGATGATGCCGATGACGATCGCCGGCGCAATGAGCGTCATCGGCTGCCAGTTGCCGGTATTGAGCATGACCACCTGGTTGAACGCGGTGACGGCCAGGTACAAGTACAGCCCCCATTTACGCATCTTCCAGAATCCGATATTGCAGACCAGCCCGCTCAGCCCGACAAAGAACAGGTAGGACGGGTACCACGGCCCGACCTCTCGTGCCGCAGCGGATAGTGCCGACGGAACGACCAGTACGGCGCCGATGAAGCCAAGGATGCATAAAATGGTGACGACCGGAGGACGGCGCGGCTGACTGAAGGCGTGATCACTCATCTGCGGTTTCATAGATATGTAAGGTTATCGGTGGTGTGCTGGGCTGCCCCAGCGGTCGCCCGGCACGACGTTCACATCCGTATTGCATCGATTACCCGTTTGGTAAACGTCGAGGTGGTATCCAAACCGCCCAGATCTCTGGTGCAATAGCCGGCTCCGGTTACCCGCTCCACCGCCGCCAGCAGCGCCGCCCCCGCCTGCTGCTCACCGAGAAAATCAAGCAGCAGCTGGATCGACCAGAAGGTGGCGATCGGATTGGCCACACCCTGACCGGCGATATCCGGCGCCGAGCCATGCACCGGTTCAAACATCGACGGGTAGTCCCGCTCGACATTGAGGTTGGCCGAAGGCGCAACGCCGATGCCGCCGGCTACCGCCGGACCGAGATCGGAGAGTATGTCACCGAACAGATTGGACCCGACGACGACATCGAACCAGTCGGGATGCTGGACGAAGTGGGCGGTCAGGATGTCGATGTGATACTGGTCGCAGCGCAGATCCGGATAATCCGCAGTGATTGCCTGGAAGCGCTCATCCCAGAAAGGCATGGTGAACCGGATGCCGTTTGACTTGGTGGCCGAGGTGAGATGCCGGGCCGGGCGCTGCATAGCACACTCGCAGGCATAGCGGATCACCCGATCGACGCCTTTTCTGGTAAAGACCGATTCCTGAACGACCAGTTCCCGGTCAGTGCCGGCAAACAGCCGACCGCCGATATCCGAGTATTCCCCTTCGGTGTTTTCCCGAATTACAAGAAAATCGATATCGGCGGATGTCCGCCCGGCCAATGGCGACGAAATACCAGCGAGCAGGCGCACCGGGCGGAGATTGACATACTGCTCGAACTGCCGGCGAATCGGCAGCAAGAGCCCCCAAAGTGAAACGTGGTCGGGGACATCCGGGGCACCGACCGCGCCGAGCAGAATGGCCTGGAACGGACGCAGCCGCTCAAGTCCGTCGGCGGGCATCATCTCGCCATGCTGCCGGTAATGATCGCATGAATACGGAAATTCGGCGAACTCCAAACCAAATCCGTATGCCGCTGCCAACGCCTCCAGGACCAGGACACCGGCTGGAATGACTTCTTGGCCGATACCGTCGCCGGGTATGAGAGCAATCCGATGATCAGCCATCGCCGCTGACCTCCCTGTTCGCAAAATGAGTGGTTTGTTGTCACCCTACTCTACCAGAGCCGCTCGCTCAGGGGGAGCAGATCCTGCGTGCGGAACAAACTTCGCCTGTGGCGATCGATTCTTCCGGTGCACAAGATTGATGAAAAAAATGCACCAAAAGCAGGTTGCTGATGGAATCGTCGCTCCGCCCCTGCTATACTGCCGTCCGCCGCAGTTGCCATTGCACCTTTGTACAACTGCTCCGACGAAACGTCTCAACGAACCATGAAAATCAATCCGGACCCGGCGCGGCCGTGCGGCTCTGTCGGAGGCTGCTGCGCTGTGGTCGAAACGGAACGGAACAATGCTCACTATTTCATGTACAAAATAGGGTTTTCGTAAAAAACAATACTGCGGAACAAGCAATGGTCCCAGACCCACTCATCATGCTGGTGATCTACGGTACGGTGGGCGCCGTCGTCGGCATTCTGGCCGGCCTGCTCGGCGTCGGCGGCGGCGGCGTGATCGTACCGCTGCTGGTCTTTGTTTTCCATATGCAGCGTGTCGCTGACGAGATCACCATGCATCTGGCGCTCGGTACCTCGTTGGCCAGCATCGTTTTTACCTCGATCTCCAGCTTCATGGCCCATCACCGGCGCCGAGCCGTGCATTGGCGCACCGTGCGCTTGATCGTCGCCGGCATCGTCGCCGGCACCCTGTTCGGTTCGTCGGTTGCCGCACAACTTACGACCGGCTTTCTCAAGGCCTTCTTTGCGCTGTTTCTCTATATCGTTTCCATCCAACTGCTCCTCAATCGCCCACCGAAACCGTCCCGTGAATTACCCGGCTTTATCGGGATGAGTGGCGCCGGTCTGGTGATCGGTTTTCTCTCCAGCCTGGTCGGCATCGGCGGCGGCTCGCTGTCCGTGCCGTTTATGGCCTGGTGCAACATCGCCATACATCAGGCAATCGGCACCTCGGCCGCAATCGGTCTCCCCATTGCCCTGGCCGGTACGCTCGGCTACCTGATCGGCGGCTGGGACTCGCCGTCGCTCCCCGCTCATGCCGTTGGTTTCATCTATCTCCCGGCCCTGCTCGGCATTGCCGGCGTCAGCGTGCTGACAGCGCCACTTGGCGTCCGCCTTGCCCACCGCCTGCCGGTTGACCGACTGCGCAAAATTTTCGCGGTGATGCTCATCCTCATCGGCACCCGGATGTTGTTCTCCGTCACCTGAGCCGCCGCTCCCGGCCATTCTACCCTTCAGCCATGCGACAATACGACTCACGGGTCAACGACACCATGATAACGGCGATCGCGGCACAGATCGGAAACCAGAAAAAAGCCGCCTGGTAGGCCTCGGCGGGATAGACCCGGGCGCCACTGACGAGCACCTCCTGCCAGTGACGGTCAAGAATCAGCCCGAGTAACGGCTGCATGATCGCGGCAATCCCAAGCACCGACATGTTCACCACCCCGCCGACTGCGCCGGATGCGCCGGGATGGTTGACTTCCCGGGAAAAAGCAAAACCGATAATCAACGCCCCTGAAGAGAAGCCGATCAACGCCAGGAGGGGATAAAGCAATTGGTACGGCAGGTCGACCAGCAGAAACACCGCCCAGAACACGGCAGTCACCAGATTGCAGACCAGATACGGCAGTTTGCGACGACCGAGACGGTCGGATATGGCGCCGAGCACCGGGCCGCCGATCGCCCAGGCAAGCAGCATGGTCGTGGTGATGGTCGCCGCATGGGAACGGCTCAGACCATAGACCTGAGTCAAGTAAGGCACCCCCCACAAACCGGCAAACACTAATACCGGCGCGGCAGACAGACCGCCGGCGAAAAACAGCAGCCAGGTCTGTCGCTTCAGGACCACCGACTTCAACGCCGTTGCGGCGGGCAGCGAGCCGTTCTTCAGTACCGCGGCATGGGCATGACTCCGATACCCATAGGACGTCGGATCGTCACGCACTGCCAACCAGATGATCAAGGCCGTACCAAGCGTCAGCACACCGCTGGCCCCCATCGACCAGCGCCAGCCAAAATATCCGACCGCCTCAGAGAGCGGCACTCCGGCGAAGACCCCGCCGATATTGCCGAACAGCAGCGCCACACCGGTAACCGTCGCAAATCGATTGGTCGGAAACCAGTGGCCGGCAAGCTTCATGCAGGCGACAAAGGCGACCGCCACCGAAGCGCCGATCACGACTCTGCCGATGACCGCTGCCCAGAATGTCGATCCGAGAGCGAAAATAAAAATGCCCACGGCACAGGCGGCGCAGGCCCAGGTACTGAGTCGACGAGCGCCGATCTGATCGACAAGCAGGCCGCTCGGGATCTGCATGGCGGCATAGGCATAGAAATACGCGGCAGACAGGTTGCCGAGCAAGGCGCCGCCGAGTTGGAAATCCCGCATCAGTTCTTCGGCCATGACGGCAGGTGCCATACGCTGGAAAAAACCAATCAGGTAGAGCGTGGCGACCAGTCCCCACATCAGCCAGGCCAACCAGAGCGGCGGGTAGTGTTTCATTGTACCGATCCTTTGTTTCGTTTCATCCCGCTCTCATCCCGGCAGGGAGTACCATCAGCGGTCATAACCAACCACGGCTCGAACCATGCCGCCCGCCTTGAGCCGGCTGATATGTTGATAGCTGCCGCCGAGCGCCTCGGCCAGATGGCGCATCTGTGGCTCCGGGCTGCTCAGCGGCCTGGTATCGATAACCAGCGAGGCAATATCGTCCCGACCGATTCGCGAGGCAATAGCAAGCAATTCCTCCTGGACCTCGCTGCCACGCCGCAGCCGGTCGTACGGCACATTTGCCTCGCCGTCGGACAAGATAACCAGCAGCGGTCGACTTTCCGGATCCTTGAGCCGCTCGTTCCGCACCAGTTGCCACGCCTTCATCAGTCCGTCGGCAAACGGCGTGGCCCCACCGGTCGGCAGCGTCCGAAGCTGCCGCTGAGCCAGGGCGAGGCTGGTGGTCGGCTGCAGCACGACGGCCGCGGATTCCTCACGAAACACGACCATACCGACCCGGTGTCGCTTCTGGTAAGCCTTGCCGAGGATGGCCAGAACCGCGCCTTTAACGGCCCTGATCCGGGCATATGTCGTATCGTCGCCCATCGAATCGGACGAGTCGACGACAAAAATCACCAGGGTCTTGCGCGGCCGCAGATACACTTTTTTACGCAGATCGCCCTGCTGTACTGCAAAACCCGCACCGCCACTTTTATCCGCCTCTCTGAGCAACGCCGCACGAAGCGTCGCCCCGGCGGCCAGATCGTATTCGCGATCACCATCCCGGACCGGTTCCGCCTTGACAAACCGTCCCGAGGAACCGGATACCCGGACGGTTTTCGCCCGGCCTCGGCGGCCGCCCGTCAACGGCAGGTCACCCAGTTCCAACTCGTCGATGCAGATCAATTCATCGGCATCGAAGACGACTTTTTTTTTTCGGCAAGAAAGGTAAAAAGCATGCCGACATTGGAGGCCGCCATCGAACCCGGCACCTGCATGGGCAGATCCTCCCACTGCTCGAGATCACCGGTCGACGGCGCCGGTTCATCGGCGGACTGGTGATCGTCAGCCACCCGGCGCAGCGCCTCTTCGAGCTTTTCGGCAAGCAATTCAGGGGTCGCCAGCGCCACGGTGGTAATCCGGTGGGGCAGCACAAAACGCGCCGCTTCACGGATATGCTCAAGGCGTACCTCTTCGTCTTCGAGCAGAGCAGCCAGCGCTCGAGCGGTCTTGATAATACCGATATCGGCCCGATGGCCTTGGGCCTGGACCTCGAGAGCCAGGGATACGGCAACGGTGAGCATTGGCTCCGGAACACGAACGCTGCTCAACCGGTTTCGCGCCCCGGCGACAAGGTCCGACAGGAGGAGGTCGTCAGCCGTATACCCGGCAGCAAACGTCTCCGGATCAATATCAAAGACAATGCGCCGGCTGATGATCGTTCGGCGCTGCTCGACGCCGGTCTCCCCGGCGACCATCAGACTCAGTCCGAACCGATCGAGGAACTGCGGGCGCAACTCGCCCTCCTCCGGATTCATCGTGCCGACGAGCATGAACCGGGCCGGATGAACAAAGGAAATACCTTCGCGTTCGACCAGGTTGACGCCGGAGGCGGCCGCATCGAGCAGGATGTCGACCAAATGGTCGTCAAGCAGGTTGACTTCGTCGACATAGAGGATGCCGCGGTTGGCCGTGGCCAGCAGGCCCGGCTCAAATCGCCGCTCACCGGTCTTGAGAATCTGCTCGACATGGAGCGTACCGATAACTCGATCCTCAGTCGCCGACAGGGGCAGTTCGACCAGCGGCATCGGCCGCATCACCGCCGGCAACGTCTCGCCGTTCTGCAGGCGGGTGCGGCAATCGGGACAGAGCTGTCGTTCATCGTCCGGTGCACAGTGATACGGGCAGTCTTTTACCACCGTGATCTGCGGCAGGATATTGGCCAGTGCGCGGACCGCCGTCGACTTGCCGGTCCCTTTCTGGCCGCTGATCAGCACACCGCCGATAGCCGGGTCGACGGCATTGAGCAACAGGGCCGTCTTCATGTTTTCCTGGCCGACGATGGCCGAAAAAGGAAATACGGGTCGTTTCATGGGAAAGTGTATAATTTCAGTAGAATGGACGTGGTAAGACCAACCCAACTAGTATAGAATACAAGAAATATTGAAAGATTAAAAATCAAATATTCTGGATAACCCAATCAGAAACGATGTATAATGCCCCGATCAGCCACGCTTTGCAAGAGCCACGTCTGCCAGGGAGACCGCCGATGCCCGACGCCCGACCATTCGCCGACCTGTCTGTAACCTTTTTTGCCGATGTCCTGCCCGCCGAACGGATCATGGACCCCGGCATCCGGCCGCTCTGGCCCAAGATGCCGCGCTTTGCCGGCCCGGCTTACACGGTTCGCTGCGCTCCCGGCGACAATCTGATGGTGCACGCAGCGATCTATCGGGCGCCGCCCGGATCGGTGATCGTCGTCCAGGCGGGTGATCACCGGCTTGCCGTATCCGGCGGCAATGTCTGTGCGGTTGCCCAACAACGAGACATTGCCGGT
>CAZSOA010000100.1:0-12242 GCA_964608305.1 uncultured Desulfofustis sp. | reverse complement strand
ATGCTGCCTTCGGCCTGTTTCATCCGGGCCATCATGGTGCGGTAGCGTGCCATGGTGGCATCGAGCTGACGTTGACTCGAACGAGCGAATTCCTTGTTTTCGTAAAGCGAGATCTCTTTTCGCCACTCCTTGAACAGGTCCTCGGCGACTGTTTCGATCCTATCGATCCGGTTCGACACGGTGGCGGCGGCGCTGACGCATTGTTCATATTCCCGGTTGAGCCGGTCGTAGGCCTTTTTCAGATCGGTTTCCTTGAGTGATATGACGCTGGCGAATTGCTCGAGAGCCGATGAGAATTGCTCTTGGGCGGTTTGCTGGGCGTTGCGGGCATCTTCGACCCGATTGACCATGATATCGCGTTTATGGACGCCGACTTTTTCCATGGCGTGGTAGTAGGTGCTGCTGCAACCGCCAAGCAATCCGCTTAAAAGGATGGTAAGAAGCAGTAGTTGCGGAAACGGATAAAGGCGGTGCATGATCGATTCTCCTGAAAAGGCCGGGCGGCGGGATACTGAAACGGACAAAACGAACCCAGCGTAATACGCAGATTCGACAACGGCAAGCAAAACCAGAGCAATGCAACGATTGCCTTTTGTGGGGTGCCGACCTATTGTTGAAGTGTTTTTTAATACCGATGTCGTCAAGGTGGTAGGTGTGTCGTTTGTTGGCGGCTGAACTTATTGCCCTGCCGAAAAAGATGGGTGACTCGGCTCAGATGAATATGTGGCTACACAAAACGGTTTTGCAGAAGCTTGCCGAAAATGGCGGCAATATCCCTCCGGAATTACTTGACTGAGTCGGAAGATCTGCTTGAAAAATAAAGAGAGCCCGGCACGATCGGTGCAGTGCCGGGCTCTCATGGAACGTTTGTACGCTCGCCGGCATGCGCCGGCGAGTCTTTCATTTCAGCTCACCCCAAGGGTTTTTTCGATAAAGGCTACCGATTCCTGCGGCAGCTTCAGGCCGGTGGCAAGCTGCTGCAGATACCGGCGCTCCGCGTCAGTGTCGACTTCGATGGCCAGCAGTGATGCGGCATAGATTTCGGCGGCCAGATCCGGCCTGCCGGCGGTGCCGTTGATCAGGCTCTGCATATCGAGCGGTGCTTTCGCCTCGCTGATAAAAAATGTTCGTTCCGTTTCACTTAGCCCGTTTTCCTCGAGCTTACCGATAATTTTTCGGACCTCTTCCTCGTCGACATGGCCGTCGGCCTTGGCGGCGTTGATCATCGCCTTGACAATGAGCAGCGCATCATCCTCCAGCGCAGCTTGTTGTTGGGGTGTTTCCATTGCTGCCAGGGCCTGCGGCGGCGCCGGCTTCTGCCCCGCCTGCTGCAGTGCGGCAAAGGCCAGCGACGCGAGCAGCGCCAGCGATCCGCCGCCGATGGCCCCGCGTGTTGCTTTTTTCCCACCGCCGAGCAGTGCACCGGCCAGTGCGCCGAGTCCACCGGCGGCTGCCGTGTTGGAGCCGAGCGATTGGAGCACCGAGCCGAGCATACCGCCAAGGTTTGCCGGAGCAGTCCCCGATCGGCTTTGCGCTCCACCGGCAGCGGTTGTTGCGCTGCGCCCCATGCCGGAAGATGCTGCCGGTTGAGCGCCGCCGAGAAGCTGCCCCAGGCCGCCGACCAGATCGGTGAGCGAACCGGCGCCGGCATTGCCACCGAGGGCATTGGTGGCTCGCGAAGTGCTGGAACGGGACATCCCGGACTGCATCAGAGAACCGAGCAAATCAGTGAACGCTGCCATATGGTTTTCCTCCATTTCGATGATACGCTGTCGCTGCAGCAGGGAGCAGGTTTTGGCCGAGGATCGATAGTATAAAAATCATTTTAGCCTCGACAATTAATCCTCGCTAGTTATAAGAGCACTGTTCTGTCAATGTTTTGTCGCTGCCATCTCGTATGTCGCAATGGACAGCACATTCCCGCTGCTGTGGGTGCCGTCAGGAGTGCGGTGTTCCCCGGCGGCTGTTAGCCATGAGGAGTCTGCTGATTACCAGGAGGGACAGCCATGTTTGCGTGGGTCTTTCATCCGGAGGGCTGGGCGGCGTTGGCCACGCTGGTTGCTCTGGAGATTGTGCTCGGTATCGATAATATCGTCTTTATTTCAATCCTCGTTGGCCGGTTGCCCGTCAACCAGCGTGAGCTGGCGCGGCGGCTGGGAAGCGGCCTGGCCATGTTCGCCCGCCTGGGATTGCTGTTCAGCCTTGTCTGGGTTATGGGACTGGTTGAGCCTTGGTTCACGGTGCTCGGCCATGCTATTTCCGGACGCGATGTGATCCTGATCGTCGGCGGCCTGTTCCTGATTGCGAAATCGACACATGAAATCCATAAAAGTCTTGAAGTCGTTCATCACGAAGAGGGGCCGGCCGTGCATGCCGGTTTGCCGGCGGTGCTCATCCAGATTGCCGCTCTTGATATCGTCTTTTCGCTCGACTCGGTGATAACCGCCGTCGGCCTCGTTGAGCATCTCTCGATTATGGTCATTGCCATAATCATTGCCGTCGGCGTCATGCTGGTAGCCGCCCGGGCCATCAGCAGTTTTGTCGACGCCAACCCACCCATCAAGATGCTCGCCCTGTCGTTTTTACTGCTGATCGGCTTCACCCTGGTTGCCGAAGGATTCGCGGTACACGTACCGAAGGGCTACATCTATTTTGCGATGGCTTTTTCGCTGAGCGTGGAACTGCTGAATATGCGGTTACGGAAGAGAAAAGAGGCGGCGGTCATTCACCTGAGCAAGCGTCTCGATGCTCAGAAAGGCCGGGTCGGCGGATAGGAGTTGTGGGAAGTTGCTTGCCGATTCTTGCAAACTGCCGGATAAAAGCAGTAAGAAGAACAAAGGGTGAAGTAGTGAGCCAGGAATGAAAACGATGACGGCGATTTTCGCCCATCTTGGTGATCAACAGGATCAGGAGCGTTCCGGTGAGTTCAGGGTTGTGATGCGTAGCCGTGTTTCGACGCCTGGGATAAAAGGCGTATGAAGGTTGGTGCGGTAATCCTTGCCGCCGGGTTGTCGTCACGGATGGGGGCGTTCAAGCCGCTGTTGTGCCTCGGCGACAAGACCGTATTGGCCCATGCCGTCGAGTTGTTTCGTCGCAGCGGTGTTCGCTCGATTCTGGTGGTGATCGGTTATCGCGGCGATGAGGTTCGTGCCGAGGCCGAGCGGCTTGGTGTTCGCTGGGTGGTTAATAGTGATTATCGGCGCGGCATGTTCTCCTCGGTACAAGCCGGGGTCGCCGGGCTGCCCCGGGTGGATGCTTTTTTCCTGTTACCCGTCGATATTCCGCTGGTGCGGCCAAGCACGCTGAAAACACTGCTCGCATCGTTCGTCCCGAAGATGGTGGTGAGCCCGGCATTCGGCGATAGTCCGGGGTTCCCGCCGCTCATACCGGCCCAGCTTATTAACCCGATTCTGCGTTATGACGGGCCGGAACATCTCGATTCCTTGCTGCAGACCCAGGCCCGGCAGGTGCCGGTCTGGGACCGCGGGGTGGTACTTGATGCCGATACGCCGGATGAATGGCAGGAACTGCAACGGCGACTGGCGCGGCTGACGGTCGGCGAGATGCCTGAGGCGGCGGCGTTGGCGACACTGGCCATGCCGGCCCGCGGGCTCGCTCATGGCCGGGTAACCGCCCGGGTTGCCATGGCCATCGGTCGCCGGCTCAACGAGCAGGGCCTCGCCCTTGATCTTGAGCTGATTCATAACGCGGCCCTGCTCCATGATATCGCCAAGGGCAGGCGTCTGCATGAGTTGCGCGGCAGTCAGCTGCTCATGAAACTCGGACTCGACGGCCTTGCCGATATTGTCGCCGCCCATCGCGATATCGAACCGCCTCAGTCGGGCGAGGTTACGGAAAAAGAGGTGGTCGGTCTGGCGGACAAGCTGGTAAGCGGCAACCGGACGGTCACCGTCGTTGAGCGTTTTGACGAAAAACTCGCCCGTTATGCAGCCAACAAGAAGATCTGCCGGGTGATCCGGCAACGCCGGGCACGGGTCCAGGCGCTGCAGGAGCTGATCGAACAGCGCCTCGATTGTCCGATCGCCGCCGTCATTGCCGGCGGCGATCCCGAATCGAGCGCCGCCGGCTGATGCGCAACCGGCGGCGGGCTAACGAAGGCGGCCAGCGTTGCGGTTAAGAAAAAGCGGCGGCTCCGCAACGCTCAGCGGTTGGGTCATTTCGGCACCTTGGCCAACCGCATGTTCCAACTGTTACCGACCCAATAGTCGGCGAACGGTGGTTGCCGGTCGGTGTTGTCCGGTGCGCCCTGCCGGGTCAGGATGCTCAATTCGTAGACCCGGGCCAGTTGATTACCTTTGAGTTCGGTGTTGGTGATGGCCAGATGGATCGGCAGGCGCCACTGGATGACCCGACCGAAGATATCCCGGGTGGCCACGTCCCATTGCCCGCGCACGGCAACGGCCAGGATTTCGACCCCCTTGCCGGATGGATTCCAGCTCGGTTGCTGCCGGAAATAATCACGTGCCGCCTTGACCAGTTCGGCGACTTTGCCCGGCCCGGCAAAGTCGCCGATGTCACCGGCCCAGGAGCGGGCATCGATGTCCGCTTCGATACGGGCGCTCATTGCCGCCTGCAGGCCGTCAAGCTCGGTGAGCAGGCGGTTGACATCCTGGTCGGCGGGGTCGAAGGCCTGGCCGATGAGCAGCATCTCTTTTGCCTCATCGAGTTTCTGGAGGCGAATTTCCTCGGCATAACCGGAGATACCGCCCATCGTGTCGCCGGCTCGGGTCGCCATATCCTGAGCGGTGGCCGCACGCGTTTTCTGGATGTTGTTGAGTCCGGCGTAGAGATCGCGGAACCGGCTGCCGAAAAAGTGGTCGTTTTTCAAGCCGAGATCATAGAGGGCGTTGTCGATGTCCATCGGGTTATCCCCGTATTTCTCGGCGATCTGCAGCAGGACCGGCTGGATGGCCGGTACGACCTCGCGCTCCAGCTCGGCGAGCAGCCCGGCACCGTCTCGGCCCTGTTGCAACTGCTCCTCAAGCAGGCTGCCGTGGACCATGGTACTGCCGTAGACACCCTGAAAGCGATCGTTATAGGCCGCATGCAGATCGAGTAATTGCTTCTCCAGGGCAAGGGCCTCGGCAACCGCATTGTCCTGCTCGACCACCGGTTCCGGTTCACTCACCCGTTGTGCATGGAGCGTGACGATGGTGGCCAGGAGTGCTTCGCTGTCGGTGACATCGGCAACCCCGGCCAGGCTCGGGTCAAGTTCCGCCTTGAGGCCATCGAGTTGTGCCCGATAGTCGCCGATAGCCTTTTCCGCCGTGGAAATCCGTCCCTCACGCATGCTTGCGGCCAGATCCCACCATTTGTCGTAGGCCAGACTGTGCTTTGTCTTATCCATTTCCCGTTGCAATTCCCGGAACTGCCGCTGGATGGAAGCCGGCATTTTTGCCGCTGGTGCCGTGGCCGCAGCAACCGCCGGTTGGGCTGCCCCGGCGGCTGTTGCGGTTGCCGGGCCGAGACGACGCTCGATGTCGGTGCTGAGCTTGCTGTATTTGGAGCGGATGGTCTTCAGCTGCGGGCTGTCGTCGGCCGGGGCTGAGGCAAGCAGCCGGTCGACTTTCTCCAGTTCCTGGCGTGCTTCTTCGTACTTGCCGCTGTGCATGCTGCGCTCGGCGGTGCGCAACAGGTTGTTTGCCTCCTTGAGCAGATCGGCGGGCGATTGTGCCTGCGCCGCACTGGTCAGGCCGAAACAGCTTACCATCAGGAAACATGACAAAACGAGCACGAACGAACTACCGAACCGGGCCAAACCTTGCATGGGAATGCCTCCTTTGTTCATGACGGATACGGTATTGCACCAAAAGTGCGTGAGGCGGACCACCCGCCTCGATATGATTGAAGAAAATCACGGTGATGTACCGGAACAACTATTCCACAGGCATCCCGTTTTCTCAAGCAATTCCGAAAGTTGTGTAAAAAAAAGAGAATTGCCGGTACAATGACGGCGCATCGTGATCGCGTTGTCGGGGCAGCCGTCCATGGTACGGCCGTTTCGTTTGCAACTTTTTCGTTCAGGTGAGAACAGATGACCGGAAGAAAAGAACCCGCTCGACAGACAGCAAACAACAGTCGTCTGCTGGCACTGCTTTGTGTCCTGTGGGTTTTCTCAGGCGGCCGGGCGCTTGCTCTGGATTCGCCCGACCACAGCTGGTGGCTGCTGGGTGGCTACGGCCAGAGCATTCCCGGCTGGGGCCTGACCACCGAGCGGGTTGAAACGATCGATCTGGTCGGGCGCTACCATCATTTGACCATCGCTAACCTCGGCGATGGCTGGTATCGCGGTTTTCACTCCACCCTCGTGGAAGTGCCGCTGCATCTGGTTCTCAGTCCCGACGAATCGGCGATGGTCGGCATCAATCTGATGGCCTGCTATACCTTTACTGCGCCGCAACACTGGCGACCTTATCTGTTCGGCGGCGGCGGGCCGGTTTATAGCTGGGCCGACATTGACGGCATGGGTGCGGAGCTCAACGGCAACTATCAGTTCGGCGTCGGCGTCGAGATGCCGCTCAACGAGCGACAGCGTTTTCTTGTCGAGTATCGATTCCATCATATCTCCAACGCCGGCACCCGCTCCCCCAACGTCCCGCTCAATTCCAGCAAGATATTGATCGGCATTCGTTTCTAAACGGTGGTCCCGCGGTGATACAGCCATCTGCCAACGAGGATGAACCGGATGTCAACGACGGTCTGAAAATCGTCTCCTATGTTGCACAAGACGGTGATTGCCGGCCACGTCGGCAGCAAGGATGGCGGCCGGTCAACGTCGTCAATCGGCAGGCCTGGCAGGAAATTGAAAAGGCCGTGGCCGCCTCTCAAAGAGACATTGCCGCCGGTACGGTCAGTTGCCTGCATTACTATATGACCGTCTACCAGATGACTCCGTCCCTGCTGGCCGGTTACACCGGACAGTGGTCGCTGACGATTCGACTGCATTTGCTGCCGTTCATCTTCAGACGGCTCCGCAGCTCTACCCTGCAGGTCTATGCCGACCTGTTTCAGGTAACGGTCGACGACCTGAAGAACGGCATCCTCAAGGCTCCCGCGTATGATGGTCGATGTAATGGATAGCGGCCTGCAGGTGGCGTTCTTCCATCACCAATCCGCCCATTGTGAAAGCGGGGTGGTAGTCAACCTGTTGCGTCATCACGGCCTTGCTATCTCTGAGCCGATGGCCTTTGGGGTCGGGCAATGCCTGTTTTTCGGCTATTTCCCGTTTATCCGGATTAACGGTTTACCGTTAGTCACCTATCGGGGAGCAGCCGGAAAAATAGTCAAACGGTTCGGTTCGCTGGCCGGGTTTGAAATGCAGCGGCGGACGTTTCGCAATAAGGACCGAGCCATGGCCGAGCTCGATGCGGTATTGGCAGAAAACCGACCGGTCGGACTGCAGACCGGCGTCTTCTGGCTGCCGTATTTTCCCCGGGCGCTGCGGTTTCATTTCAATGCCCACAATCTGGTAGTCTATGGCAAGCACGGGGACGAGTATCTGATCAGCGACCCGGTCTTTCCGGAGCCGGTCCGCTGCCCGGCTGCGGATCTGGCCCGGGCCCGCTTTGCTTCGGGTGCGTTGGCGCCGCGCGGGGCCATGTACTGGTTTTCGGAAGTGCCGCAACAGTTTGACTATCCGATACAGATCCGCGCGGGTATTCACGGTGTCTGCCGGGCCATGACCGGCAGCCCGTTTCCGCTGATCGGCTGCCGGGCAATACGATTTCTTGCCAACCGTATGGAGCGCTGGCCGCGACGGCTGGGTAACAAACGGGCGATTTTGCACCTCGGCCATGTCGTGCGCATGCAGGAGGAAATCGGCACCGGCGGCGGCGGATTTCGTTTCATGTATGCCGCCTTTCTCAATGAGGCCGCCGATCGGTTGGCCGACGACTCACTGCGTGCGCAGGCCGCTTTGCTTATTGAGACCGGCGATCAGTGGCGCAGTTTTGCCGCCATGGCGACCCGCATCTGCAAGGGACGGCAACAAACGGGCGACTCCTGGCCGGCATTGGCCGAGCTGCTGCACGACTGTGCTGCCCGGGAGAAACGGATTTTCACCGATCTGTGTCGCTGGGCGGAGGTGAGTCGGTGAGCGGGTCGGCAATCCGGGAATCAAGGAACGGCTCGGAGCCGGTCATTGTCGGGCATGATCTGGTAAAACGCTATGGCCGGAATCAGGAGCCTGCCCTGCGCGGCGTTACAATCCGGGTGACGGCAGGAGAGTGCTACGGGTTGCTTGGCGTCAACGGTGCCGGTAAGACCACAGCCCTCTCGATTCTCAGCGGCCTGGTGTCTCCCGACGCCGGCTCGATCCGTATTTTCGGGCATGACCCGTGCAAACAACGTCGGGCGATCCGGCAATCGATCGCAATCGTGCCGCAGGAACTGGCCCTCTATGATGTGCTGACAATTGCTGAGAACCTCAGGTTCTTTGGTTGTCTGTCCGGTCTTGACGGCGCACGGCTTTTGGCCCGAGTCGAGGCCTGCCTGTCATTCGTCGACCTTCAGGGTTTCGCCAAGAGCCGGGTTGCCGCCTGTTCCGGCGGAATCAAACGGCGTCTCAATCTGGCCATCGGCCTGCTGGCGGCACCGCGGATCCTGTTTCTTGATGAACCGACGGTCGGTATCGATATCCAGTCCCGCCATCTGATCTACGCGGGCCTGCAGGAAATTCGGCGACAGGGCACCACGGTGGTGTACACGACGCATTATCTGAAAGAAGCCCAGGAGCTGTGCGATCGGATCGGCATTCTCGACGATGGGCGGCTGATCGATGAAGGGACGCCGCACCAGCTACTCCAGATGTATCAGGCCGACAGTCTTGACAGGCTGCTGCTGCAAAGAACCGCCGGGCGCATCGCGCCACGTGCGTCGGGGTGAGGGAACGATGCTGAAATTCGGTGCCGTCACCGTTAAAGAATTGCTGCTGCTCGCCCGCGATCGTTCCGGCCTGCTCGTTCTTTTCGTCATGCCGGCGATTTTGGTGGTGATCATCACGCTGGTTCAAGAACAAGTCCTGCGCCTGACCGGTCAGGATCATATCGAGGTGCTCTATCTCGATCTTGACGGTGGTGCCGTTGGTGCTGCTCTTGGCCGCTGGCTGACTGCAAATGGGCTGGTCGTTCGAGGCCCGGACGAATCCTGGGATTCGCCCGAGGATCTTCGCCGGATGGTTGCAGGTGGTAGTTATCGGGCTGGTTTGGTTCTCCCGGCAGGGACCACGGCCCTGCTGCTCCAGGAGATGGCCGGGTGGCGGCAGCAGTCATTGACCAGCGACACCGAGATCGCCTTGCCGCTGCCAGTACAGATGATATTCGACCCCGCTGCCATGCCCGGGCTCCGCACCGGCCTGCTGGCCCGGGTGGAGATGGCGGCGGCGCTGACGGCAGCAGGGGTGCAGCTGGCCGAGATCGATCGGCAGCTCACGGATCTTGCCGGTCGATCGGCCCCGGCGCTCGGTGAGCTCTTTGAAACCCCGCGTCTGATTGTCGCTCCTATGGGGGATGGGGAGGAATCGGTCCAGCCGGCGTACAACCCGGTGCAGCAAAATGTTCCGGCCTGGGCGTTGTTCGGCATGTTTTTTACGGCAATTCCGATCGCCGGCGGCCTGCTGAGGGAACGCTCGTCCGGGATCTGGCTGCGGCTCAGATCGCTGCCGGTCGGCCCGTTTATTCTGGTGGCGGGCAAACTTGCGGCCTATCTGCTGATTTGCTGCTGCCAGTTCCTGCTCATCTGGCTGCTTGGCGTTGTCTTGTTTCCCTTGCTCGGTCTGCCCGCCTTTTCCGTGAATGATCGTCTGCCGGCCGTGCTGGTCGTGGTGTTGGCGTCGGGGGTGGCTGCCTGTGCTTGCGGCATCCTGCTCGGTGCGCTGTCCGCCACCTATGAGCAGGCTTCGACCGTGGGCGCGACGGCGGTGGTTGTTGCCGCTGCCGTCGGGGGCGTCATGGTGCCGGTTTATGCGATGCCGGCGATGATGCGGGATCTCAGCAGTCTTTCACCGCTCAACTGGGCCTTGACGGCATTTCACGACCTGCTCGTCCGTGGCCTCGGGTTTACCGCCGTGCTCGATGAACTCGGCCGCCTGGCCGTGTTTGCCGCTGTCATCCTGCTGCTCGCCTGCTGGAAATTGCGGGCCGGTCAATGATCTGCGGCAGCCGGCGGAAAAATCGGGTATCATCTCGGCGGCAACCGGATTCTTGATACGTACCAATGATGGACAGCGACCCTATGGATGCACTGGAACGAGAACTCCTGACGTTGATCTGCACCACCTGCAATCTGCACGATGTGGATACAGGGCGGATCGATCCGGCCGATCCGCTGATCGGTTCCGACGCACCGCTTGGCATCGATTCGCTCGATGCCCTCGAAATAGCCGTTGCGGTCCAGCAGCACTATGGGGTCAGAATCGATTCGGAAAAGACCAGCCGGGAGGTCATGCAGACGCTTGGCACCCTCGCCGACCATGTCAGAAACGGTCTGCGTAACTGACGTGCCCGCCGCTTAAACGACGCTTAGCAGCAGATACCCGACCGAAAAACGGCCGCTTTCAGGGATCATCCCGAGCAACCGGTCCCCGGGGCGTAACCGGCCCGAGGCAAACAGCTCTTCGAGCATGATGTAAAATGACGCGGAGCCGGTATTGCCCTTGTCGGCGAGGTTGGTGAACCATCGGTTTTCCGGGATGGCAAAGCCGATATCGTGCAGTTGCCGGGCGAGTGGTTCGCGGAAAAAATCAGATGAATAGTGCGGCAGAAACCAGGAGACGGCATCGGGATCCAGCCGATGTTTGGCGATCAGCGGCGGTAAGCTTTGTCCCACCAGCGTCGCGATAACCTCGTTGTTGAGCAGCCGGGCGTCCTGTTTGATCGTGAAGATACTCCGGTTGTCCGCCGCCCCTTCCCGCATGCATTCCCGCCAGCCCCGCAACTCCCCGTCCTCCCCCCGGATCGCTCCGGCGTACATGCACGCCGCCAGTCGCTGGGCATGGGAGGTAATCTCAATCCAATCGATACGCAGGCTGCGGCGATCGCCGCCGGCCGGCCGATGTTCGATCATAACAGCGCCGGCGCCATCCGAGAGCATCCAGCGTAAGAACTCGGCCTCAAATGAAAAAGCCCGATGTTTTTTCCGTTCTTCGAAAATCAAGCCATGTGCGTTCATCGCCTCGAGAAAATCGCGATTGAGATAGGAAGAGGCCGATTCAGAGCCGGTGGCCACCGCGTTGGTCATGGCTCCCAGGGCGACGGCCATGGCCCCGTAATGCAGGGCGGTGATGCCGCTCAGACAGACACCGGCGGTGCTGACCACGGCGCAGGGCGGGATACCGAGCGCCCCGTGTACCATCGAGACGTGGCCGGGCATCAGCTGATCCGGGGACGAGGTGCCGCAACAGAGGCCGCCGATGGCACCGTTGTCACCCCGATCGGCAAGCAGCAGCCGGACCGCCGCCGCGGCCAGTTCCGCATTGCTGTGAGTGGGGCGACCGGTTTCCGGGTCGATGGCGTAATAACGGGTGGTGATGCCGTTATTGGCAAGGATCATTTGTCTGGTCTTGGCGCCGATTCCTTCGACCGGGCCGAGATAGCGGTCCAACTGATCGTTGGCCACCGGGACGCCGGGCAGGTAGGCGGCAACTGCGGTGATAAAGGCGTTCATCATTTAAATCCGTGCATGGCGATGGCTTGCATCCAGCAATTCGGCATAGGCGGTGTAGAATCGCTGTTCGTCAAGCCGGGTGGGGAGAACGGCGTTGGTCAAGGTGTAATAGTCCAGGTTGTGGTTGACGATCCGCTCTCGGAGTTGGTGAAACAGCGGTGTTCCCGGCAGCGGCGTCATGACGGTGATCATTGGCAGATCGATGGTGCCCGACTCAAGGTAGCGTCGCAGTCGGGCGAAGTCGACCTCATCGTAATCCGGCGATATGATGAAATCACCGACGATGGTGATGCCCAGTTCGTTGAGAATTGAAATCGCCTCGGTGTTTATGTGAGCCCGGGAATGTTTGCTCATCGATTCCAGAGTGGTATCGTCGACTGCTTCGAAACCGATGACCACGGCGCGGAGTCCTGCTGCTTTCCATTGCGCCAACAGGTCCGGATAACGGACCACGGTGTCGGCGCGGATGTCTGCCAGATACTGCTTGTGCAACCCTGCCTCTTGCAGCGCCCGGCCGAGCGCGGCGGCCCGCTCGAGGTCACCGAAGGTGTTGGCATCGA
>CAZSOA010000099.1:0-12268 GCA_964608305.1 uncultured Desulfofustis sp. | reverse complement strand
AAAATATCATCATGATCGGCCCGACCGGTGTCGGCAAGACGGAAATAGCAAGGCGGTTGGCGAGCCTGGCCCAGTCCCCGTTCGTCAAGGTGGAAGCGTCCAAGTTCACCGAGGTCGGTTATGTCGGCCGGGACGTCGAGTCGATGGTCCGGGACCTGGTTGAAATTGCGATCACCATGGTCAAGGCCGAGGAAAAGGAACGTATTCAGGGTCTTGCCGAAGCTGCCGCCGAGGACAAGATGCTCGACCTGCTGTTACCGCCGTCGCCCAATCGCCAGGGGCAGGGACCGTTGTCGGATGTGGGACCGGAAGGCGCTTCATCGTTTACCCTGGTCACCCAGAACAACCGGCCGCCGGTAACCACCCCGCGCGATCATGAAGCCTCAACCCGGGAGCGCATCCGGCAGATGTTGCGCGACGGCAAGTTCAACGAGCGGGAGGTGGAGTTGACGCTTGATGAAACGAAAGCTACACCGATGGTTGAGATCATGACCACGTCCGGGCTTGAAGAAATGCAATCAAACCTGCAGGATGCGTTCAGCAAGATTTTTCCACGCAAAAAGAAAAAACGCCGGATGAAAGTTCCCGAAGCGATGACCGCTTTGACGCAGCAGGAGATGGAACGGATGGTGGATATGGACAAGGTGATGAAGGAAGCCTTGCGGCGTACCGAACAATCGGGCATCATCTTTCTCGACGAGATTGATAAGATCGTCTCCCGCCAAGGCGGAGTGCACGGTCCCGATGTTTCCCGAGAAGGGGTGCAACGGGACTTGCTGCCCATTGTTGAAGGAACCACCGTTTCCACCAAGCATGGGCAGGTCAAAACCGATCATATCCTGTTCATTGCCTCCGGGGCTTTTCACGTCAGCAAACCGTCTGATCTGATCCCGGAACTGCAGGGCCGGTTTCCGATTCGAGTGGAACTTCATCCCCTTGGCAGGGAGGAGTTTGTCAGGATCCTTACCGAGCCGGAGAACGCACTCACCAAACAGTATATCGCGCTTCTGGCCACCGAAGGAATCGAGCTCAGTTTTACCGACGATGCGATCGAGGAGATGGCCCGCATCGCCGTTGAAGTAAACGAGAACACCGAGGAGATCGGCGCCCGCCGCCTGCATACCGTGATCGAACGCGTCCTTGACGATCTTTCTTACGATGCATCCGAGCGCGAGGCCGGCGATTTCGTTGTCACCGCCGATTATGTCCGCCAGCAATTGCAGAGCATCATCGAGGATCGCGACCTGAGCCGTTTTATTCTCTGATGACGGCAACCTTTTCAACAGCGGTGACTCCATGACTGGATTGCTCTCCCGAATCTTTGGCCGCCGGATCGCAACGGATTCGGTGATTCATCAGGATCAAGAGGTCGTGTTGTTCTGTCCATCCTGCGGAGATGAATATCGTCCCGGGTTCACCCGGTGCGGTCTCTGTCAGCGGGAGCTGGTCAGGCGAGCGCCGGTCGCTTCTCCCGGAGACACCGCTCCGAAAACACTGGAACGTGACGCGGATGTCGAAACCGTGACAATAAGGCAGGGCCCGGTGACGGAGATCAAGCGGCAGCAACGCCTGCTCCACAAGGCGGGAATTCCAACGCGGTCAAGCGTTGTCGGAACCGCCGGTTGCGGCAGTAGCTGTCGGCCGACCGCCGCGCTGGATCTGCAGATTCGGTTGGCCGATCAGGCAGCCGCCGAGGCGATTCTCGATGCTGATTATCGCCGGACAACAGCACTTGATTCCCTGCCGATCGACGACGAGGAATTCTTGTCCGCCGATCAGCACGATACGCAATCAGCCTGCGCCGGTTGCGGCATGCACCTTCCCGAGCCGGTTGATCGTTGTCCGGATTGCGGCCTATCCTACCCCGTACGTCTGTCGGGCTGACGAGTCAGTCAGTCGCGGTTACGCCGCCTGCCGGTTGCGTCGTTTGGTCGGTGCTTCCAGCGGTTTCTTCCGGTACGACAACGGATCGTAGCCAAAGAGTGCAGTAATCCGTTCTCGCAGTTCCCGACACGGTCGGACGGCAAAGTCCGGATTGATATCCACGTCGACCTCTCCTTCCCCGGAAAAATGCAGGGTGATCGAGAACGGACATGTCCCATGGAATTGGAACAGGATCTCTTTGAGTTCCTCGAGCCTCGACCTCGTCACGCTGTCGCTTTTGAGCCGGGCATGGACGCTCTCGGTGTATTTGATCCGGGCCTCGGGCAACAGGTCAATCGCTTCGGCTATGACCTTTGCGCCCCGTTCGCTTTTCTGCACGGTTCCCCGAACGACCACCGGGTCGGGCGTCTCAAGCAGGTGCTGGCAGGCGGCAAAGGTCTCAGGAAAGACCATGACTTCGACGGATTCGAGGATGTCCTCAAGGGTAACGAAGGCCATCGGCTCGCCGCGTTTGCTTTTCAGTTGTTTGCAGTGCCTGATCAGGCCGCCGATCCTGACTGGCTGACCCTCGTGGAAATTTTCGAGATTGGCGATATCACTATCGGTGACCGTGCGGATATCCTGGAGGGCGTCATCAAGTGGATGTCCGGTGATATAGAAACCGACCGTATCTTTTTCATAGATCAATTTCTGCCGTTCACTCCATTGTTCGACATCGGGGAGCGGAATGTCGACCGCTTCCCCGGAAGGAGCTCCCATGCCCACGGAAAACAACGACATCTGACCACTCTGACGATCACGCTGGAAGGCCTTGGCCTGGTCCATGGCCTTGGGCAGCACGGTCATCAACTGGGCGCGATTGCCGCCGAGCGAATCGAATGAGCCGGATTTGACAAGGCTCTCGATGACCCGGTTGTTGACCCGCCGGGAGTCGACCCGGTTACAGAAATCGACAAGTGAGCGAAACGGTCCGTTCTTTTCCCGTTCCTCGATGATCGAGGCCAGCGCCGATTCACCGACATTTTTCACCGCAGCCAGTCCGAAGCGGATGCGATCGCGGCGGACGCTGAAGTCCTGCACGCTTTCATTGATATCCGGGGGCAGGACATCGATCTGGTGCTCGCGGCATTCGTTGATGTAGAGCACCACCTTGTCGGTGTTGGCCATGTCGCAGGAAAGCAGCGACGCCATGAACTGGGCCGGATAGTGGGCCTTGAGATAGGCAGTCTGGTAGGCGATCAGCGCGTAAGCGGCGGAATGGGACTTGTTGAAACCATAGCCGGCGAATTTGGCCATCAGATCGAAGATGTGCTCGGCCTTCTGGGGATCGATGTTGTTGCGTTTCGCCCCGTCCATGAACTTTGTTTTCTCCTGTTCCATCACCTCCGGTATTTTCTTGCCCATCGCCCGCCGCAGCGTATCGGCATCACCGAGGCTGTAGCTGGCCAGGACGTTGGCGATTTTCATCACCTGTTCCTGGTAGACGATGACGCCGTAGGTCTCCTCAAGGATCGGCTTGAGCTGCGGCAATGGGTAGTTCGGTTCCTGGCGGCCGTGCTTGGTGTTGACAAAATCATCAACCATCCCGGAATCGAGCGGGCCGGGTCGGTACAGTGCGATCAGCGCGATCAGGTCGGAAAACTGGGCCGGTGCCATTTTCACCAACAGTTCGCGCATGCCGCTGCTCTCCAGCTGGAACACGCCAAGGGCATCACCGGCGCAGAGCAGTTTGAAGGTTTTCAGGTCATCCATCGGGATGGCCGAGATATCGAGGTCGGTGCCGCAATCGGCCTTGATATGGCGCAGCGCTTTCTGGATAACGGTCAGGGTCTTGAGGCCGAGAAAATCGAACTTGATCAGCCCGGTCATCTCGGTGTGTTTCATGTCGTACTGGGTGATGGTCTCTTCTTCTTTGCCTTTGCAGGTCGGTAAATATTCAACCATCGGCTCCGGAGAAACGACCACCCCGGCAGCATGGGTGGAGGTGTGCCGGGCCAACCCTTCCAGGGTCTGCGAGACGCTGAGGAGTTCAGCAATGCGGGGATCGCGATCCGCCGCTTCCTTGAGTTTCGGTTCGCCTTCGATGGCCTTGGCGATGGTCATCTTCAATTGTTCCGGTACCAGCTTGGCGATCTTGTCCACCTCGCCGAACGGGATATCAAGCGCTCGGCCGACGTCACGGATCACTCCGCGAGCCTTCATCGAGCCATAGGTGATGATCTGCGCGACATGGGCGTTGCCGCCGTATTTGCTGCGCACATAGTCGATCACCTCGCCGCGCCGATCCTGGCAGAAGTCAACATCGAAGTCCGGCATCGATTTGCGCTCGATATTGAGAAACCGTTCAAAAATGAGGCCGTACGGGATCGGGTCGATATCGGTGATACGCATGCAGTAGGCCGCTAGACTGCCGGCGCCGGAGCCGCGTCCGGGGCCGACCGGAATGTCGCGGTCCTTGGCCCAGTTGATGAAATCGGCGACGATTAGAAAATAGCCGGGAAAACCCATCTTGTTGATCACGTCGATTTCCATTTTCAACCGATCACTATAGGTCTTCTCCACCTCCGGCGTCAGCGGCTCGTGTTGCCGCATTGCGGCAAACCGCTCCTGCAGGCCCTGCCAGCAGGCCTTGGTGAACATCGATTCAAGTGTTTCCCCTTCGGGGATCGGAAAACGTGGAAAATGATGCTTGCCGAGTTCGATTTCCAGGTTGCAGCGCTGGGCCACCTCCACCGTGGTGGTGACGGCCTCGGGGCAATAAGCGAAGAGATCGCGCATCTCTTCGGGAGATTTGAAGTAGTAGTCGTCTGAGGAAAACTGGAAGCGGTCGGGATCGTTGATGGTCTTGCCGGTCTGGATGCACAGCAGGACCTCGTGGGCGTGCGCTTCCTGTTTGTTCAGATAATGGCAGTCATTGGTGGCGACCACCTTGACGCCGAGTTCCTTGCTGAGGCGAAGCAGTCCGTCATTGACCAGTCGTTGCTCCGGGATACCGTTTTCCTGCAGTTCGAAATAGTAGCGGTCACCGAAGATCCGTTGCATGCCCAGCGCCGCATCGCGGGCTTCGAGAAAGCGGTCATGGCTCAGCAGCCAGGGCACCTCACCGTGCAGGCAGGCACTCAGGGCGATCAGGTTGTCGTTGTACTGTTCAAGGATCTCCTTGTCGATACGCGGTTTGTAATAAAACCCTTCGAACTGGGCGATACTGGACATCTTCATCAGATTCCGGTAGCCCTCATAGTTCATGGCCAGCAGGATCAGGTGAAAGGCGGGACCCGCTTCAGTGGCCTTTTTTTCACTGCGATGTCCGGGAGCGACATAAAACTCACAGCCGACGATCGGTTTTATCCCCGCTTTTTTCGCTTTGGTATAGAACTCGAGCGCGCCGTACATGGCGCCGTGATCGGTTAACGCCACGGCGTCCATCTCATACTCCCGGCATTTGGCAAGCAGGTCGGAGACCCTGATGGCCCCGTCGAGCAGACTATGCTGGGAGTGAACGTGCAGGTGAACGAATCCGGCACTCATGATCGGAGTGTGCTGGTGGTGCGGGTTGCCGGGTAATGGGGCCGATCTGGTCGGGTGGCTATAAAAATAGAACGGCAAGGCCGGTTGAAGCGGCTGGTAACGTGCATGATTGAAGCTCCGGAGCAAGGTGATCTGATCTGAAAGAGCGGGTACTGTCTGGAGAAAATACCACGATCCTGTCGTGCGTGCACAGAAAAACAACTGCTGGGGAGATGCCGAAAAAGAACGGAAAAAAGGGGTGTTATCGAAAAACGGAGGATGCAGGTTATCGGGCCGAGCGAAACCCTCAGTGTGCCTCGACCCCGTTTTTTTCCTGGAGTTGGATGTTGAATCGCTCACGAATTCGGCGATAGGAAACGAGATCGTTATCCCGTGCCGATGGTGTCAGAAACGATTCCAGCCGTGTTTTCAGGATGATTGGATTTATTTCCGAGTTGATGGCGATCACCCCTTCGGTGATGATCTTCTGCAGCAACAGTTCCCGGTTGGTCCTCTCCCGCAGGTTCGCGGCGAACGGCAGGAAAAAGAAATTAGCGAAAACGAGGCCGTACAAAGTCGACGTCAGGGCGATCGGGACCGCCTTGAGAATCACTGAGGTATCGCCGATACCACCAAGCATTGCAATGAGACCGACCACCGAGCCGATGATGCCGAAGGCCGGGAAAAAATCGGCGATGGAACGCAGGACCCGTTCCAGGTCGGCGCGGCGCAATTTAAAGAAATACGTTTCCGTTGTCAGGATCTCGCGAATCTGCTCCGTTCCGTAGCCGTCGACCAGGCAACCGAGAGCTCGGCGCAGAAACAGAATGGTTGTTTCGTTCTCCTCTTTCTGCAGGGAGAGGATCCCGTCGATTCGTGATTTGATGGACAGATCAATCAGGATATCGATGATTTCCCGCTCCTGTTTGACCGGCTTCCGGTACGCGGATATGATAACTTTCGCGACGATCCTGAGCTGCTCGATTTTAAAGCTGAGCAGGGCCGCCGCCGTAGTTCCGCCAAGGACGATAAGCAGACCGGAGAGGTTGAAGTAGAGTCCGAGATTGCCGTTGATGAGAAATCCGGCGATAAAGAGGCCGGAGAAAAGGAGCAGGCCGATACAATTTTTATATTTCATGGGATAGCACGGGTCGCGGAGACGGATTGCAGTGAGGCGATTGTCGGCGCCGGCAGCTTTTTGCTGATGATGATTTCAACGCGCCGGTTGGCGGCCCGACTGATGGGGTCGGTGTTTGGCTCACGGGGGCGCTGTGCGCCGTAACCACTGACCACGAACTGGTTCGGGTCCATGGCCATGTCGTCAATCAAAAATCTCGCCACGCGACTGGCCCGGGCTACGGACAACTCCCAGTTACTGGCAAAACGTTCCGAGTGTATCGGGATATCGTCGGTATGGCCGACCACATTGATCAGATATGGCGTGGCGTTGATGATCGCGGCAATTGTCTTTAAGGATGCGATGGCCGGCTTCGTCAATTCTGCCTGTCCGGTGGCAAAAAGCAGATCGCCGGTGAGGATGATGCGCATCGTCTGATCAGGAATGAGATCGATGGCGGCGAATTGTTCGAGATCGAGTCGTTCCAACAGTGCCTGGTCAATTCGGATAGCTTCAACGATGGGCTGACCCGGCTCGGACTGCCCGCCGCCTTGTTGTCGGTTTACTGAGTATTCTCGGGCCGGAGAAACGGTCGAAACACGTGAAGCCTGCTTGGTCTGCGAGCGATCTTGAGCTGCGGCGGCGGGCTGATCCTGGTTGAGGCTTTCCGACAATCGCTGCCTGCCGCCATTGCGGGGCTCATCGAAAAATACGATAGCAGGGTCGATATCTTCCAGCCTGATCGGCTCGATTTTTTTCACCGTTCCGGCCGTTACCAGGGGAGCGCCCGGGCTGATCGGCACAAACGGGAATGTCGCTCTTGATGCCGCAGAGATTTCCTGTGCTGCGGCGGTATCGCCACCGATTACGGCGATTTCGTCACTGACGAGAAATTCCTTATGGGCTGCCTGATAGACGAACAGGGAGAGGAACAGGACAAACATGGTCATCATGAGATCCGACCAGGCGATTGACCAGTGCGTCGTTTTTACCAGGGGCGAACGCGACGATTCGTCGTCGATGAGGTAGCCATTGCCGATCGGCAGGTCACCAGGAGCGGTGGAAATGGAAAACAGGCCTGACGGGCTACCGGCCCATTCCGGCGGGAGTCGATCGGTCTGGTACGGTCGTTGGTCGCAATAACTCATGGTGGCTTCTGTGCGTGGCCGGATACAGGTTAACGTGCTTGAACACTATATCGGCAGAAGCCGCCATGAGGAAAAGGGAAAAACGACGCCGGTCTGCGGATCAGTCGCGCAAGACCTGATTGCGGATGGCGTCGATACCGACCCGTTCGACAAATCGTGCCGTCCGCTCCTTTTTGTTGGCCTGCTCGGCATACATGGTGAGACAGCGATCGATCAGATCCCTCGCCTGTTCGTCCGTACATCCTTCGGCAAGGATATCCCCGGCACGTGGGGTACGGGTGGAACTGCCGCCGAAACTGATTGTCCAGCCCTTCTTTTTCCCGATCACGCCAATATCGCGGACCACACTTTCGGCACAGGTGAACGGACAGCCGGAAACGCCGATTTTAACCTTGGCGGGAAAGTCCCGGCCGCTGAAATAGTCTTCGAGCATGATGCCAAAGCCAAGCGAATCACGGAGCCCGAATGTGCAGACGGTATTGCCGGGGCAGACCTGTACGTAATGCAGGCAGAGTTCGGTGGCCTTGCCGGCATCCAGGCCCAGGTCACGCCAGATGTCGTCCAGTTGATCAGCGCTCATGCCGACCAGGGCGATGCGCTGACCGGAGGTGATTTTGACGATCGGGATGCTATAGGTTTCAACGACCTGTGCCAGGTTCTTCAGCGTTTTCAGGTTCAGCAGCCCCCCTGGCAGGCGCGGTACAATGGCATAGGTCTGTTTGTCTCGCTGGAGAATGGCTCCGGCGGGGTGAATTGGTACGGACATGAATTCTCCTTTGTATCGAGTCGTGCGATTGGTTGAGTCCCTCAGGCAACTCAAGGTTAATCCCGGTTGTATACCGGGGTGTCGGTTCTGGCACGTGGTTGCAGATAGCGCTGTATCAGTGTCCTGAGATGTCGGCTGTCGACCGGTTTGCTTAAAAAGTCGTTCATGCCGACCCGCAGACATTTTTCCCGATCCCGGGCGAGGGCATGGGCGGTTAACGCAATAATCGGCGTGCGGCCCCTGTCGCCCGGGAGTCGGCGGATCTGCCGGGTAGCCTCGAAGCCGTCAACATCCGGCATCTGCAGATCCATGAGGATGAGGTCGTACGGTTCTGCATTAATCTGCTCGACGGCTTCCCGACCGTTGGCAACGGTGGTGACGTGCAGGCCGAATTGACCGAGCAGGGCGGTTACGACGGCTTGGTTTATCACCTCGTCCTCGGCGAGCAGTATGCGGTACTGACTGAGGTCGGTGGTTGGCGGGGCGGTATGTTCCTGCCTCGATGTGATCTCCGGGGGGGAGTCCTGCGGTGGCCTGGTCGGTAGTGCGCAGTCGAACCAGAAGGTCGAACCACCGCCCAAGGTGCTGCGAAGCTGGATATGACTGCCCATGAGTTCCGCCAGTTGACAGGAGATCGCCAGTCCCAACCCGGTGCCGCCGTAGTGTCGGGTGATGGAGCTGTCAGCCTGGCGGAATGACTCAAAGATCTGTTGCTGCTTCTCTTCGGCAATGCCGATACCGGTGTCGCTGACGCTGAACCGGACGAAGCAGACGTCGGCAGTTGCCTGTCGCCACTGTTGAACGGCGACTCGTACCCGTCCGGCATTGGTGAACTTAACCGCGTTATTGACAAGATTGATGATAATCTGCAGTAATCGATTCGCGTCGGCATAGACCGTTTCCGGCACGGTTTCTTCAATCGTGATAGACAGCTGCAGTCCTTTGTGTTCGGCAGCCGGTTGAAACATCGTGACCCCATTGCGCAGCGCTTCGTGGAGATGAAAAAGCACCGGGTCGAGTTCCAGCTTGCCTGATTCGATGCGTGAGAAGTCGAGAATATCGTTGATCACCCGCAGCAAGCGGTCGGCGGAGTTCTTGAGCATCTCCAGGTAACGACGTTGGGTATCGTTCAGATCGGTGGCCAGCACCAGATCGGTCATGCCGATGATGCCGTTCATCGGTGTCCTGATTTCGTGACTCATATTGGCGAGAAACTCGCTTTTGGCAATATTTGCCGCCTCCGCCGCCTGGCGAGCCGCTGCCATTTCCTGGCGCAGCGCCTTCTCATTGCGGGCCCGCTGATCAAGCTCTCTGAGGATACTGTCGAGTTTGGCAAACTGTTTGGCTACCAGTTCCGCCGTAATGGCAGCTGCTTGTCGGGCTACCTGCAGTTCACCGATGAGCGCCTCGTTCTCGGCGATCAAGCCGAACATATCGTTTTGTGCTGTCGGCCGGCTACTCCCCATGGTGTCTCTTTAGTGGCATCTGTTTTAATTGCCTGCGGCTGCTCCGCTCCGCCGGGCCTTCACGATACAGTCGCAGGCAATGCGCTCGGACCGACGGTACCATGATTGTCATGCTTCGTTGCGGCATCGTGTCATGGCGGTTATTGGCCCGGGAGCACGAGCGGCGGTCATGCGCATCCTCGCCGGTCAGCGGCGCAGGCAGTGGACCGAACAGACCTGGCAGGCATCGAATGACCTGATAACCTGGGTAACGAGTACCGGGTTATCGGGAGTGTCGACCGGTGCACCGATGACCGCTTCTTCCCAGGGGCCGCGAACGTCATTGGTGTCACGCGGCGAACCGTTCCAGGCCGTCGGAGTGATGATCTGATAACGAGCGATTACTCCGTTTTCAACGGTCAACCAATGACCGAGCGCTCCCCGACAGCCGCCGGTGAGCCCGTACCCGCGACCATCAGGAATTGCGGCGACCGGTGTATAAAATGGTTCGGCCGGGTCAATGGCCGCCAACCACCGTGTCATCTGCGGCAAAAGGACGGCTGCTCGGGCAAACCGGGCCAGCTGCCGCACCATAACGCTGGCACCATCGTGGTGCAGAAGATCGATAAAAAGCGGCGAATCGTTGCACAGCATCTCGGCAAGTGGTCCCGTTTCCGCCGGTTTATCACGGTACCGGGGGGCTTTGGTGAATGAGTACTTGGCGTCATCAAGCGGTTTCGTGATTGCTTTGGTCTCACCGTTGAACGGATGGAGACCGCCGAGGTAGTCGTGATAGCCGGAATGGGCGACATGTTCGGTGATGTTTTGCTGGTTGAAGACGTCACGATTGCCGTTATCAAAAAACCCGGGTGCAAAAAGCATGGTTCCCGGCTCTTGACCGTCACTGTGCGGATGTTCGAACTGGCCGTAGCTGATGAATCGTTCATGACCGCGACCGACGCTGTCGAGTCCGCTGAGACGGCAACAGCGCAGGAAAAAGCCTATTTCCGAATCGCGGTGGCTGGCGGATTCGTCGAGCCAGATATCGAGATCATTCCGACTCTTTACCGCCGCCCATCGCTCCAGCGGGCAGCCAAGAACCCGTTTTTCGTACCATGCCTGAAAGCGGGTTATCAGGTAGCGACAGCTGATGATGTCATCGAGATTCAAGATGCCGGCAACCCCGCCGGGCACCATATATGACGAGTGCGGCCATTGGCCGCCGATGATTGCGACGATTTCCAGGATTCGCCTGGTCTGCTTGATGGCCTCGATTGCCGAACGGCCGCTGATCGGCGAGTAGCGTTGCACCGCCTCCTGATAAAAGGGCAAGAACCGGTACCGCTCATTGAGGAAATCGGGCATGAACATCAACAGGCCGTGGCGCAGATCGCTTTGCAGATGTTCAGCCATTGCCGCGAGATTGCGAACGAGCAGGGCGTTATCGGGAATGGTTATGCCGCAGAGCATATCGAGCGCCTTGGCGGCGGCGCTGAGATGGGCGGTGCCGCAGATACCGCAGACCCGTGGTGTCAGCACAAGGCTGTCGCGCGGGGCGCGCCCCTTGAGCATCGGTTCAAATCCCCGGTACATGGTACCGCAACTCCAGGCATCACTCACCACGCCGTCGCTGATGGCAACCTTGAGCGTCAGATCGCCTTCGACCCGGTTGGCCGGGAAGCTGATGATGGTGGGTTGTCGTGTCATCTCAGATCTTGGTTTTGCGATGTTTCAGCCGTTCCGGGGCAGCGGCGGCGGCCATGCCCTTGTAGGCGAGATAATGAGGGCGATCGACACCATCGGGCAGGTTGATCGGCAGCCCGACGATGTTGGGCGTTTCAAAAAAGGGCGTGTTCTGCGGGAAGTCGGGTTCGGTGCAGCCGAAACAGGGAACACCACTGCGGGTCTTGCAGTTCCGGGTGTTCCACAGGTATTTGTTGCAGGGGCCATGGGCGAGCGGGCCGTGACAGCCCATATGAAAGAAGAGGCAGCCCTTCTGCCCGAAATCGGTCTCTTCGACCTGATACTCGTGATACTCGTTGCGGGTACACCCCTGGTGGACCAGCATGCTGAAATATTCGGCCGGCGCATGGAAATCGGTCAGGTCACAGGGATGCTGATCGCGGAGGATGCTCAAGGTACCGATCAACGGGATGGGATGGCAGGGGCAACCGGGAACGTTGATAACCGGCAGGCCGGAACCGGAGCGATAGGCTGTTCCCAGCAGTCCGCCGTACCGCGGGCCATGGAATTGCAGGCCGGTAGCATCGGCGGCGCCGACAGCACTGATACCGCCGAAGGCGGCACAGGTGCCGACGGCGACGACCAATGCTGCTCGGGCGGCCAGGGCGTCGATGATTTCGGTCTTGGCTCGGCCGTCGATGGTATCGTAACTGCCGGT
>CAZSOA010000098.1:0-12298 GCA_964608305.1 uncultured Desulfofustis sp. | reverse complement strand
CGTTTCGTCGACTTCAAAAGCCTTATCGACGGCGGCATTATCGTCCAACAATCAGCACGCAACGGGATTCGCTCGGTCAGCGACCTCAAACCGGCTGAAGCCCAATGGGAAGGCCGCACCTACCGGTGCGAGCGACAACCGACGCAACAAGAAATCGACGATATGATCTTCGGTTGGGCTGTCGAGCATGGGGTGACGTCCAATTCCGTCCTCTACATCAAAGACGGCTGTACCGTGGGCATCGGAACCGGCGAGCAGGACCGGGTCGGGGTTGCCGAAATCGCCGTACACAAGGCCTACAGCAAATACGCCGATCTGCTCTGTTTCGATCGCTATAAAATCCCGTACGCCGACCTTGCGTTGGCCGTCAGCCGCGGCGAACGACCGGCGGAACAGCAGCAGGAAATCGATCATCAGGTTCGCGACGAGCGTGCCGGGTTACCCGGCTCGGTGATGATTTCCGACGCCTTTTTCCCGTTCCGCGACGGCGCCGATGTCGGCATCAGACAGGGAGTCAGTGCCATCTTGCAGGCCGGCGGGTCGCTCCGCGATTTCGAAACAATTATGGCATGTAATGAGGCAGAACCGAAGGTGGCGATGATGTTTACCGGACAGCGTTCCTTCAAGCACTAAACGACCAGCGGAGACCTCGATGCAGGATCACGAACAAGTCCCAATCCCGGAAGATGATGGCCGCGTCTTTCGTCGCGTCAAGGACGTCATCTCGACCGAGCTCGACGGCGAGACAGTCATTCTCAACATTGGTACCGGCATCTACAGCGGGCTCGACCGGGTTGGCACGACCATCTGGAATGCACTTGAACAACCGGCCTCATTTCTAAATCTGAAGACCTGTATCATGGCCGCATACGAGGTCACCGAAGAGCAATGCAACAGTGATCTGCGCACCTTCCTTGACGAGCTGCTGAACAATAATCTGATTGAATCGGCGGATGGGGAGACTGCGTAAATTCCTGCGCCTGCCGGCACCTGAGAAACGCTTTTTCATCAGGGCGGTCATCCTGCTTGGCGCCTATCGGCTTGCGCTGTCAGCTATCCCATTGCAACGATTACTCAGAAGCGCCCTACAGGAGCCACGGTTACGCTCACCACAACAGCACCTGGCGATACCGCGAATCGCCAACCTGATCAAAGCGGCCGCCCGCCTGATACCGGGCGCCACCTGCCTGTCCAACTCCCTGGCCGGGTATCGTTTGTTTGCCGACCAGGGATATCGGACAACCATCCACATCGGCGTAGCCAAGCATACCCAAAGCGGGTTTCAGGCCCATGCCTGGCTGACCATTGACGGGACCATCGTCGTCGGGGCACTACCGGACCTGCAACTCTATCGGGAACTGCCCGATCCCCGTTCCGCCCTGCGCACGTAAATCACTCATTTTTCGGGGAATCATGGCACGAAAAACAACCAATTCCGGTCTGGGCCGCATCATCAGGGCCTTCGGGTATTCACTCAAGGGACTGGCCGCCTGCTACCGGATGGAGGCGGCATTTCGCCAGGAGGTATGGCTGTTTTTTATCTTGCTGCCGGTGCTGCTCCTGTTGCCGGTTCCAGTCGTCATAAAACTGGCGTTGCTGGCGGTCAATATCCTCGTCCTGCTGGTCGAATTGCTCAACTCCGCTCTTGAAGCAATCGTCGACAAGGCCTCTCCGGACTTTGACCCGCTCGCCGGTCGCGCCAAGGACATGGGTAGCGCCGCTGTCCTGCTGGCGCTGCTCATTGCCGCAGCAACCTGGGCAACGGCGCTCTATCTCGTGTTTATCTAATGCGGATCGGAAGCAGCGATCGCGACCTCAACGCCACGTGCCGCGGAGCGGAGGCAGGCTTCGGCAACCCTGACGGCATACAACCCGTCCGTACCGCTTACCGGATTATCCCCATCACCGGCGAGAAATCGCTGCCAATCCTGAAGAAGCGGAATAATGGTCGGTGTTGCCGGATAGGCGGCAAGCTGCTCTTTTCCCGTGTTGTCCAACCGTTCGACGAGACCGTAGACCTGATCGCCGTGCAACTGTCCCTCGGTGCAGACGAATTCATAGCGGCCGCTCCGGGCGCTGCTCAACTTGCTGATATCGACCAGCGCCGCCACACCGCTTTCCATCGCCACCCTGATATGGGAAAGATCTTCCAGGTGGCCGGTTTGGACATTACGACACATCGCCGACACCGCTATCGCCCGCAGCCCGGTGATAAAATGCAGGGCATCAAAAACGTGAACGGCAATATGCAGCGTGACACCGGCCCCGGCTTCGGCACGATCATCGAGCCAGCCAAGCGAAGACGGCTCGAGACGCTGGTTGGCATAGATGGTTCGGAGCTGCCCCAGGTGCGGTAATTCGTCACGGAGCCGCCTGATCACCGGATTGTATCGCAGCGTCTGGCAAACCGTCAACGGCACCTGGTGGGTCGCCATAACCCGGACCAGTTCGCTGCCGCCGGCCGCATCAATCGCCAACGGTTTTTCCAGCAGCAACGGTTTTCCGTGAGCGGCGCAGGCAGCGGCAATCTCCCTATTGTGTACCGGGGGCACGGCACAGATCACGGCATCGACCTCGCGCCAACGCACCAGATCACGCCAGTCGGCAAACCAACGACAATCCCAGGCACGTGCCTGTTCTTTCCCGACCGTTGAACGACGAGCGATGGCGCGGAGCCGCAGCCCGGGGCAGTCGTGAACAACATGGCCGGCATACCGGCTGCCATGCCGCCCGGTACCGATAATCCCGATATTCATACCACTCCCTGTTCAACAAGGGGTTCGGCGACAACTCGCGACGGTCTCAAGGCGGTTCTCCTGTCCCCCTGATCAGGCAACTGCCTCATGATACGCGCACCGTGGATTCGTCCACGCGGGTCCGTGACCGCACGCCATGTTCCCGACGCCAGCAGGGGCCGGCCCGCCCCCCGCGAATCGGCGGGATTGCAGATGACAACCGATACAGGGGGAGACACCTGCCCGCCGGCCGCCACCACGACGCGAAAGAAGATCACATAACCGGCGACCCCGATCGAGACGACTAGTAGTGCCAGTAGTGCGCCAAACAGCAGGAGCCTGGTCACCGGCAAACGCCATCTCGTGGTCGGGCGACGCGGCCGCTTCCGCGGTGGTCGGGTCGCTTTGCGTACCGTTTTTCGGGCTGCAACGTGTGCCATCGCTATCGATTTCTTTCTGCTTAGTGGCGTCTGGCCAGTACATAACGAGCCAACCCGGCAAGGGCCGTGCGCCGGCTCTCGCCGGGAGATTCACCAAACGTATCGAGGGCGGCGATCGCCTCGTCAATCAAGGTGCCGGCTTCTTGCCGGGCTGCAGCAAAACCGCCCCTTCTTTCGATAAAGGAAAAAACTTCGGAAAATCGGTCCCGGCGCTGAACTTCATCCGCCAGCAGCCCGACGATCCGCTGGTGTTCATCCGGAGGCGCCTGGTGCAATGCAAAAATCAGCGGCAGCGTGATCTTACCCTCAATGAGATCATTGCCGACGGCCTTCCCGGTCTTTTGCTGATCACCTTGATAATCAAGAAGATCGTCGATGATTTGAAATGCGCAACCAACGCAGTCACCGTATCGTTGCAACGCCGCCTGCTGCTCTTCGTCGGCGCCGCCGTACAACCCGCCGATCTCACAGGCGGCCGCGATAAGAGACGCTGTTTTCCTTCGGATAACAGCATAATAGGTAGCCTCTGAAACATCCAGGGTGGTGGCGGCGCGCATCTGCAGAAACTCCCCTTCCGCCATACCACGGGTTGCGGCGGTAAAGACAGCCAACGCCGATTCGCCGCCATGGCGGCCGACCAGCGCCATGGCCTGGGCATGAAGAAAATCACCGGCGAGAATCGCGCCTGCCGTACCAAAGCGTTTTACCACCGACAACCGGCCGCGACGGGTGTCGGCCCGATCTATGACATCGTCGTGGAATAGTGTGGCGGCATGCAGATACTCAAAGGCAATGGCCAGACGGTAGAGTGAAGGGTGGGGCGAACCGAAGAGGCGGGAACACGTGACCACCAAAAACGGCCGAACCCGTTTCCCTCCGCCGAACAGCCCGTATTCAAGGATGTCTGCCAGCAACGGAGCTACGATACCGAGTTCGCCGAGATCATCCCGCATCACTTGATCAATTGCCCCAGACTCCCCGGCGATCAACGCTCTTATGTCCATGGATCCTCGTCCTGATAGTCGCCCCCGTGCTGCAACCGGGCGAAAAAGTCAACCACCGGGGCAATCTCCCTGACTATGGGAGCCGGCGGCAGGCTTTCGATAAATATCGAGCCATAGCGTTTTTTGTAGAGCCGCGTATCGAGAAGTGCGATCAGACCGGCATCCCGCGATGAACGCAACAGTCTGCCGACGCCTTGGCGTAACGCGAGGACGGCGCGAGGCACCTGAAAGTCAAAAAACGGGTTGCCCCCCTCGTCGTCGATTGCCCGCATCCGCGCCTGAACAACCGGGTCACTGGGCACCTCAAAGGGCAATTTGTCGATGATCACCGCACTGAGCGACTCACCGGGAATATCCACTCCTTCCCAGAAACTTGCCACCGCCAGTAGAACCGACTCCTTTTCCTGGCGAAACCGTTTCAGCAGCGTACTGCGGGCAGCCGTTCCCTGCACCAGCAATGGATAGGGCAATCGCCCGGCCAGGTACGAGGCCGTGGCGTCCATCCCCTTGAAACTGGTGAACAGGACCAAAGCCCGCCCTTCGGAAATCAGCAGGAGCCGTTCAATGGCTGCCGATACTGCCGCTTCATAACCGGGTACGGTCGGCTCCGGAAAATCGTTGCCCGGGACATAGATCATTGCCCGTTCCCGATACGCAAATGGTGAGTGCAACTGCACGGTCTGCACGTCATCGGGAAGCCCGAGTCGTCGACAGATATAATCGAATCGCCCACCGGCAGTCAACGTCGCCGAAGTGAGAATACACACCGGGATCGTCGTAAAAAGCGTGCGCTGGAGATCTTCTGCAACATGAATCGGCGTTGCCGCAAGGGAAACCGAGCGTTCCCGTCGCTCATACCAATAGACATGCGCCACCGACCGGGTCTGCTCGACAAGCGGCACGACGATCGCGAGATTGTCAAATAATTCGCGGCACCGTTCCGCCAGGATCGAGAACCCCTCGTCGGGCAGTGCCGCCAAGGTCTCGGTACAACGTCGCAGTCCGTCCGCCAGAGCCTGGACCTGTTCCCGCCAGTCTTCCCGGGTGGCGAGAAAGTCAAGCAACGGAAAGCGTCCCCGCTGCATCGGGAACATTGCGGCAAACAGTTCAACCCGCTGCTTGAGTCCCCGCGCCATGGTCAACAACCGATCCCCGTCACTGTCGGCAATACCGCTCTCCACCTGCGCGATAATATCGCCGACCAGGTCATAGATCTGATATTGACTGAAAGTGGTGCCGAAAAAGGTGGTTGCCACCGCCTCAAGATGATGTGCTTCGTCGAAGATCACCGCTTCATGGCGGGGCAGCAATTCGCCGAACCCGCGCTGCCGCAGCATCAGGTCGGAAAAATAGAGATGATGGTTGACGACCAGCACTCGCGCCGCACCGGCTTTCCGCCGCAACCGAGTGATGAAACAGCTGGTATTTTCCGGGCATTCACTGCCGGCGCACTGATGGGACAGCGCCGAAAGTTTCGGCCAGAGCGGCGATTGATCGGGCAGCCAGGCCAGTTCGGCGCGATCACCGGTCTCGGTGGTCTCCAGCCACTGCTCGATACGGGCGCCGTCGCTGTCGTCAAGCAGCGAAGCCTGCGGGTTGCTGCGATACTGGTACCAGCGATGCAGACAGAGATAGTTCTGCCGCCCTTTGACGCACAATGCCTCTATTTCCGCGCCAAGCACTTCGGCCAGCAGCGGGATTTCCTTATCGATCAGTTGATCCTGCAGATTGATGGTCGCCGTGGAGATAACTACCCGCTTCCCGGATTGCACCACAGGAACGAGATAGGCCAGGCTCTTGCCGACCCCGGTTTCCGCCTCCACCACGAGGAGCCGGGCACGATCAGGTTGCCGGTCACTCGCCTCAGGCTCTGTGTCGAGCGCCTCGGCGACGGCTTTGGCCATTCGCAGCTGATCGTCCCGTGGTTCGTAGCCGGGCAGACGCGCGGCCAGCGGGCCGCTGGGGGAAAAAAACTGTTGCACCGCATGTTCCATAGTCATCGGAAAACGATATATTGTCAGGCTCGGCAACGACTCGGCCCGGGGATAGCAAGCCCTCAGGTTATACGATTTTTATTTTTATTTTTCAACCAAACCGGTAGACTGCGGACCAATACCTGACCGTGCGAGCGATCGATGGGGACCCTGATGAAGCCTCAGTCGGCCCGGTATCATCCACTCCAGCGGCGATGGCTCACGCCAGACCCCAGCGCCACCCCCGGAGCATCTGACTGCCATGGTTGAACTGCTGTCCTCTGCCGAGTTGGAAACCGGTCTTCCCCTCGAACAACTTATCACCGCCGATGAAGTTATCGTCGTCGTCGACGATTCTCCGGAAATCACCATTCTTCTCGAGGCCTATCTGCGCAGCAGGAATCTGCCGACCCTCACAGCCGCCTCCGCCGGCGATCTGTTGCGGCTGCTCTCGGAGCGGAAGGTGGCACTGGTCCTGCTCGATATCGGTCTGCCCGATAAAGATGGCAGTGAATTGCTTGGTGAGCTGGTACACAATCACCCCGACCTGGGCATTATCATGGTGACCGGCTCCACTGATCTGCAGACCGCCCTCACCTGTTTGCGGCTCGGCGCCGACGATTATCTGACCAAACCGGTCAATATCAAACAATTTCATCACACCGTAACCAAGACGCTGCGCAAACGGCGCTTGACCATCGATAACCGTACGATTCAGCAGGAATTGCACATGAACAACCACCGGAAACAATTCCTGCATCACCTTAACCTGCAGATGAACAACGCCTACCTCACCGCCCGGGAACTCAAGGGTGTTCTGCAGAGCATCCTGATCGGCATCACCTCGGAGGAAGGATTACGGTTCAACCGGGCGTTTCTGGCATTGTTTGACGAGCAGGAGACGATTCTGCAAGGTGAGTTGGCGATCGGTCCCGGCAGCCGGGAGGATGCAGCCGAAGTCTGGAACGAAATCAAACGCAAGAATCTACGCCTCCAGGATCTTTTTCATACCGTCTTTGCCGATTCGTTCAAAAAAGACGTCATCGTCAACGAAATCGTCCGTTCCCTGCTCGTTCCCGCCAATCAGGTCCAGCACCCGCTGATCCACGCCTGCCGGACACGCAGCCCGATTCTGGTCGACCGGGGACGGGCCGTCATCGACGTCCCCCATGAACTCATCGAGACCCTGGGAGAGGACACCTTTATCATCGTACCACTCTATTCCCCGAGCAAAGCCCTCGGCGTGATCATCGCCGACAATTTCGTCACCCGGCAGCCGATCAACCAGACCGATATCGAATTGCTGGAAATCTTTGCCGGCCAGGCAAGCCTTGCCATCGAACATTCACGGCTCTACACGGCCATGCAGGCAAAAATCGACGAACTGGAACTGGTGACCCAGGAACTGGAGAAAAGCAAAGATCAACTGGTCGAAGCGGAGCGGTATTCAGCCCTCGGCCATATGTCGGCACAACTGGTCCATGCGTTGCGCAACCCAATCACCTCGATCGGCGGCACCGCCCGGCTGCTGAGCAAGCGAGTGATCGAACCAGGCTATGAGCGGTTTCTCGATGTCTTGATCAAAGAAGCGGCCAAACTTGAGGCGACCCTGAACGATCTGTTCAGCTTCGTCAGCGAGAGTGAGCTGCATAAGTCACCCCAACCGTTATTTCCTCTTTTGCGGCGAAGCGTGATGATTTTTTACGGAACTATGAAAAAACATGACATCACCTACGACATCGATCTTCTTGGTGATGACCCGGTTCTGATGATTGACGGCGATAAAATCCGCCAGGTGTTCTTGCATTTGATCAAAAACAGCATCGAGGCAATGCCCGACGGCGGCACCCTGCAGGTACGAGCCTGGATGGAAGACGGGTATGTCCTCGTGGCCATTCGCGATACCGGTGTCGGCATTGCCGTCGGTGAGCTGACCCGGGTTGCCGATCCCTTTTATACGACAAAAACCTACGGTACCGGTATGGGGCTGACCCTGGTCGAACAGATTCTTGAACGACACAACGCCAAGTTTTCGTTGACTCCGAACAAGCCACAGGGCACGACTGCCCTGATCAGATTTCAGCTCGATGCAACCTGAACACCGGCACCGGCCTCTGACGCGTAGTTCACGTGACTATTCTCTTTGCCAGGAGATGAACACCGCCAGCAGGGAGATAACGGCAGCACAGAGCAGGGTGGCCCGAAATGCAGCAAGAAAGTCACCATGGTGCGACGGGAGCAGATCATGCACGTCGACGCCGCCGGAGAACCACGCAAGCCAGGCGGCAAACACTATGCCGGCAAACGCCGCGCCAGCGAGCATCCCAAGGTTGCGCGCCGTAGCCAGCAGCCCGGCGGTCACCCCGGCATCCTCGTCGCTGATTCTGGTCAGTAGCGATGCGGTATTGGGAGCAAGAAACATCGATTGTCCCATGCCGAGTACCGCCAACCGGATGCACATCGTCACCAATGAGGTATCTGCCTCGATAAAGGCAAGGGATACCAGCGCTCCGCAACTCATGGCAAGACCGGCGGTGGTCAGCAACCTCCCGCCGAACCGATCGTAGAGCATGCCGGAAACCGGGGAAACGACACACAGGGTCAACGGCACCGCTGTCATCACCAATCCCACCAGATCAGCCGGCAAGCCACGCAGATACTCGAGAAAAAACGGCATCAGGATCAGCACGACAAAGAGCGAGCCGAACGAAGTCGCCGCAGTAAGCAGGCCGACGTAATAATAGCGCTTGCCGAACAGGTGCAGCGGCAGAATACCTGCCGACCGGCTTTGCTCCGCTCTGATGAAAATCATCAGCAGAAGCACCAACCCACCGCCCCCGAGCAGTGCATACGCGACCCCGATGCGCGGCAGGAAATGGGCATAGAGAATAAAAGAAACCACCAAAAGCGCCCAGAGCAATGCCCCCCTGGCGTCAAATTGACGACGATGGCTGCTGGTTGCCTCCCGCTTATTGCCGATAAACTGCTGCAAGCCGCCGAGCAGCAGCAACAGGCTGATCGGTACGGTCACGACAAAGATCATCCGCCAGGAGAGAAAACTGATCAACAAACCACTGATTACCGGGCCGCTCATCAGGCCCGCCGAGGTGGCGATGCCGACCAGACCGAGCCCTTTTCCCAACTCCCCGCGAGGAAAGGCCTCCCTGATAATGGCCGGACCGGCAGCCATCATCATGGCCGCCCCAAGTCCTTCAACAAATCGCAAACCGATCAGGACGGCAAGACTCGGCGCCACGGCGCAGCAAAGCGAACCGGCGGCAAAAACGCCGGTACCGATCAGATAGATCCGTTCTCTGCCGAACCGATCGGCGGCCACCCCCCAGATCAACAAGCTCACGGTGATGGTCAGCAGATAGATGAGCACCACCCACTGAACATGGATCAGCGGGGCCGTAAACGTGCGCATAATCGACGGCAGCGCCACATTGACCATGCTGCTGTCCATGGTACAGAGAAACACCCCGACGCCGACGAGTAGAAAGACCCGCCACTTGCTGTTTGATTCCGGCTGGGGTGCGGCGGCCTGAGCGGAAACAGTCATCTGACGATATCATGCATAAGGTGACCCTCTTGAATCTGAAACGCCTGCCACAAGAGCGTCACTATTCCACTTGCCGCCTCAATTTACAAGATCCGAGCCGCAACCGTCGAAAAACGGTGGCGAAGATTGTTTCCTTTCGATCAGCATTGTGTTAAGAGGTCTTTTTGTCCCCATAATCGGTAACGCAACGAACTTCAGACGATGCATCCCCCGTTTCTCCAAGACTGATGAGTCTCGCATTTTTCCCGGCAGAACACGAAAACAAATATGTTTTCCCCAACAATCGCAGCGCGATCCTCCGCTCGTTTCTCGCCAAGCGGTATGAGCCCGACGCGGTGTATCCGGTCGGGCGCATTTCCTCCATCTACTTCGATACCCTGGCCTTGAGCCTGCTTGGTGAAAAACTCAACAGCGACTACCTCAAAGCAAAAGTCCGCCTCCGCTGGTACAGCTCGGTTGAAACACGGACCCCGTTTCCCGCACTGTTTCTCGAAGTCAAACGCAAGGTCGGCAGTTCCCGGGAAAAAAAACGCTACGACCCTGGTTTTCCCAGTTCCCAGGCTCTGGAACGACCGTTGCACGATCCTTTCTTTCTGCAGATCAACCAATTGCTGACTCAGCACGGTGAATTACCGGGTGAAGCTGTCCTGCCGGTTCTGCAGGTGGACTACCTTCGCTACCGCTTTGTCGATCCCCTCACCGGAACCCGGCTGGCTGTTGACAGTGACATTCGCGTCGGCCGGGTGAACGGCAGGATCCTCGATCGTGGCCCCAACCACACACCGCTGAAGGAAGCGGTTTTTGAATGCAAAAGCCGCGCCGTGGATCTTCCCGATTGGCTTACGCCGATAATCACCGTGGCGAACGGCCGGAGAGACGCTTTTTCCAAATATGCCGCCTGCTATCTCCAGGTGCGGCAGCTAACCTTTTAACGACGGAACATCATGGACCCACAACAGCTTGATTGGTATGCAATCCTTACCGGATTCGGCAGCAAAAGCATGAACGAGATCGGGGTAATCCCGTTTCTTGGAATCATGGGCATTTCCCTGCTCTCTTCGCTCTTTATTGCGCTGCTCTATGTTCGCTTCTTCAAACCAAGATCGACCGGCAGCCTAATTTATCGAGCCTTTCCCCTGCTCGGTATTTCCATTACCGCGATATTTATCGCCATCCAGTTCTCGCTGCCGCTCTCCCTTGGGCTGCTCGGTGCACTGTCCATCGTCCGCTTCCGCACACCGATCAAGGAACCGGAGGAGATCGGCTTTATCATGCTGGTGGTCGCCACCTCCTTGTGCTGCGCCACCTTCAACATCCTCTTTCTCTGCATCATTCTCGGGGTTGCAATCCTTGCGCTGCTGACCCTGCATTACGGCCGCCGCTTTCTGCTGGTCCACGACAACAACGGCGTTATCATCCTTGAAGCGCCAGCCGCCGTCTATCAAGAGAAGAACCATGCCCTCTTCCGGGCGTTGCAGGAATGCGTGGCCGACGGCCGACTCGACAGTGTCGCCGAAAGTGGCGAAGCGGCGGTTATTTCCTACAATTTCCAACACCCGCGAGAAGAGCAACTGCTCCACTTGAAGGATCTGCTCAGCGCCATCCATCCCGATATCAAAATGAATATCTTCTACAACAACAATCAACCGGGATGACCCTTGAGCAGTCGTCACAGCGGGCACGAACCGCTTTGATGCGTACCGTACGTTCAGAAGTCCGGGAAGCAGCGGTACTCTTTGTTCTTGGGTCGGTGTTTGTCCTGTTCTCTCTTTTCTGCCAGTTTCGAACCGCCGGACCAGATCTCCTGGTCGAGATTGAGGCCGCGGAAATGGATGAATTCAAAGTTTACTGGCGCGCCGCCGACGGCCATTTCCAGGAACGTGATTCCTGGAGCACCGAGATGGAGGGTGCCGAAACAACGGTTGTCTCGCTTACGCTGCCTCATCTCGGCCAAGCTCGCTATCTCCGCATCGATCCAGGGACCATTCCCGGAACCTCGATTGTCCGGCAGGCTCGTCTTTCGTATGGACAGAACAATGTACGCGACCTGCTGCCGGTCATCGGTTCCGCCGCACTGGTACGAACCAACGATCTGACCATTGAGTCCCACGGCGACCAACTCCACCTCATCAGTTCCGGTGACGATCCGTATTTCGAGATCCTCAAACCGATCGACCGATCCCTTGTCCTACGCTGGCAACTGACGGTACCTGCAGCCCTTTTGATGCTCGCAATTTTGTATCTGGCACTCAATCAACGGCTGCTCCGTGGTTCAAGACACAACGGAACCCTGCAGGTTGCGCTGCCCACCGATAAACAGCTTATCATCCCGCCGGATATTTTTCAGACCTATCGGCTCCGCCATCAAGAAGTGGAGCGATTTCGGGAAACTACCCGGTATCGCTTCAGCGTCGCACGAATCGCCCCGCAGGACATCGCCCATCTGATTGCCTGGTGCAAGCAGTATAACCAC
Organism: uncultured Desulfofustis sp.; assembly: GCA_964608305.1. Lineage (GTDB taxonomy): Bacteria > Desulfobacterota > Desulfobulbia > Desulfobulbales > Desulfocapsaceae > Desulfofustis. The sequence continues at coordinate 111 of CAZSOA010000098.1, read as the reverse complement.
GCGGCCGATGTCCATTTTCAATACCGACGGTGCGGAGAAAATTGATCTGCAATGTACCGACCGGCTACCCTCCATGTGCTCCTTGCTGTCCTGGTCTGCCTGCTGATCGCT
>CAZSOA010000097.1:0-12316 GCA_964608305.1 uncultured Desulfofustis sp. | reverse complement strand
GCCACACCGCTCAGCGGATGCCAATTCAAGCTTTTGTCTTTGATTGTGCCGGAAAAAGAAATATAGTAACGTTTCACGTGCCGCAAACGATGCACACCGCCGATATCATCACCAAACAGACGATATGCACTTTGAACCGAAATGGATCGCCTGGGAAACAACCAGGCGCTGCAACCTTTCCTGCGTCCACTGTCGCTCTTCCTCCGAACGGGAGGTAGACGGTCATCCCGATTTTTCGCTCGGCGACGCGCAGCGAATCATCGATGACATCGCCGCCTATGCGACGCCGGTACTCGTGCTGTCCGGCGGCGAACCGCTGTTGCGGCCTGATATCTTCGATATTGCACGCTACGGCACCAGCAAGGGCCTGCGCATGTGTCTGGCCACCAACGGTACGCTGGTCACCGAAGCGACGTGTGCTGCGATCAAGGACAGTGCCATCAGGATGGTCTCGCTCAGTCTCGATGGCGCCAACGCCGCCACCCACGATAATTTCCGCAATCAACCGGGGGCTTTTGCCGGCACCATGCGGGCCATCGAACTGTTTCGTCGCCACCAGATCCCGTTTCTGATCAATTCATCATTTACGCTGCGCAACAAAGATGAAATTCCTCAGATTTTTTCGCTGGTCAAAAAGCTCGGGGCCACCGCCTGGTACCTGTTCATGATCGTCCCCACCGGCCGCGGCGAAGACGTCATTGACGAGTTGATCCCGGAAACGCTCTACAACGAGATTCTCGAATGGCATTACCGGGTGGAGAAAGAAGAAACCAAGCTCCTCATGCGCCCGACCTGCGCACCTCATTACTACCGAATCGTCCGGGAAAAAGCGCGGGAAGACGGGGAACGCTACCAACCCCGCACCCTGGCCTTCTCCACCGGCGGCGCAAAGGGCTGCCTGGCCGGCCAGCTGATCTGTATGATTGATGTTGACGGCGAGGTGATGCCGTGCAGTTACTTCCCGAAGTCGGCGGGAAATATCAACCAGATACCATTTCGTGACATCTGGGAGAAATCCGAATTATTCCTGAGCCTCAGGGATTTTTACAGCTATCATGACAATTGCGGCCGCTGCGAATATGTCAACGTCTGCGGCGGTTGCCGGGCCCGAGCCTATGCCATGACCGGCGATTACCTGGGCCAGGAACCCTTTTGCAGCTATCACCCCGGCCGACACCGTCAATCATCAGCCCGGAAAACAGACCATGAATGATACGTTTCTGAAAGCCTGTCGCGGTGAACCGACTGCCTACACCCCGATCTGGATGATGCGTCAGGCCGGTCGCTATCTGCCTGAATACCGGCAGGTGCGTGGTTCTATCTCGTTTCTGGAACTCTGCAAGACACCGGAACTCTGCGTCGAGGTCACCCTGCAACCGGTGAACATCCTCAATGTTGATGCGGCGATTCTGTTTTCCGACATCCTCATTCCGATGGAAGCCATGGGGCTGCCGCTGGAATTTCACGACGGCCGGGGACCCGTCTTCCCTGAGACGGTCCGCGACCAGGCCGCCGTCGATCGGCTGCTCGTGCCCGACCCGGAGGAGACCATGGGCTTCGTGCTCAAGACCATCCGGCTGCTGCGCAAGGAGCTTCGCGTACCACTCATCGGCTTTGCCGGCGCACCGTTCACCTGTGCCACCTACCTGATCGAAGGCGGCTCGTCAAAAGTCTTCTGGGAAACCAAAAAGATGATGTTCACCGCCCCGGCGCTGTTCCACAGCCTGATGGAGAAAATCACCCGGTGTACCATCGACTACCTGCTGGCACAGGCACGAGCCGGCGCCCAGGCCCTGCAGCTGTTCGACTCCTGGGCCGGAATCCTCGCCCCCTGCGACTTCGCCGAATTCGCCCAGCCGTATGCAACACGGATCATCAAGGCACTGCAACCAACGGGCGTGCCGATCATCTATTTCGCCAACAACGGCGCAACGCTGCTTGAGATGTCGGCACAAACCGGTGCCGACGTTATCGGCATCGATTGGCGGATCAACATCGGCGAGGCCGTCCGCCGCATCGGTCAACGAGCCATCCAGGGCAACATCGATCCGGCCGCCCTGCTGCTGCCCGAACAGACCCTGCGCGAGCGGGTCGGCCGCCTTTTGGCCGGAGCACGCACGGCAAACGGACACATCTTCAACCTGGGCCACGGCATCCACCAGTTTACCCCGCCCGACCAGGCCCGCATCGTCGTCGAGGCGGTTCATGAACTGAGCCGGCGCTGAGTTGCGATCTTCGATGAGAGCAGCGATTCCGGATATCGCCACCTGTCTTGCTTTGATGGATGAGTATGGCATGCTGGCCAATATCCGCCGCCACTCGCTGCTGGTCGCCCAGGTCGCCGAAACTCTCGTCGGCGGCCTGCGCCCGCCCGCTGATCAAATCGACGCCGGTCTAGTGCGGGCCGGCGCATTATTGCACGATATCGCCAAGACCCGCTGTCTTGACGGCACCTGCCGACATGCCGAAGAAGGGCAGTTGATCTGCGAAGCACACGGCTACGAGGAGATCGGCATCATCGTCCGCGAGCACGTGATTCTCAGCACGTTCCTGCCGGATGACTACCGGCGTGGTCATTTCCCGGCCCGGGAAATCGTCTATTACGCTGACAAGCGAGTTCGTCACGACCGTGTCGTTTCACTGGATGAACGACTCGAGTATATCATCGAGCGGTATTCGGGCAACAGCCCGGTCATCGAGCAACGCATCAGGGACAATTTCCGGCGTTGCCGGGAACTTGAGCGCCATCTCTTCTCGTTTCTTCCCTTCCCGGCGGAGCTGCTCGCGGACCATCTGCTGCCGCTGCCGGGGGCTGGTGTGCCGACGGCGCCCACTGCCGTTGACGGGTAGTCATGCCGGTGCTCCCCCCACCGGCGTACCGACCGCCGTTTCCGCTGCTCAGCGGCCACCTGCAGACCATCTATCCGACGCTGTTCAGGCGTCTGCCGCGAACCGAACCGATCCCTGAGCGCATCATCACACCGGATGACGATTTCCTCGATCTCGACTGGCATCGCTCTCGCACCGGCAACTCCGACCGACTGGTTGTCATCAGCCACGGCCTGGAGGGTCATGCCCGAAAGAAATATATGCTCGGGATGGCCCGTCACCTGAGCGATTCCGGCTGGGATGTCCTGTGCTGGAATTTTCGCAGCTGCTCAACAGAGCTCAACCGACGCCCCCGTTTCTACCACTCCGGAGTCACCGACGATCTGCACACGGTGCTGACCCACGGTCTCGTCCGGGGCCGTTATCGGGTCGCGGCGCTGGTGGGCTTCAGCATGGGCGGCAATCAACTGCTCAAATATCTGGGGGAAGATCCGGGCAACGTGCCGGCTGCAGTACGGGCCGCCGTGGCTTTTTCCGTCCCCTGCCGGCTGGCCGACGCGGCCCAGGTAATGAATGGCCGGCAAAACCGGATCTACATGCGATATTTCATGAACAGCCTGAAAGCGAAGATCCGGGAAAAGGCGCTTCGTTTTCCCGATATGATCGACCTGACCGGACTCGCGTCGATGACCACCTTCGCTTCATTCGATAATGCCTATACCGCACCACTCCACGGCTTCCACGATGCCGAAGACTACTACCGGCGATGCTCCAGTCGTCCGTTGCTTCCAGCGATCCGGATCCCGACCTTGATCGTCCAGGCACTGGATGATCCTTTTCTCGCGAATTCCTGCTACCCGGTGCCGGAGGCGCAACAAAGTGAGCACCTCTTTCTTGAGTTGCCCGACTACGGCGGGCATGTCGGTTTTATCGGCGCCTGGCGCAAACGGATGTATTGGTCTGAGCAACGGGCCGCGGCCTTTCTTGCTGAACACGGTCAGATCGGCCAATAATGGAGCGCAGCGTGTGCTGTCAACAGCGCTCAACCGGTCTTCGTTCCGGTACGAAGACATGATCGATCTCGTCATTGTTCCACGGGGACGACACGTACAGACCGCAATAACAACTGCCGAACTCACGCACATCCGGCTCCCGGTAATCGCATGGGCAGATAATATCCCGATCCGCACCACGGTCTTCTTTGGCCAGTCGGCATGGGCAGCACATATAGCCGTAGCGCTCGCGATTGGTCAGTAAGCCGCGCAACAGAAACATGGTCTGCTCCCGATCGCGATTGAAAAAATAGCCCTTCGGCTCATTGACCCGACGCAATTGTTCGTAGAGTTGTTCCACATTCATGTATCTAACCCGAGTTCTTCCATGATCAGTTCTCTCTGAAAACCGATAATCGCCTTATCACCGATAAAAGTGACCGGAAATGCCTTTTTTTCATTATATGGCATCATGTTTTTGAATAATTCTTCACGCTCGTCCTTGAGCATCAGGTCGACCACCGTCGTTTCAAACGCAACCTCGTGCTGTCTGAGCAGCTCGATGAGCGCCTTGCACTGCAAACAGGTTGACAACACCAGCAGGCTGACCTTTTTTCCGGCCATAATAATACCTCTTACGAATGGAACGAATTACTAACAGAATCGGTGGCCTGTAATGCCAGCAGAGAGGAGCGCAGGTTTCTCCCGGTACCGGTCATGCCCATCTTTCTCCTGATCTGCTTGCGGTGGAAATCAACGGCCGCCGTTGAAACCAGCAGCACTTCGGCAATCTCCGCACTGCTGCGGCCCTCACGAACCATGGTCGCCACCTTGATCTCCTGTGGCGTCAGCTGCTGATACAGGGTCGTCAGCCGATTGAGAAACGGTGCGGCGATCTCATTGAGGCGTTCCTCGATGATCTCGATGACGGTGCGCTCCCGCTTCGGCAGCGGCTTGTTCATGAGTTCATGAACATAGGGCAGGATCAAGGTACGGATATTGGCGACCATGTTTTCTTCAAGGTGCACCCGGTCCCTCTGGCGATGCTCAAGCAAAACCTTCAGGGCGATATTGGTCTCGGATAGCTTTTCCGTCTGGTCGCGCAGTTCCCGCTCCCGTTGCGCCAGTTCCCGTTGTGCTTTCATCAGCGGCGTGATGTTGTCATGGGACATGATCACCTTGTTGGCTTCGGGATCACGAAACCGAACAACGCGCAACGCAAACCACCGTTCCTCATCCGGGGAATGACAGGGGTAGTTGATGAAGAATTCCTCGATCTCGCCTTTGATCACCTGCCTGATGCCGGCGGCGATGACCGCCGGCTCGTCAAGCGTTTCGCGACTCGCGCGATCACAGGTTTCCAGGTAATTCAGGCCAACGCAGGACGGCTCGACAAGGATGCCGTTTTGCTGTCCAAACTCCCTCCAGGCTCGATTGGTTTCCAGGATAGATCCCGTATGATCAAGAATCGCCACGTGCGCCGAAATGGAATCAAGTGCAAGCCGGTAGATATCGACGGGTTCCTCGTGCATGGGCAGCCACCACCAATAATGGTAGTAAAATTTAGTATTATACTACCTTATTTCTTCTATTGAAGCAATGGTGCCCGCTGCTTACCGTTGACCTAACAGCAACCACCACAAGGGAGGATATCATGAAAGGTGGCTATCAATCAATCGTTTGGATCAAGGACAAAGATGGCAAAGAGTACGCCTGCTATCTCGATGATATCGACGGAAGTAGTGAACTCCAAAGGGTATTAAGCGACCGTGAGCGGTCACAATGCCTGGACGTCAATGAAATCGTCGGTACCGAACGCTGGTAACAGGTAAGCGGAGCAATCACCATTGCGATCAACACCAACTGGAGATCGAAGGAGCAACACCATGAAAGGCGGTTATGAATCACTGATCTGGATCAGGGACAAAAACGGTAAGGAGTATGCCTGTTATGCGGATGACCTCAAAGGAAAGATTCGCCCGAAGGAAGAACTGACTGAAGAGGAAAAGGCACAATGCCTTGATGTCAGCGAAATCGTCGGCACCGAACGCTGGTAATCGACTATACCCTTTACAACCAACGCAAATAAGGAGCACCATCATGAGAGGCGGATACGAATCACTCGTCTGGATCAGGGACAAAAACGGTAAGGAGTATGCCTGTTATGCGGATGACCTCAAAGGAAAGATTCGCCCGAAGGAAGAACTGACTGAAGAGGAAAAGGCACAATGCCTTGATGTCAGCGAAATCGTCGGCACCGAACGCTGGTAACCAGCCATACTTGAGAAGGCAATTCCCCGGAACGATAAAATATCCATATTCCGGGGAATTGCCGACGATCGGACACCTTTTTTCCGGCAAAGAGCAGCCGAATAGTTCATTTTTCCCTTGTATTCCTGAAAATACCGTTTATGGTAGTGCCACTGAGACGGTATTCCCGCAACAGATCACGCATAGCGTCTGTCACCATCTATCTTGTAGCACATCGCTTCTTGTTGCCGATAGAGATTCTAGCTGATCACAGCCCCTTGGAGAGGCAGGATGAAGCTCTTTATCGGCAATTTGCCGTATGATATTAATGAAACAGACCTTCGCACGTTATTCAATGAACACGGTGAAGTCGTTGAACTGAACCTGATCATCGACCAGTTTTCCGGCCGGTCGAAAGGATTCGCCTTCGTCGAGATGTCTTCCCGATCAGCGGGCCAACAGGCGATGGAACACCTCAATAAACTGGTCTATAAACATCGGCAGTTGGTCTGCAACGAGGCAAAACCTAAGAAAAAATCACGAGGCCGCCGGTAGTCCGAACGTGACGATCCAACAAATCGTCCCCTCCTGTCGACGTTTCTTAACCGTGTCAATCACCCAACCAACCGGTCTCGTCACCGGCCACCGGAACTACCTGGCTTGACGCCGGGATAGCTGAACCGGATTTCCCAGCACTATTTTGGAGTATCTATGAGTTTTTCCGCTTTTCAATTGCACGAACACCTGCAGGCTCGTCTGCGAACCTGCGGCTACACCGATCCGACGCCGATTCAGCAACAGGCTATCGAACCAATTCTCAACGGCCGCGACCTGCTCGGTCTGGCCCAAACCGGTACCGGCAAAACGGCCGCGTTCATTCTGCCGATTCTACACCGCCTGCTGGCCAAACCGCACGGATCGACCCGCGCCCTGATCATTTCACCGACCCGAGAGTTGGCCGAACAAACCAATGATTATATAAATAAATTCTCCCATGGAACCCGATTGCGCAGCACCGTTGTCTACGGCGGCGTCAGCAAACAGGCACAAATTGAGAAAATCAGAAGGGGCGTCGATATCATCGTCGCCTGTCCCGGACGGTTGCTCGATATCGCCCGGGAAGGGGTAATCACCTTTACCGGCGTCGAAACACTGGTACTCGATGAGGCAGATCACATGTTTGACAAGGGCTTTTTGCCGGACATCAGGCGCATCATCGCACTGCTGCCGCGACAACGGCAGAATCTGGTCTTTTCCGCGACCATGCCGTCGGAAATCAGGTCTCTCGTCGCCCGCTTGCTTACCGATCCGGTTACGATACAGGCCAATCACGACACCGCCGTCGCCACCATATCCCATGTCTTCATGCGCGTCGCCCAGAAAGAAAAGACCGCCCTGCTGGCAGATGTCTTGCGCCAGGACGACGTCGCCACCGCTATCGTTTTCACGAGAACCAAACACCAGGCGAAACGGCTGGCGCAACAACTCGACAAGAGCGGCTTCAAGGCGACTTCACTGCAAGGAAACCTCTCTCAGCAAAAGCGACAGCAGGCCTTGAACGGTTTTAAAAACGGCAACTACACGGTTCTCGTGGCAACCGACATCGCCGCCCGAGGCATCGATGTCGCCAATATTTCCCATATCATCAATTTCGATATGCCGGAAACAACGGAAACCTATACCCACAGAACCGGGAGAACCGGCCGGGCGCACCGCCACGGCGAGGCTCTCAGTTTCATCAGCGAAGATAATCAGCGCCTTGCCGCCACCCTTGAACGAATGCTCGGCGCGAAGGTGATCTATCGTGACCATCGTTTCACCGACTCCCTGCCGCTGATGGCTGACCACAGCCCTGCGGCCGGCAACAACACGAGAAAAGCGACGCACTCCGGCCGGCCGAAGCATCACGGCAAGCGTGCATCGAAGCGTAACCGCTCACTGTCGTTTGATTTCGGCATCTGAAGCGAATCAACACATGTACCCCGGATCGAAAACCGATCCGTTTTATCAAAACGGTCCCCAAAGCGGGACCAAACGCGAAGGAGCAGTACTCATGGCAACAGGCACCGTAAAATGGTTTAACGACGCGAAAGGTTTTGGTTTCATTGCTCAGCAGGGCGGTGGCGACGTCTTCGTCCACCACAGCAGCATCCAAGCCAACGGCTTCAAAACCCTCGAAGAAGGTGCAACGGTCACCTTTGACGTGGTCGACGGTCCGAAAGGGCCTGCCGCAACCAACGTCGTTCAGCAGTAATAAAACGGCACCGGGGCCAGCACTGGTCCCGGTGCCGTATCCTTTCCGATCCCCCTGTTGTAAGCCCCTTGACATCCCTGCATTGTGGCGGTTTATTGAGATCCGGCAATCACACAATTCAGGAGGTCCCATGAATCAACCTATTGATTCTACCGAACGTGGCAGGCAGGATGCCAAAACGTTCATCGCCAACGAGCGTATCGATTATCAACCGTTCGTTGCCATCAGTGATCTACATCTGGTCCGCAAAACGATCCCGATCTCCTATATGGGGTTCCAGGAAACCGTAGCCGGTCTGGACCGTGATCTCTGGCTGGAAATCGATGCCGCGGCGAGCAGATATGCGGAACGTTACGGCTCAGTTTTCAATTTTGATCACTATGCCGCCGGATTTGCAGCCGGCGTTGCAGCGGTATGGGAAACAATCAGAGACACCGTGCTGAAGGAAAAAACCGACTAACCGGGAGATCGATCATGGCCAATTTTCTGTTCGTCCTGCGGGACAACCATTTCGAAAAAGCGACCCGTTGCTTCCAGTTTGCGAAAATCGCCCATGAAAAAGGGCATCAGGTGAATCTGTTCTTGATCGATAGCGGCGTGGACTGGGCTGTCAAAAACCGCGACGGCAGCACCAGGACCGATACCGGCGACTGTGTTAACGATTATCTGCCGTACCTGGTGGAACACGACGTGCCGGTCGGTGTCTGTACGCCGTGTGCAAAAAACCGCTCAATTGATGAAGCGCTCTTTCACCCCACTATGGCTCTGGACGGAGGACCCCATTTGATCGATATGGCAGCCGAGGCGAAGGTGTTCAACTTTTAACAACCGCCTGTGCACTACCTCATTGAGATTTCGACATAATCCCCTGGTTGGCCAGCCCACGCCGACAACTCGACGTGCGCGGGGTTGTGCCTGGCCTGATCAGCGCTTCGTTGCGCCGCAGCGCCTGACGAAATTCGCCAGCGATCGGTACTCCTGAGCACCAACCAGTTTTTCTTCACCGACAACGAAGGTCGGCACGGCATCGATCCCCAGTTCGTCGGCTCGCTGCCAATCCCGGTCGACCGCCTCGGCAAATGTCCGCTCGGCGAGCACAACTTCGGCTTGGCCAACGTCGAGACCGGCCCGTTCAACGATGGTCAACAGCACGTCCTTTCGAGCAAGATTTTCGTGGTTGACGAAATAGGCCTTGTAGGCCTGATCATGAAAGCTGTTTCCTCGTGCCTGCGACTCGGCCCATAATCCCAATTCCTGCGCCAGCCTGCTATTGAATGTTTTCGAGCGTTCGCAATACGGCATGTTCAACGCCTTGGCATTACGACGAAGATGTTCGAGCAGGTCTGCTTTGGGATAGGGATAACGCTCGTAGATCTCATCCAGGCTGCGACCACCCTCAGGCGTATCGGGATGCAGCGGAAAAGCCCGCCAGGTAATGGAGACATCAAATTCCTTGAACAACCGATCGATACGCCCGGTCATAAAATAGCACCACGGGCAGACATAATCGGAATAAAGATCGAGATTGATTGTCATACGCAACGGTCACCCCAGTACTCTTTGTTTAATCCGCTCGTTGCTCTGAACGGTCTCACAATCATGAAGTTCATCCAACACAGTACAGCATCTCCTCGCCTGGCGCCAGCCATGAGCCGGTAAACAGAGGCACCGGCGGTTGCTCACCTAAGAGGGCGACGCCAGTCGGTACGTATGCCATGCTGCCGCAAGAGTGCCACCGCTTCGGCAAAATAGTTACCGACATCGGCAATGCCGTGCGAGTCGTCGCCGGGGACGACCGCGATGTCATAGGTTTTTGCCAGATGCAATATGGGCTCGCAGACATACGGCTCGCGCGCGCCTTTTGCCAGAGCCCGGAGATTGAAGTCAAGAATAAGGCCCAGATCCCTGATCAATTCGAGATTGCGGCGAATCCGCTCAGCAATTGCCGGTTTCTCGAGACGTTGTCGATAATCGTCATCAAATATCCGGATCAGGTCGAAATGGCCGACAACCGCCGGTCGGAGCATCTTGATCATTTCATACTGTTGGTCGAAATATCGGGCGTACAGGGCATCAGCCCCGCCTACTGCGGCAACGGCCTGACCGTACACCTCCTTGGAATAATCAAAGTTGATATCGTCGACAAAATGCACCGAGCCGACGATATAGTCGGGAGCAAACGATTCAATAAGAGACGGGACAAAATGGTGATAGCCGCTGTAGGTCTCTGTTTCCATGGCCACGTAGAGCTGAATCTGGTCGGCATAGTACTGCTGCAACCGGCGGCCCTCGGCCACGTACTCAGCAAATCGTTGATAAAGCAACTGCGGCGTCAGGCCGGCGGCCCGCTGATCTGCATAGAGCAACGCATCACTGATGCCGGGTGCATGTTCGGTAATCCCGACCCAACTGAAACCTTGATCAATATAGGCCCTGATGATGTCTTCAAGGGAGTCACTGGCATGATTGCAAAATTGCCCGCTATGCCCACCATGCACCGAGACCTTTTCCGGCATATCCATCTGCGCTTATCTCACTCCTGTTGCACCAGCCGGCACGATTGCCACCGGCACCTGGAAATGGTGCCTGCTTACTAAATTTTGAAGCGATTCTCAAGCGATCATTGACGACGATACGAGGCTTTTCCCTGTATCGAATCACGAGGCAGGGTAACCATCAATGCGGGCCGGCGCCGGTATGTCCCCGGCAATGGGGAAGGACGGCAGTGAATAATGCTTATTATTTCGAAAATTATCTCTGAGGATCGTCGATGAACCTTATCAAAATCAGATTCAGAGGTCTTGGCACGCTTCCGGAATCAAGCTGGCTCGACCTTAGCCCGGGCATCAATGTTTTCGAAGCGGCAACACCGCGGGATCGACAGGGCGCTACCACCGCCCTGGAAGCCCTCAGCCCGCCCTATGTCTGCGAGGAGACGCAACCGTTTGCGTCGCTCCCGACGACCATCAGGAAAAACGGTTACCTCAGATCCATTGCACCGCACAAACGCACCATAATAATCGGTGTCTTTGCCGGCACCCCGCACCTGGTCGAACAACTCGGCCGGATCAGCCCGCACCTCTACGAGACGGACCGCATCGAGATCGGCCGCCGGCTCGATTACTCCCGATGGTTCAACTTCGTTGAGCTGCCATCGTCGACCAGATGGTCGGAAATCTCCGAACAGATCGAGCGATTCCTCCAGCAGGTCGATCCTCCAACCGACCAAGACGCTGTCATTCTCAGACGAATCGCCACACTCCACCCGACCGACCGGATCAAAGGGAGCGTTTCTGATGAGTTGCATGCCTGGCTGGAAACCTGCTTTGCTCGCCTCTCCGCGCAACAGCAACCGGAAGCGGCCGCCGTGCTGGAGGCCGTCCAACGCGCCACCTTCTTCAACGAAGCCCGACGGATCGTCTCCATGCATTTACCCCTCGTTGCCGCACTCCGGCTCGATCGACCGGAGAGGAGACAACCGGACACCGCCGGTTCATCGCCGGCTGCTCTACCGGTTATCCTCACCTACCTCCTGGCAGCGTTTTCCGACTATGTGCATGCCGAAGCGCACCACCGGGAAGCATGCCGGCGACAACTCATGTCACCCATGCGCAACCACGACAGCGACCAAACAGTGCAGGTTCTGCTCAACGAGCTGCTGGAATCTCCCGGGTATCAGGCAGCTGATGCCAGTGACATCCTGCGGCGGCTTCTCGCCAAACGTGACGGGCCCACCCGACTCAACCTCACCTGCCGTCTTCTCTGGACACTCTGTGATCTGCTCGGCAAGAGCCGGCCGATCCTGCTGTTCTCCGGACCGGATCCAACCGCCACCCTGAAAGAAGCTGCATTGATACCGTTACTTGATGGAGGCAACCCGGCTTGCCAGAGCATCATTATTGCTGATGCGAGAAGCGGCGACGGGGGCGATGACGGCAACCAAATCCGCCGACGGCCACACCCAGGAAAGTGCAGCAGCCGGCGGTGATAA
>CAZSOA010000096.1:0-12358 GCA_964608305.1 uncultured Desulfofustis sp. | reverse complement strand
CTTGAACGGCTCCGGAACCGCCACCGTCTCATTGAACAGATCGTTCAACACCTGCTCCGGGTAGGTATGGAAACGATTCGGGTCAAACGACGGCAGCTGGGCGTAGCCGACCAGCGCTCCGGTGGCGGCGTCCATGACCAGCGCGCCGACTCGACTATCCGGCTGCCGTTGGACCGCTTCCGCCACATAATTTTCCAGAATCCGCTGGATCTTCAGGTCAAGCGTCAGGACCAGATGGCGGCCGTCGATACCCGGTCGTCCTTCGGCAACAAGCGGCAATGTATCTACCGATCGATTATCGAGCCGATAGCTTGTCTCCAATCTGGTGAGAAAATGTTCAATCCCTGCCAGGCCGGTGTCGCGCTCGACAAATCCAACCAGATGGGCGGCCGACTCGTGCTCGGGATAGTAGCGCACATATTCCCGGTGCAAATAGACACCCGGCAATTTCTGCCGGATAATCGCCTCTTCCTGTTCCTGGCTGATATCCCGTGCCAACCAGATCCGTGGACTACCCTCACCGACGAGGCGGTACAACTCCTCGACAGCGACGTCAAGCATCCCTGCCAACGGCTCAATGACCGCTGCCAGATCGTTGATCTCTCTGATATTGATATAGACCGATACCCGTTCATAGGAGACGGCCAGCACTTGATAATTCCGGTCATAAATCATGCCCCGGATGTGCTCTCGGGGAAGCTGACCGTCACCCGGTTTAGCTGCAAAAAAATGACTCAGCCGCTCCCAGATATCGGGCTGCCACCGGCCGGCCCCCCAGACACCGATGCCAAACAGGGTTCCGGTGATGACAACGATGAGAATCAGTCGCCGTCTTTCAACCTCCTGTGCGCGCAGACGGGACCGCTTCGCCATAATGACCGCTTAGCGGAGCTTGAGGACCTGATCGTTCTCCGCGATATAAAGCGCCAACTGGGTCCCCGCCCGTTCCTGAACCTGCTGCCGCGACATCAGGTTTGCCCGTTCGGCAAGCAGGGTGATCTGCTGATCCCTGAGCTGATGCTGCTGCTCATGAATGGCTGCAATCTCGTCCTGTTTGCCGGAAATGGCAAAGCTGACGCCGAAGCTGCAAATAGCGGCGAGTACGACCATCACTGAGGCCACCTTGGCGGCCGCCCACCACAGGGTTGAACCACCCGGCAAGTCGGCAAGCCGGCGGCCGGACAACCGCTGACTGAAACCCGCGGAATATACCGGTGGTGATATATTGTATGAACTATGATACTGCATGATCTTCTTCCCCCTCCTGGTTTGCCAACCGCTCGGCCACACGCAGACGTGCACTTCGTGACCGTGGGTTCGCCTGAATTTCCTCTTGTGTCGGTGTCAGCGGTTTTCTGGTCACCGTCGCCAGCCCTGGGGTGCCGGCAAATACTCGTTTGACAATCCGGTCTTCCAATGAATGGAACGAAATGACACATAACCGCCCGCCCGGTACCAGGTACGCGGGGGCTTTGTCGAGAAATCCCCGCAGGTTCGCCAGCTCATCATTAACGGCGATGCGCAGCGCCTGGAACACTTTGGTCGCGACGTGTATCTTCGGCGGGTGAAATCGTCGCGGCACGGAACGGGCAACCAGGTCCGCCAACTGCGTGGACGTGGCGATCGGCTGCTGATGCCGTTGTGCGACAATCGCGGCCGCAATACGTCGGGCCTGCTTTTCCTCACCGTAGTAGAAAAATATATCGGCCAGCTCCTCTTCGGTTGCCGAGGCAACGATCGCAGCGGCGGTTTTGAGGCGGCGGCTGTCCATGCGCATGTCGAGCGGCTCATCACGACGAAAGGTAAATCCGCGAGCGCCGGCATCGAGCTGCAATGATGACAATCCGATATCAATCATCATTCCGTTAACCCGCTTACAGCCCGCTTCTTTCATGCCGATGTCGATATCCCGGTAATTCCGTCTGATGATGATCAAGCGCTCGCGATAGGCAGCAAGGCCTGCCGCCGCTGCAGCAATGGCTGCTTCATCCCAGTCAAAAGCGATAACCCTGCCATCGGGTGCGCTCCGCTTCAAAATCTCCCGACTATGACCGCCCAGCCCGAGAGTACCGTCCAGATAGGTACCGCCCGGCACCACGTTGAGCTGAGCGACGGTCTGCTCGAGCAGAACCGGACGGTGTATCGCCCCTGCATCACACCCGTCCATCAGATGATGCCGAGCTTGGCAAGGCTGGTACTGTACTGATCGAAGTTTTCCCGGGTCTTGCTGTACTCTGCCTGCCAGGCGTCCTTATCCCATATCTCGATAAATTCGAGCATACCGTTGAGCACAACGTCCTTGGCGATACCAACCTCGGCGCGCAGCGGTGCCGGAATCAGCAGTCGGCCCTGCTTATCGACTGAGCAAGCGTTGATACCCGCCACAACGTGACGGATGAATCCGGCCAGATTCGCTTCTTCCCGGCCTTTGCTGAGCAGCTTGTCTTCGATAATCTGCCATTCCGAAGCAGGATAAGCGCGCAGATGGTTGCCCCAGGACGTGATCATCAACATCCCCGAGCCGTAATGTTGCAGTACATCCCGGAACCGGCTCGGGACATTGAGTCGTCCCTTCGGGTCGAGCGCATGTTCGGACCGGCTGCGAAATCTGCTCTTGATGATCTCTTCTTTGTCCACTGGAGGCCCCTGCAGACCGCTTCATAACCACTTTTCACCACTTTCTATCATTTATACTATCAAGAATTCTGAAGTCAAGGAAAAAGACACGTAACTTCAAGCTACTAGAATACCGTCGCCGATGTGCAGCAGCTACCACATATGGTGTTTCCCCTATCGCGTAACCACAATAGGATGTGGAATACGGAGGCCGGGCGATCGACCTCTCCTAACCACAGGATTCCATCACCAGGAAATATCTTCCTGAAATAGCGTTATTTACCGGGAAAACTCAGAATTCTTGCAGAACGGGATGATCAGAGGCAAGGTGGTTCAAAGTGGTTGGTCGGTGCCCAAACAACGCCGGTCGAGGCCGCATGACACCTGAGGGTGCGGGGCACACAAAACCATTTTTGTGTCAGGAAGGATGTTCGACGACGCGCAGTGGCAAGCAAGGGGGGTTCTTGAGCGTTCTGACCGAAATACCAATCACCGGTCGTCATCAAACAGAGACGCTTGCACACGGCCACCACCGGGAGGCTTCCTGCCGAAATGGGCAAACGCCGCAGCGGTGGCCACACGGCCGCGAGGGGTCCTGGCGAGAAAACCGGATTGAATCAAAAACGGTTCATAGACATCTTCAAGGGTCGTTTTCTCCTCACAGACAACGGTGGCAAGTGTTTCCAAACCGATCGGCCCCCCCTGAAACTTATCAATAATGGTCAACATGATCCGCCGGTCCATATCGTCGAGACCGAACCGGTCGACGTTGAGCAGGTTGAGCGCAGCATCAGCCACCTGGAGGTCTACGACCGGATGTTTGCCGACCTCGGCAAAGTCACGGACCCGTCGCAGCAGGCGGTTGGCGATACGCGGGGTTCCCCGCGAGCGGCGGCCAAGCTCCAGTGCCCCCGCATCATTGATCTGTACTCCGAGAATCCGGGCGGAACGCTTGACGATAATCACCAATTCTTCAGGGGTGTAGAACTCAAGTCGCAGCATCACTCCGAAACGATCACGCAGCGGTGGGGTCAACAGCCCGGTGCGGGTTGTCGCACCGACCAGCGTAAACCGGGGCAGATCCATCTTGATCGAACGGGCCCCCGGTCCCTGACCGATAATCAGGTCGAGTTGGAAGTCTTCCATGGCGGGATAGAGGATCTCCTCGACGACATGATTGAGCCGGTGGATCTCGTCGATAAACAGGACATCACCCTCCTGCAAACTGGTGAGGATCGCCGCCAGATCGCCCTGCCGTTCAATCACCGGCCCCGAAGTGACCTTGATGCCGGACCCCATTTCATTGGCGATGATATATGACAGGGTGGTTTTACCAAGCCCGGGAAAGCCGTGAAACAGCACGTGGTCCAACGGTTCGCCGCGCATGCGGGCAGCCTCGATGAAGACGGCAAGACTGGCACGAACCTGTTCCTGGCCGATGTAGTCCGTCAGTCGTTTTGGTCGCAGATCGTTGTCGTTGGTATGGTCCCGGCCAAGCGGAGCCGGGTCGACCAACCGTTCGTCGCCGAACAATTCCTCCTCGAAATTCATGCCAGGCTCCTCAAGCAGTGTCGCAGCAGATCCTCAACGCTCAGCCGATAGAAGGCCTCATCACCGACCAGGTGTTTGACCCGGGTCAATACCTGCCGGCAGACTGGATCAGGATAACCGAGATTGGCCAATGCCGACAGAACGTCGGCGACCGCCGACGAGGTCCCCGGCCCGGCGTCCCCGCTCCGGCCGGCAACGACAAAATCCCGACCGTCACTGAGGTGACCGACCTTCTCTTTCAGCTCCATACAGATGCGCTCGGCGATCTTTCGCCCCACGCCCGGCAACGACGTCAACCGTTTCGCATCACCGACACCAATCGCCTGCACCAGCTCTCCCACCGGCAACCCGGACAATACCGCCAGGCCGAGCTTGGGACCAACTCCGGAAACACCGACGAGTTGGAGAAACATCTCTTTCTCGGCAGCTTCAGAAAAACCAAACAGGACGATGGCATCATCCCTGACCTGCATGTGCACGTGCAGAAAGCTCTCGGCACCGACTTCCGGCAATCGTGCCAGCGTATCGGTGGTTAGAAACACTTCATAGCCGACACCGGAAACGTCGATCACCGCCCGGTCTTTCTTTTTCAACAACACCTTACCGCTCAGACTTGCTATCATCGTCCAGCTCCTGACTCACGGGCGAAAACGGTTTGCATGACAGATGGCCACCGCCAGCGCATCGGCGGCATCGGCACTCGGCGCAGCCGGCAGACCGAGCAGAACGCGCACCATATGTTGCACCTGGGCCTTGCCGGCCTGACCGTAGCCGGCGACGCCCTGCTTGATCATCTTCGCCGTATAATCAAACACCGCCAACTCATTTTGCATCGCTGCGACAACCGCCGCGCCACGAGCCTGACCGAGTTTGAGAGCGGAACGGGGATTAGTTGCCAGAAAGACATCCTCGACGGCGGCAACGGTCGCACCATGCAAGCGAATAACCTCATTGACACCATCGAAGATCTGGTTGAGACGGTTGGCAAACGGCAAGCGGGTCGAGGTTCTGATCACGCCGCACGCAACAAAACTGATCCGTCCCCGTTGCACGCTGACAACACCATACCCGGTGACACGCGAACCGGGGTCCAATCCGAGGATCCGCTCCATGCCCGCCGGCTCTCTCGAACCCGATGCCGCTGCACTCAGGACAGCTTCTCCATCAGCGTCGCGTCGATGTCAAAATTGGCGTGCACCTTCTGAACATCATCATGATCTTCAAGATTTTCGAGCAATTTCATCAGGGCGACGGCGACCGTCTCTTCGGTAACCTCCACGGTATTTTTGGGGATCATCGAAATCGATGCCTCAACAAACTTTACTCCCTGTTGCTCAAGCGCCTCGCAGACATCGTTAAACGTCTCGACGGCGGTCAGCACCTGATATTCGGATTCTTCCTCCGCGACATCCTCGGCGCCCGCCTCAAGCGCCTTATCCATCAGCTCTTCCTCGGTTATCGTCGATTTATCGACGAGGATCTGCCCTTTCTTGTCGAACATCCATGCTACACAGCCATTCTCCCCGAGGTTGCCGTTGCTCTTCGCGAAATAATGACGCACGTCGGCCACGGTGCGATTTCGGTTATCTGTCATGCATTCCACCAGCACCGCCACGCCACCGGGACCATACCCTTCGTAGAGGATTTCCTCGTAGGCATCACCATCCCCGCCGCCGGACCCTTTGGCGATGGCCCGGGCGATATTGTCTTTGGGCATATTCTCCGTCTTGGCGGCGGCTATCGCCGTACGCAGCCGCGGATTGCCGTCGGGATCGCTCCCTCCCTGGCGGGCAGCCACGGATATTTCTTTAATCAGTTTGGAAAAGATCTTGCCGCGCTTGGCATCTATGGCACCTTTTTTCCGCTTGATGGTCGACCATTTGGAATGTCCTGACATACACGCTACCTGTTTGGGTAAATTGTTATTCTTGCTGCGCTGCAAGGCATCAGCGTCATTTCAAACCACTTCCTGCTCATCCCTGCCGGCGCCGGTATTCCATGCCCAGCACAAAAAGTTCTCTGCTTTCCTTCCGGGAACTATCCGGCTTGATCACCTTGACCAGCGCGAAGCACGGTTTTAGTTCTGTGACGAAGGCCGCCGTATCTTCACCCTGAAACACCTTACAGAGATAGTGCCCCTTATCATGCAACAGCTGCTCGGCAACGGCACGGGTCTCACGGGCCAAGCGCATCGATTGCTGGTGATCGGTCCATCGGTTGCCGGTGGTCCTCGGTGCGATATCGGACAGAACCACCTTGAATGCCGGTCGAATCAAGCGCACCCGGGCGATCGTTTCCGGGTCGATGATATCACCGCACAGCCAGTGGATCTCGGATCCATCAGGCCGGGGCGTCGCTGCCGTCTCCTGTAGATCGACACCAACCACGAGTCCTTGCGGCCCCACCACTTCCGACGCAAACAACGACCAGCTCCCGGGATGACACCCGAGATCGAGGACACTGTCACCACGGCGGAGCAGGCGGTATTTCCGTTGGACTTCGTCGAGCTTATAGACGGACCGGGCCGGGTAGCGTTCTTTCTTCGCCTTCTGGTAGTAGTAATCCTTAACCTTACGCACGCGATAATTCCCTGGAACAGGACAGCAGGACGCTCAGACGGGGCAACTTGGCTCCTGCTTTCTATCCGGTTGGGCAGCCGTCTGCAGATAATGACGCACCCAGGCCAGCGCTTCTTCGCGGGAGCGAATTGTGCCCTCCACGGCCGCCGTTTCCACTGCATCGAGCAACTCGCGGAATAACGGGCCAGGTGTCAGCCCCAATGTAGCAATCAGATCGTCGCCGGTCAACAGTTTCGGGCCCGACAACACCGGTTCGATCACCTCACGGTGCAGCGTGGCCACCTGCTTATGGAGACGGGCCAAATCGGCCTCGATGCCTTCCGGCCGCTCAGTTCCCTGCCCGG
Source organism: uncultured Desulfofustis sp. (assembly GCA_964608305.1). Lineage (GTDB taxonomy): Bacteria > Desulfobacterota > Desulfobulbia > Desulfobulbales > Desulfocapsaceae > Desulfofustis. The sequence goes on along the minus strand of CAZSOA010000096.1, from coordinate 5,268 downwards.
CCAGAGTATCGGCCATGGCCAACAGAAACAAACCGGGCAGATCATCACCGGCCCGTCGACAGAGCTTGAGCAACGCCCGTCGACTGATCCTGCCGTCACGCCGGCGGACGTTACCGAGATGAAACGGATGCATGTGCATGGCAATCAGGCTTGAAACTCGACGGATGGTGCGCGTGCCGAACCCCAGGCGCCTGGCAAATTGATAAAACAACTCAGCCCCATGTTCATCGTGGCGGTAAAAGGTGATTCGTTCGCCATCCTTCTCGTGCACAGCTTTGGCCACCGGCTTACCAACATCGTGAAACAGAGCGGCCCATTTGATAACGATCCGGTTTGTCCGGTCGAAGGCATACGCTTCCAGATCCTGATAAGAGTCGGGAAATGCCTGTTTCAAGTTGCTGAAAACGCCTTCCAGGCGGGCAAGTGTCTCGAGGTTGTGTTGCAGCACATCGAGGTGATGGCAACGGGGCTGGCCGACACCGTCGCCACGTTGCAGTTCCGGAGCAATCGGCGCCAAGAGGCCGCAGGTGACCATGGTGTTGAAGGCGGCAAACGAACGGGGCGTCCGCATGATCTGCTCACACTCATAGCCGATCCGTTCACCAGCGCTTCGCGTGATGCGTTCCGCCTGGTCGGCGATACCATACAGGGTCTGCCACTCGATGACGAAATCGAACTGGGCGGCAAAGCGAATGACCCGCAGCATTCGCAGAGGGTCAGACGAAAACGCCTGCGGGCAGGCGCGAACGATACCGGCGCGCAGATCCTGAAACCCATCGAGAGGATCGATGATAGGCGCAGTACCATCGTCGACTAACGCGGCGAGATCAATGGCCATGGCGTTGAAGGTGACATCGCGCTGCACCAGATCATCCTCGATCTGTTCGGCACCGCCGCGAAACCCGGCTGCATCTATAACCAGTCCCGGCAGGACAAGTCGGCAGGTATCGTCGATCGGATCGCCGAGCTCGACGATTACCCCCTGTCCGAGTTCCTGCGCAACCTGTCGCAGATATCCGGATGAATCGCTGTCAACGGCACAATCAAGATCATTCGGACGCCCCCCCTGCAACCAGTCGCGCAGAGCTCCTCCGACCAGATAGACGCGGTGACCGCGCCCCCGGGCAGCTGCCACCAGTTCTGCAAACAACTCGACCGGATAATGGGCGGCAAACGCCTTCAGGGATATCGATTGTTTGCCGGCTGCTCTTTTTTTTGTCATCAGTTATGGCTATAGTGGCGGCTGACCGGGCAGCGGACCTCCGCTGCCTCTTTGAACAAACCAAACGATAACGTACCATATTCCCCCTGACTGCACATCGTTTCTCATCGCCGATGACGGAGCAGCTTCATGTCTGAAAACTGGTTTTATCAAAAATTACTGGCGCATAACATAGCAGCCCAGACAGCCGAGGTGATCGCCCTGGTCATCAGCATTGCGCTGATCATCCTGGTGATCGTCGTCGCCACCCTGATACTGCGACGACTGCTGCGCAGCGTCTGCCTGCAATGGATCAAACAGAACCGGTATCGCTGGGACGACGCCCTGCTCAATCACCAGGTAATTGACAGGATCAGTTGGTTCGTGCCGATTGTCTTGACCAATCTCTCCGTCGACGCGCTGCTTCCCGCGGAAAGCGCCATCTACCTGATCCTGAAGCGGATGACCATGGTGTTCTTCGTCTTGGCCTTCGTTTTCAGCATGACCAGCATTCTCTCCGCCGCCGGCGATATCGCCCGTCTGGTCAGGATGAAGCGGGCCGATGTGCTCAACGGGTTCGTCGATGCGGCCAAGATTGCGTGCTACATCCTCGGCGGCATCTTTATCGTCTCAATCTTTTCCGGGATGTCTCCCTGGGGCATTATCTCCGTGCTCGGCGGCATGACCGCCGTGACCATGCTGGTCTTCAAGGACACCATTATCGGCTTTGTCGCTTCGGTACAGTTGACCGCCACCGATATGGTCAGGATCGGCGACTGGGTGGAAATGCCGACCTACGGAGCCGATGGCGACGTCATCTCGATCTCCATCCACACCATCCGGGTCCAGAACTGGGACAAGACCATCACCACCATTCCGACCTATGCACTTGTTTCGAATTCGTTCAAGAACTGGCGGGGCATGGCTGAATCGGGAGGGCGGCGGATCAAGCGAGCCATAATGATCGATATCGACTCGATCAGGTTCTGCGACGAGGACCTGCTGAAACGATACCAAAAAATACGGCTGCTAACCGAGTATCTGGCAACCAAGACCGAGGAAATCGATGCCTATAACCGCAGCCATCAGATCATCGACGACCCGGAGATGCCGATCAACGGCCGCCGGCAAACCAATATCGGGGTGTTTCGGGCCTATGTGATCGCCTATCTGAAAAGCAATCCCAACATCAATCAGGAGATGACGTTTCTCGTTCGTCAGCTCGCTCCCACCGAACATGGCCTGCCGCTTGAGATCTATGTCTTCAGCAAGGACAAACGCTGGGCGGTCTATGAATCGATTCAGGCTGATATCTTCGATCACCTGCTGGCGGCCCTGCCGCAATTCGACCTGCGGGCCTTTCAGTATCCAAGCGGTCATGACCTGCGAAGCTGGCGTGACGCATTGTCGAGCAGCCATTCGACGCAATGAGAAGCCACCCGCACCTCACGATGGCGCCGCTCAAGGGTATCACCGATGCCCTGTTCCGCCGTGTCTTTTGCCGCCATTTTTCCGGCCTTGACGACGCCGTCGCCCCGTTCATCAACTCGCAGCAGGCAGCGCCGATCTCCGATAAACCACTGGCCGACCTGCACCCCGATCCGTCCTGTTCCCTGCCCGTAATTCCGCAGCTACTCAACACCGACGCACCCGGCTTTCTTGGCCTGGCAGACCGACTGTTCGAGATGGGCTATCAGGAGATCAACTGGAATCTTGGTTGTCCGGTGCGAATGGTGACCAAGAAACGACGCGGCTCGGGTCTGTTGCCATACCCTGACGCCATTATTGAACTGCTCGACACCATCATGCCGCACCTCAAGCCGCGACTGTCCATCAAGATGCGCCTCGGGTTCGACGATTACCGCCAGTCAGAACAATTACTCCCCCGTCTGGACGCTTTCCCGCTCTCATCCATCACGATCCACGCCCGGCTGGGCAAACAGCTCTATCGTGGCCCCACCGCACCCGAGCGGTTCGCCCGCTGTTGCGAATTGAGTCGGCATCATCTGGTCTATAACGGTGATATAACCACGCGAGACATCTATGAAGGCCTTGCCCGCCAATTCCCGACTATTAACGGCTGGATGATCGGCCGAGGACTGTTGGGTAACCCCTTCCTGCCAGCCGAGATCAAAGGTATCGACATCTCTCCGCAGATCCGCCACAATACCCTGGTTGCCTTTCACGACGACCTCTTTGCTGCGTTGAGCGAGCGACTGAGCGGACCGGGGCACCTGCTCGGCAAACTAAAGCAGATCTGGGTCTATTTCATCGCCGCCTTTCCCCAACAACAACAGTTTTTTAAAAAAATCATCCGATCTGGGCACATCGATTCCTATCGGCAGGCCGTCCAGCAGGTTTTTGAGCGACACGAGGGATCCTCCGTCCACCAGCACGGCATCTTCCGCAAAGGACATAATTCCCCATAACAGCGGTGAAACGTGTCACCGGAGCGGTCGACCGGCTCTCAGTCGAATACCCGGCGAATTGTTTTCGCCAATTCCTCAAGAGAGAATGGCTTGTTCAGAAAATGGACGCCGTCCTCGAGTACCCCCTGATGACTGATGACATTGGCCGTATACCCGGAAACGAATAAACATTTCAGGTTCGGCAGATATGAGGTCAGGCGCCATTGCAGCTCACGGCCGTTCATCCCCGGCATAATCACATCGGTCATCAGCAACTCAACGTCCAGCTGCTGCTGCGCCACCAGATCAATCGCCTCCTGCGGTCCGGCCGCGGTAACCACCCGATAACCGAGACTCTCGAGCATGGCCGCTGCAACCTGGAGCAGATCCGGCTCATCTTCAACCACCAAAATCTTCTCGGTGCCGCCACGCAGCTCCTGATAAGACAAGGGGGGCGCCTCCGCCACAGCCGCCGTCCCGGCGTGCGGCACGTAAACCCTGAAGGTCGACCCCGTGCCGACTTCACTGTAAACGTTAACAAACCCATTATTTTGCTTGGCAATGCCATACACCGTCGCCAGCCCGAGCCCTGTTCCCTGACCGAGATCTTTCGTGGTGAAAAACGGCTCAAAGATCTGTGCCAATGTATGCTGGTCGATCCCGCAGCCGTTGTCACTGACAGACAGCGTGGCATACCGGCCGGAGATAAAACCGGGATGTTTGTCGCAATAGGCCTGATCAATCGTCGTATTTCCCGTTTCAATGATAATCCTGCCGGATTGACTGATGGCATCACGGGCATTGACGATAAGATTGGCGAGCACCTGATCGATCTGACTCGGATCCATTTTCACCGGCCACAGATCCGCCGCCGGTCGCCAGACAACCTCGATATGTTCTCCGGTCAGCCGTCGCAACAGACCGAGCATGGCTTCGATAGTTTCGTTCATATCAAGGACACGAGGCCTGATCGTCTGCTTCCGGGCAAACCCGAGCAGCTGGCTGGTCAATGATGCCGACCGTTTCCCGGAGGCAAGGATATCGGTGAAATCGGCATAGAAGGGGGCACCGGGAGCAATCCTCGTCAAGGCAAGCTCAGCCCGGCCCATGATCACGGAAAGCATATTATTGAAATCATGAGCGATCCCTCCGGCAAGTCGGCCGATCGACTCCATTTTCTGCGCCTGCAGAAACTTCGCCTCCAGATCAGCCCGCTCCTGTTCCGCTTCTTTTCGGCTGGTCTGGTCGGTTATCGAGCCGGCCAAGCGAAGCGCCTGCCCCGCAGGCCCGGTTTCGACAACCTTGCCGCGCAACAGGACCCAGCGCCACTGATCATCCCCGGTCAACATACGAAATTCGCAAGAAAAAGCGGCTTGCGAATCAATCGCCTGCTGCAGTGACAATTCATAATCCGCCCGGTCGTCGGGGTGGACCAGTGCCGCGAGTTGATTGCGTGTGGCCGGAAACGCTCCGGCGTCATAGCCGAGAATCTCGTACCAGCGGGGACTGAAATACGCCTCGCCCGATTCCACATGACAGTCCCAGATGCCATCCGTTGTTCCTTCCTGGGCAAGGCGTAGACGCTGTTCACTTTCCTGCAGGGCATCACGGGCCTGCTGCAGTTGCTTGACGCGCAGCTCAAGTTCGGACAGGCTACTG
>CAZSOA010000095.1:0-12380 GCA_964608305.1 uncultured Desulfofustis sp. | reverse complement strand
ACCTCTGACGATAACCGGGATGCGTGGTTTATCGGGTTCCACGACCGGTTGCTGGCCGGGGTCTGGTTCGGGCATGACCGCAACAAGAGTCTTGGTGCAGCCGAAAACGGGGGGCGGACGGCAGCGCCGGTCTGGCGGAACTTCATGGCCGCGGCAGCCGAAGCCCCCTGAATCGTTTGCCGGATATCGGGTCGGCTCAGCTGAAGATGCCTTTGAGCGTAAAGAAGAACAGCATCGCCATGAAGGCCCCGGCCGGCAGGGTGACCAGCCAGCTGATGATGATATTGAAGACCACTCGCAAGTCGAGGGCGCCGATGCCGCGGGCCAGGCCGACGCCGAGTACGGCGCCGACGAGGATATGCGTGGTGGAAACGGGCAGACCGGTTCGACTGGCGATTACCACGGTGGTGGCAGCGGCCAGTTCGGCGCAGAAGCCTCGAGACGGGGTCAATTCGGTGATCTTACGGCCGACGGTGAGCATGACGCGATAACCGAGGGTGATCAGGCCAAGAACAATACCGCCGCCGCCAAGCAGCAGAATCCAGAGGGGCAAGGGCGAGCTCTGCATGACCTCTCCGCCGGAGCTGACGATGCTGACCACCGCCGCCAGCGGGCCGATACCGTTGGCCACATCATTGGAGCCGTGGGCAAACGCCATCGCACAGGCGGTAAACAGCATCATCGGGGCGAATACTTTTTCGACACTGGCAAAGTGGTAATCACGGTCGGCAGCACGATCTTCCTTGATGCGCCGAATGAAGTACCAGCCGATCAGAGAGGTGAGCAGGCCGATTGCACAGGCCACGAGAACGCTCTGGCTGACACTCAGGTCGATGTTGAGATGGCTCAGTCCCTTGAACAGCGTGACCAGAGAAATTACGAAACCAACGAGAAAGACATAGCCGGGAGCGAAACGCTTGGCATTTTTCAGGGGATTTTCGGTATCGAAGATCAGTTTGCGTACACTCATGACCAAAAGGAAGCTGATCGTGCCGCCGACGACTGGGCTAACCACCCAGGAGGCGACGACACTGCCGACTTTACCCCATTTCACCGCATCCGGGCCGATTCCGACGATGGCAAAACCGACCAGGGCGCCGACGATGGAATGCGTCGTCGATACCGGCCAGCCTTTCCAGGAAGCGATCATCAGCCAGAAGGCGGCGGCAAGCAGTGAAGCGAGCATGCCGAAAACGAGGATCTCCGGCGTATCGATGATCGATCTCGGGTCGATGATGCCGCTGCGGATGGTACTCGTCACATGGCCGCCGGCTAGAACCGCGCCGGCGAATTCGAAGACGATGGCGATGCAGATGGCTTGTTTGATGGTGATTGCGCCGGCACCCACCGACGTGCCCATGGCATTGGCCAGGTCGTTGGCACCGACCCCCCAGGTCATGTACACGCCGAAGATTATTGCAAGGATTACCAGGATGGTGCCGTACGACGCGATAATATCCATGATGGCTGTCGTTGCCTGTTATTTATTTGGAAAGAAAAAGCAGGAGTCGGTCGGCGACGTTTTCCGACTGATCGGAGATCCCGCCGAGCAGATCGACCACTTGATACCAGAAAATCACCGAGACCGGGTCGAGTAACCGTTCGTTTTCGAACAGGGTGCGTTTGGTGCGGTGAATGATCAGATCGATATTATGCTCGTTGCGGCGCACTCCGGAAATCATCCGTGATACCTTCTCCTGTTCGCGGCCGCGAAAACCGACCTGGAGCAGCTCGTCAAGCTGTTCGATCAGGTCTTTCGCAGCGACGCTGATCTCCATCGTTGCTTCGAGCAATTCATCCAGCACGTTTTTGATGACATCGGGAACTTCCATATCCCGATAGAGCAGGATCTTGGCGATTTCTTCGGTGATATCGGCCAGGGAGTCCTGGTCGCTGATCAGGCTGAGCAGATCTTTGCGATCTACCGGTAAAAGAAGGGTGTTCGGCATGTTCAGCCGGAAGGTATGCTTGATTTCATCCGCCTCGGATTCAAGCGTGATGATTTCTTCGGCAAACTCCTTGAGTTGCACATAATCCTTGCGATAAACGGCATCGAGCAGGGGGGGGATCAGGCAGATGCAGGAAAAAACAATGCGCATATGCTGCTGGACCGGTTTGAACGGTGAGGTTCGGAACAGACCGGACAGCGGAGTCGTCGATTTAATGTCCATGAGTGCGTGGTTGGAGGTGATGAGCCGGTTGATCCTGGTTTGCCAGGGGTCATCCAGCTGTGCATACCGGTTGAGGTGTGGTTCCCGTACGGAAGAGTTAGCGTCTGATTAGCAGAAGATGAGGGTAAAGTTCAAGAAGAATATGATTCTCTGTTCTTCCCGGGTGTATTGTTCAGGGGGCATGTTTGAGCTTGTTGACCAGTCTCGTCAGCGGCTCCGCGGCATAGGCGAGTGGTACCATGGAACCGCCGATGCGGATGAAAAAAGCGGGGCCGCTCTGGTGCGAGCTCGAGACAATATGATGATTCTTGATGGCGCCGACATTCTGCCAGACCGAGCCGAACGGGTCCAGCGGTGTATGACCGACGATCACCGGTGTCGATTTCGGGGCATTCATGGCCTGGCGGAGTGACTTGATATCACTCTTGCCGTAGCCGCTCAGATAGTGGGGCCGTTTCAGACGATTTTTCGTCAGCTCCTCAACGACCTGGCGGTTCAACCGGATCTGGACGATCTGCTCACGCGTTGTCCCGGCCCGGGGCGGGCCGGCATGAATGGCAATAAATGACGGAGTGGCAATCATGTACGGCAAACGATGATAGAAGGTCTGCATGGCTTCGACGTAGGCGGTCCCGCGCCGCTGTTCGAACGCCTTTTTCAGCAGGACTCCTTGGGCTATTCCGTTTTTTGATAATTCCGGATTGAAATCGTCATGGTTGCCGCGCAGATAAAAAACATTGGCCGGAAAGCGCCGCTTCAACGAGAGGATCAGGTCCATAATCAGGATGGAACTGTCCATCTGTTCCATCTCGTGCAGATTTTCCGAGTGCACCGCATCGCCGAGCAGGCAGAGTACGGCGTTGTTTTTTTGCAGCGCCTGGAGCAGACAGTTTTCAGTGAGAATTTTCAAAAGGTTGTCGACCTGAGCATGCAGATCGCCGACGATGACCGGAGTCGGTTCGTCGGGCAGTTCGAGCAGACCACCCGGCATGTCGTATCCGTCAAGCGGTCGGAATGGCTCGCTGGCCAGAATTTCATTGACTTCCAACAACAATGACAGGGCGCTCTTTCGATCCAGTTCAGCGATTTTTCCGCCAAACAGGGCGCGCACCTGGCGCATGGCGGCTACCCGTGAGGCGGCCATCTGCTCCCGGCTGTCGACATCATCGAGCCGGACTACCTTGGTTGATCGATCCTCACACAGCGGTTTGAGCAGCAGATCGCCACGGACATTGGTAACGGCGAGATGTCGCTTAGCAACATCTCTGGTGAAGTCGAACAAGATGTCATATTCTTTGTTCGAACGACCGATAAGAACGGTTTCGCCGGGACAGATCCGGGCAAATCCATGGATTGCGTGGTCCGAGCAACCTGCCGGCCTGTGGACGATCCAGTTCCGGTGCAGGCGCAAATAACCCTTGCTTGCCCCCATTGGAATCTCGGGAGCAAGGCGCAGATGAAAGGTGCCGAGCAGCAGATCGAAACTTTTGCCGTCATGGGCGATTCTGCCCGGCTCGGTTAGGTCCTGGACCTCTTCGGTGACGGTGAACCAGGGAATTGGACTGCGGCCGAGCAGCAGCTGCTGCCAGCCGGCGAGGGTTCGCAGATTCGGCCGGGGTTTCGCGTCGGCGACCGCCCAGGGGGGCAGGGCAACTTCCCCTTTTTCACTGATCAGCATCGGCGGCTGGCTGATATCATGGCGGATGTAGACGTGTACACCGGCCCGGTGCAGGTACAGAGCAATGTCGCAATAGGTATCGATCTGCCGGCTTACCTCGGCGAATGTAAGGTTGGCGTCGACCGGGAAGTAACCATCTTTCTGGCGGTTGCGCCGCCGCTCATAAACGACCTGCGGGTCGGGAATGATGAATTCAAAGATATAGCGGTCCCGCCAATTGGTGTTGAAAATGGTCTGACCGCGGGGCGGGATTCTGATGCGACTATAATCAATGACCAGAGAAGACGGTGCAGCCTCGAGCCAATCCGGGTCGAACACGGTCAGCGGTTCCTTCCGGCCCTGGTACGGGATGCCCAGGTTGATCTCGCGCGGCCGGTAGATCAGGGCCTGGTCGCGCCACCAGCCTTTCCTGCTCAAATCAATGTAGCCCTCGTTCGGCCAGCCTCTGATCTGGTTGATGTAATGCGTCTTACCGGCCCCCGGCGGCCCGGTTACCACGAGTTGGCGAAACGTCAGACCGACCGGCAGTTCGATGCCGCGGATGACCTGGACTTCCCTGATTGGTTTGAGCTTTTTGTAGAGTGGGTTTTTGGTGACCATGGTGTCATTGCAATGGTGACGATCTCCTGGAAATATGCTTGACTATACCATCTTTATCACGGCATTCCAGATTGATCTTCGGCAGGTGTCACAAACCTACGGTACCGACAAAGAGGACGGCTATGAGACGCGAACGTAAACCGCATAATGAACAGGCGGAAATCGGCAGTTTTGCGGGTCGACTGATAATCACGGTCGACCGGGACGCGGTCTGCTCGGTTGCCATCATTCCCCTGGAATCAGGTGATCACCCTGCGCCATTCACGGTGAATGCCGCCGGCGGTTCGCCGGTTCTGCAGGAGGCGATCAACCAGCTGCGGGACTATTGCGCCGGACGCTTAACGGTGTTCAAGCTGCCGCTGCGTCTTATCGGCACCCCGTTTCAGCAGGCGGTCTGGCAGGCGCTGGGCCAGATACCGTTTGGCGCCGTAACAACCTATGGCGAGATCGCCGAGCGCCTCGGCAGTCCCGGAGCGGCGCGGGCTGTCGGCCAGGCATTGCGCCGCAACCCGTTGCCGATCATCGTCCCCTGTCATCGGGTGATCGGTGCGGCCGGGGGGCTGGGGGGCTATACGCCGGATGTGGCGGTGAAAAAGCTGTTGCTCGCTCACGAAGGAGTTGCCATACCTGCCTGATCGGGTATTATCCCCTTTATTTTGCGAGCAAATCCGGTCGGCATCACGTGCCGGCGACCATTGTCCTCGATACGGAGTATGGAAATGGAAATAATCATCGGTTCGACCCCGCCGCTGACCCCCGATTTTCCAGCGAAACAGAATCCGCCACCGAGTGGCTTCATCGAAGCGAAGCTGCTTCATGTCCGACTGCCGCGCAAAGGGGTGGCCGGGCCGTCCGGCATGGAACGGCGCGGCAAGAAGACAAAAGACCCGCTCAAAGGGCGGGTGCTGACCCTGATGGTCGCCGACGGCGATCTGCTGCCGCGGGATATCGATAGCGGCGCCTACAAGGTCTATTTACGGTTGCAGAAATAATGCTGTCGGCTTGAAGCAAAGGCCCACCGGTTCCGGTGGGCTTCTCTGCACAACTGCTTTTCTCTGGAGAGCACCGCGATAACGGGACGTCACAATGAAGTATGAAAAGCAATCCGGACGTGGACCGGACGGGCGGTTCTGTTGAAGGCCGCAGCGCAGCAGCCGTAGACAGAGCCGGCCGGCCGCAAGCACTCGACTTGGAATAAAAAAAGGTTTCCATAAAAACCTGACTCAGAACGGATTGATCTGCCAGATCCCGCACGGGCAGGTATCGGCACAGAAGCCGCAGCCGATGCATTTGTTGTCGTCGGATCGGTATTCGAATCGTTGTCCCCCGGCATCGTCGATTTCCCGGCGACTGATCGCTGCGGTCGGGCAGATGGTCTCACAGAGATGACAGTCCCGGCAGGTGGCGCAGGAGAGGCAGCGGTCGGCCTGTTCCCGTTCGGTGCTGCCCCGCTCGGTCGGCTGGTAATGGGTAATGGTCAGGGCCTGTTGCGGGATGAGCTGTTTGCTGAACGGTTTGAACGGTGTACCGCTGATGTCGGCGAGAATCCACTGGGCCGCCGTTCTCCCGGCTCCGAGTGCATCGGTGGCCAGCCCCGGCTTTTCGACATCGCCGATCGCCAACACCTTGGCGTCCGAGGTCCGGTGAGTCGGATCGGTTTTGATCCAGTCCGCCCCGCCGACCCGCACCGTCTCGACGCTCTCCGGAAGAAAAGGCAGTGCCGGAACATCACCGATGGAGATGAAGATCGTCTGGGCCTCGATCAATTCGCCGTCGGCGGTCAACAACCCGGCAGCGGTGACCTCCTTCGTAATAACCGGCCAGCGGAACCGGGCGCCGAGCGCCTCAGCCGCCTCCTTTTCCTTGCCGAAGGCGAGCGGCTTCTGAATGTCGACCAGGGTCACCTGGGTAGCGCCGAGGCGATAGGCCTCGCAGGCCACATCACAGCCGACATTGCCGGCGCCGATGACCACCACCTGTGGGCCGATCGCCATGGAGTCCTTGCTTTTTGCTTCCTTGAGAAAGTCAAGTGCCGGGATGACCCGTTCGTGACCGGGGAAGGTCAGCCGCCGCGGCTGGTGAGTGCCGACGGCGACCACCACGTAATCATAGGTGTCGCGCAGTTCGGCAAAGACTGCCTGGTTCATCTCGCTCTGGAAATGGACGTGGATGTTGGTCAGCGACAGGAAGCGTTTGATTTCCTCGTCCCAGATCGCTCGGGGCAATCGCTCCCAGGGGATGACCTGGGCGAGTTTCCCACCGAGTTTGTCGTCTTTTTCAAAAATGTGCGCTTCTACACCGGCCAGGGCAAGCTGCCAGGCCGCGTTCATGCCGGCCGGTCCACCGCCGATGATCGCAACTTTTTTGTTTGCTGGCGGCGCCGGCTCCGGTGCTGAAAAGTTGGCGACAGCGCGACCAAGGACCTGCATTGCGATCGAGCCGTCGATACCGGTCCGGGTGCAGTTTTCCATACACAGATTCGGGCAGATGGCGCCACAGACCGAGGCCGGCAGCGGTGTATAACCGAGCACCAGCGCATAGGCCTCATCGATTTTGCCTTCGCGGATAAGTCGGAGCCGATCGACAGTGGGGATGTGGATCGGGCAGAAATAGGTGCATGGCGCCGCCGCCTCGTTATTGGCCCACCACGGGGCGCGACGACGCAGATCGCCGGTGACGATGGTACCGACCGGCGATCGGTCCAGACCCGGGGCCAGGTCGCGCAGTGGATCGCCGCCGCCGAAGGCCTTGTTCCAGAACTCGCGCCGGAACTGAGCCATCGGCATCGGTCCGGACCACATCAGGGCCCGCTCCTGCGGGGTCACGGCATTGAGTACCTGCCATTGGCTGCGGTCAAGCAGTTCATCCGTCAGGGCGGTGCGATCGAGGTGCTCAAGGAAGAGCGGCAGATTATCCTGCAGCCACTGCCATTGCTCGTCGTCGGGTGGAGCGAGCCGGGCATTGGTGCGGGCATAGGAGTCGTCATGGCCACCACGGAAATAGATGCGGCCGCCGACCATGCCGACGCAGGGACGGTAGCCGAGGACATTGGCCGGATTCTTCGCGTCTACCCCGCAGATCACGGCGATGCCGCCGCAATTGAATTCCGCGAACGAATCGCCGGCGGAACCGAGTACCCAGAGTTCCGGTCGGGCGTAGTCGGGGTTCCATTTGGTCATGGACAGGCCGCGGGCGCCGATGGAACCGCCGATGAATAGCTTGCCGGCGGCCATGGCGTTGCCGACGCCATTGGTGGCGTCGCCGTGCACGGTGATCTCGGCACCGATATTGAGATAGCCGAGATCGTCGGAAACCGAACCCCGGCAGTCGATAATCGTACCCGGCAGCCCCATCGCGCCGAGGCGTTGGCCGCAAGGGCCTGAGATCTGCAGGCGGAGGCCGTCCGGTCGCTGCAGCCGGATACCGATGTTGTGCTGGCCATAGGTCTGCAACTGCAGTTCAGCGCTTTCGGCGGCAGCCTCGCGGACCAGCCGCTCGAAATCCATGGAACTGATGCGCAGCCCGTTTTCGTCCTGACCTTTGACGATCCGTGTTGTCACTGAGGAACTCCTTCCAAAAAGAATATGCGTATGGTGCTCATGTAGTCGTCACCGGTTTTGTTCGAACCGTGGACTAGCAGACGTAGTTGATCTGCAGCCGGTCGGCGGCGTCCTTGTCGCCGATACCGATGGCATCCGACATGCCGATCGGCAGGCTCTGCGATCTGCCGAGCGGTGCCATGATTTTTTTGACTTCCGTCTGGATGGCCATGAAGGTTTCGGCCACGCGCTCGGCAACCTTGTCGGGATCGAGGCGGCGGTAGAGTTTCGGGTTCTGGCTGGTAATGCCTTTCGGGCAGATCCCGAGATTACAGACATTGCAGCGGTTCTGTTCGTTGCCGAGACAGCCGGCGGTGGCCTGCATGATATACTTGCCGATATGTACGGCGGTGGCGCCGAGCATAATCAAGGCCATACCGTTCTGGGCGACATTGCCGTTCTTGCCGATGCCGCCGGCGGCGTAGATCGGCACCTCGTTCTGCATGCCCTGGGCGCACAGATCGAGGTAACATTCACGGACATTGGAGGCGACCGGGTGGCCGGTGGCATCGAGCGAGACGTTGTAGGCAGCGCCGGTGCCGCCGTCGATCCCGTCGATAAGCAGGCCGCCGGCATAGGGGTTGCGCACCAGGTTGTTGAGCACCGCCTTGGCCGAGGTCGATGCCGATATCTTCGGATAAACCGGGACCTTGTGTTCAAACGCCATGGACATGGTCTGGATCATCTTCATGACGCTTTCTTCGATCGAATACAGGGTCTGGTGCACCGGTGGCGACGGCAGGTCGACGCCTTCGGGGACACCGCGCAATCGGGCGATCAGTTTCGAGACCTTGTACCACATGAGCAGCCCACCGTCGCCCGGCTTGGCGCCCTGGCCGTATTTGATTTCGATGGCTGCCGGGTCGCATTGCATCTCGGGAATGGCCCGAATGATCTCATCCCAGCCGAAATAGCCGGAAGCAATCTGCAAAATAATATATTTGAGATACGGGCTTCGCAGCACCCAGGGCGGGCAACCGCCTTCACCGGTGCACATCACCACCGGAATGCCGAGCACCTCGTTGCAGTAGGCAACGCCCTGGAGCAGGCCAAGCCACATGTTCGGCGACAGGGCGCCAAATGACATCGACCCGATGATGAATGGAAAGACCTCCCGGGTCGGTGGTATCCAGCCGCCGTCGAGGCGCCGGGCGAGGTAGTCTTCGGGGGAGAGGATACGACCGATGCTGGTGGTGACGGTAAACTCGTGCCGGCCGGCGTCGAGTGCCGGGTCGGTGAGCATCGAGATCCGGTTGAAGACGATGCGGTCGAGCAGCGTTGTGCCGGGCACGTTGCGTCTTCCTCCGCGCTTGTTGGGCTCTCCCTGCTGGTTTGCGAAAAACAGGGTCCGCCGCTCAATGGTATTCGGTACCGGCTGGATCGCCTCGTTCGGGCAGACCATGGCACACATCCCGCAGCCGATGCAGGCCCGTCGCATGTCGGTATGCTGGCGAATGCCGGTAAACGTCCGATACTCGCTGCCCCGCTGTTTGCTCAGGATCTCAAGCTTGGGCATGCGTTGCCGACGGTATGCCAGGTAGAGCGACTCCTTCGGGCAGACCGTGGTGCACTGACCGCAGAGCGTGCAGCGATCTTCCCGATGCTCAACGATCCACGGAAGATCAGGGTAGGTCAGGCTGCCAGGTTCAACGGGAATTGTTCGAATTGGGACCATATGGTGAGTTCCTTGCGATCGGGTGGAATAATGACGGTATGCTCGCGCATCGGTTGAAAATCAAGGGCTGGGTCGCGGTCGGGAACCATTGCGTCGACGCCGCACATCTCTGAAGCAATTGCCCAGACGCCTTCTCTGCCGCCGACGGTGGCCGGCCGCAGTTTCTTCTGGTCCATGACCAGCAGGCAGGTTTCATCGGCCAGGGTGCCGATCACGGCATTCGGACCGTCGATAATCAGTCGTCGGCAGGCGTTGCGCAAACCTTTTAAAAAATCACCCTGCGGGTGGCGATCGATTTCTGTCTGGCTCAGTGGTGTGATGATATGTTTATAGACCTGCAACGGCAGCCGCAGGTGGTTGATCGTGTAGTGCAGGATGTGGGTAAAAACCTCGGAGTCGCTCTGGTAACCGACATAACCCGGCATATTGCGGCCAACCAGCCAGTCTTTTATCGGGACGAAAGCGGTATTTTCGCCGTTGGTCATCGTGGCGATGCCCTGGATGAAAAAAGGATGACAGGCATACAGGTTGATCCCGTAGTTGGTGTTCTGCCGACCCTGGGCCATGCAAACCCGCGCCTTAATCTGGCCATCGTGCAGGCTGAGCAGATTGCCGACCTGGAGCGGCCAGCCGACTTCCTTGATCATCGTCACGTCCGGCCAGAACGAGAAGACCGACAGGTCATTGCCGTGTTCCTCGCCGTCTTTGCGCAGGGCCAGTCGGGTTTTCAAGAGTTCCATCTCCCGGTCCTGCTGCGTGGCCTCGGCAAACCGGTCCGGCATGCGATAGGCGCGGACAAAATAGCGATAGCGGTCCTTGCCGTTCATGAAAGCCCGTTTCATATGAAACTTGTGGTCGTACTTCAGTTCGTAGCCGCGTTCTTCCATGAACGAGTCCAGCCGCCGCCAGGCTTTTTCACTTTCGGCAATGCCGGAGAGGATCGGAAACTTATGATTGTAGCGAAAATCTTCGAATTCCATGCCGCGCAGCAGCAGGCCGAGGCCGGAGCCGTCGTAGCCTTCCTGCATGGCCTCCATGGCCAGCAGCACATCATACGGAGAGAATGGTTCATTGGCTGTTTTCAGGGCTAATCGGCACATCTGTGTTCTCCTGAGGGGGCGTGTCGCCGTTTATCGGCGTCGATTACCATGTCGGCGCCGGGCGGGCCGTGCAGAGGTGTGTATGATCAGGTGCAAAGCGGCGGTGCGGCGCGAAACTGCAGAAATACAAAAAAACGAATCCTTCGTCAAGCAGTCAGATTACGGGAAAAAACAAGGAATTGCGGAACAGGGGGCGGGACTGACGGGATGCGTCGGAAATCAAACCAAAACTGACGAAAACGTCAACAATGTGCCAATGTGTCAACGCAAAACAACAATAAAGGGGTCTTGAAAAATTCGAAATTTCGTTCAGGATCGAGGCGCGCAAGCGAATTTTACCGCAGGCATATACATGATATTCCGAGGATACAATGTGATTACGCACCAATGAGGCTGGACGACATGGCAATTTTCCAAGGTTCCCAAAAAAGATCGTCGCCTGGCGTGGTAGCGATGGCGGCACGCGGCGACGAAGCTACTTGATGATTTTGCCGAGGTTTTTTACCTGATCGACCTGACTTTTTACTTCCTTCACTTCCTTGACGCCGGGCAGGTCGTTGACAATCCCCTTGCCACCTTCTTCGACTTCACTGACCCCTTTTTTAAAGGAAGAGATAGCCTTGCCGAGGCCGGAGCCGATTTCCGGAAGTTTTTTGCCGCCGAAGATAAGAAAGGCGATGGCGAGAATGACGATGAGCTCAGGGGTGCCGAGTCCGAACATGGGTGCTCCTTACGGTTGGTTGGTGACTTCGCAGAAAATCAGGCGGACGTGGAATCGTCTTTCTCCTTCTTTTCGTCGTCGAGCGCCTTTTTCTCCTCCTGCTTCGTTGCTTCCTTGAAATTCTTGATGCCCTTGCCGATGCCGGAGCCGATCTCCGGCAGTTTGCCGGCTCCGAAAATAATGACGATGATAACCAATATAACTATCAGTTCCGGCATTCCCAATCCGAACATACGCTACCTCAATGAAAAACGATAAGAAGGGTGATCGTTGATTGACCCGCGTCGCCGATCACCACAGGTATCCACAGAGTCTAGAGCAGTATCGCCGGAAAGTCAAGCGGAACCAACGGTTATCGGCATGCTGCCGCGGCTTGCTGCGGATGTTGGCAGGCCCTTCGTTCACCAGCGTTCAGCACCGCGGTTCGCGAGAGAAACGGCCTTGCAGAATTGTCCGGAACCGTTATTATATGCATACATGCGCATCTCTAGATTTGTCCGGGGAGATATCCGAATGGAACCCTTTATCAAAGTAATGAAAGCGCTCTCCGATCCGAATCGGGTGCGAATGGTCAAGCTACTGGAGGTTGGGGAGTTGTGCGCCTGCGAAATCCAGGAGTTGCTCGGATTGGCCCAGTCGACGATTTCGCGGCACATGAAGACGTTGGTCGAGGCCGGCCTGGTGCACGCCCGAAAAGAAGGAGTATGGCTCATTTACCGACTTACTGTCGATCAGCATGTCTACAGCGCCGGGATGATCGGGCTGCTGGCCGACTGGCTCAACGACGACCTTGCTCTGCGGCGGATGCGTGACCGTCTGCCCCAGGTCGATCGTCG
>CAZSOA010000094.1:1129-12455 GCA_964608305.1 uncultured Desulfofustis sp. | reverse complement strand
CCGACCTTGGCCAGACCTTCGGTAAGTGGGGGATAACCGAAGGCATCTATATTTGCTGGCCGGGGTTGGGGCCGTCGACAATGCGCGATTCACTCGGGTTGTTTGGTGATTTTTACCTGCATCCGGTGTTTTATTTCTCCAACGACCTGGTATTTGATTTTACGTATGCGGGCACCGAGCGGGTCAATGCCCTGTCGCTTGGCCCGGATGTCTACGAGGAGCTGAAACGCTTTGCCCTTGATCCGTATGTTGCCGCGCGACAGGCCTATTACGAGTACCGCCGCAAAGTGATCAATGAGCGCTGAGTGCGGCGAGTGCCGTATTGCTGATTGTTAAGGAGAGTACCATGAAACTGTTTACCATAGTCTTTGTCAGTATGTTTTGTCTGTTGAGCGCCGCCGCCGGCGGCGCCAACCTTCCCGGGCCGAGCGAGCAATTGAAGCCGACTATCGACAAGGTGATCGAGATCCTCACCGATGATAGCTTGAGCGGCAGTGCCAACAAAAATGAGCGCCGCCAGCTGATCATGGAAACGGTCTCCGAAGGGTTTGATTTCCGGGAGATGTCGCGACGCGTGTTGGGGCCGACCTGGAATGAAATCAACGATGAACAGAAAGACTATTTTGTCGAGCAGATGACCAAGCTGCTGGAAAATGTCTACATCGGCAAATTGGAGACCTACAGCGGCCAGGAGGTCGAATTCGCCGCCGAGCGGGTCAAGGGTAAACGCGCCCAGGTAACGACGCTGGTCGAGCATCAGGGGCAGGCGCTGCCCATTCACTACATCATGCAGCAGGAACAGGACCGCTGGCTGGTTTACGACATCAATATTGAAGGGGTCAGCTTGATTCGGAATTATATGGAGCAGTTTCGCTCCATCCTTCGCCAGGAGAGTTTTGCCGGCCTGGTGAGAATCATTGAAGAGAAGAACCGTGAGTTCGCCGAGCATGATGCCGCCCCGTGATTGTTCAGGTGTGCCGTCGCCGGCGGAGCTCGGACAGGCCTTCCCGTTTATCGACGAAGACCGGCACCGGATTCTGCAACCGTATACATCGCTTTGCGAGCTTGCCGCCGGAGGGGCGTTGCTGACGGTTGACGGCACCGCCGATGCGTTGTTCGTGTTGCTGGTCGGACAGCTGGCCGTCCGGAAAGAGTCGGGGTTCGGCCGCGGGCAGGTGATTGCCCTGCTGTCGCCGCCCGCTGTGGTCGGCGAAGCCGCTCTTGGAAGCGCTTCGACCAGTCATCACTGCCTGGTCGAAGCGGTCGTCGACGTCCGGTTATTGCGCCTGCCTGCCTCTGCGTTCCGGAAGCTTGCCGGTGATCATCCGGATCTTGCCGTCCCGATCCTGCAATATCTGCTGCGCGTCGTTTCGCTCCGTTTGGAGAAGTGTTCCACCCGGCTTACCCATATTCTCTGAAGCTTCATTTTCATAGACAAGCCGTTGCCGCATGGGATGACGAACGGGCGCAGACGTGGCATCACGGCGGTTTGTAATTTTTTGCTGGCGATTGCACTGGAAATGGATTATTCTCCCGTGTTTGACTCTTTGTCTGTTGAGCGGTTGCCACGGTGAATGTAGCGTTTCATGAAATTGTCGGCAGCGAACTGGTCCGACGGATTATCGATGACGGTTGGTTCCCCGGTGACGAATTGGTCGCAGAAGGGCCGGTTGAAGGGGGGGTGGTATTGCGCCGAACCGGACCGGACCGGGTCGAGATAACCGGCAGTCTGCAGGTTACGGTCGGCGCTTGTTGTGATCGTTGTTGCCGGCCGGTACAGGTGCCGTTGGCAGTCGAGTTTTTTTACCAGTGCATTGTCGGTCGGGAACCGGTTGTTGCGGGTACGGAAACCGAATGCCGTGCAGACGATTATGACACCGTATTTTTGCCGGGTCCGGTTATCGACCTGGGTGCTTTGTTCCGGGAACAGATCTATCTCGCTTTACCGGCGAGAACACTCTGCCGCCGGGACTGTAAAGGGTTGTGCCGGCAATGTGGCGCGGATCTCAATGAGACGCCGTGCTCCTGCCGACAACCCGAATTGTCCGGCCCGTTCGCCGCTTTACGGCAACTGAAAAGGGACTAACCCGGAGCCATTGAGATACTGATTAGCGGAGGAAATCATGGCCTTACCCAAACGACGACATTCCCATGCCCGTACCCATAAACGACGTGCCCACGACGCCTTGAAGTCGCCGGGGGTCAATCTTTGTCAGGACTGCGGCGAACCGAAACAACCCCACCGGCTGTGCGGGAGCTGCGGCAAATACAAGGGACGCGTTGTCTACGTTCTGGACTCTGAAGTCTAGCAGGATCGGCCGGTGCACATCGCCCTGGATGCCATGGGCGGAGACCATGGCCCGCAGGAACTGATCGCCGGTGCATTGCTGGCTGTCGAGCAGCGTGAGCTTGACGTCTTCCTGGTCGGCGACGAAGCGATCCTGACTGATCAGGTCACAAGGCTCGCCTCCGGCAAGGACACCGCCAGCCGCCTGCACATCGTTCATGCGCCGACTACGGTGGGTATGGACGAGAACCCCGTTGATGCCATTCGCAAGAAACGGGATTCGTCGATCATGGTGGCGTGCGGACTGGTCAAATCCGGCGAGGCGGCGGCAGTGGTCAGCGCCGGCAATTCCGGTGCCACCCTGGCAGCCGTGGTGCGCACCCTTGGGCGGCTCAAGAATGTCGCCCGGCCCGGCCTCGCGTCGATCTTTCCGACACTGAAAGGACCGGTCGTCATCATGGACGTCGGCGCCAATGTCGAGTGTCGCCCCATTCATCTCTATCAATTCGCCATCATGGCATCGGTGTTCTCCCGCCTCTACCATGTCGATAAGCCGCGCGTCGGACTGTTGACCATCGGTGAGGAGTCGGGCAAGGGCAACAACCTCGTCAAGGAGACCTACGCGCTGCTGCATAAGAGCGCCCTGAACTTCATCGGCAACGTGGAAGGACGGGACGTTTTTCAGGGTGATGTCGATGTCATCGTCTGTGATGGCTTCGTCGGTAATATCTGCCTGAAAATCAGTGAGGGACTGGCCGAGGCGGCAATGAAAATGCTGCGCGACGAGATTGTCAAATCACCGATGGCCAAAATCGGGTATCTGCTGGCCCGACCGGCTTTCCAGAAATTCAAAAAGCGTGTTGATTACGCGGAATACGGCGGGGCCCCCTTACTTGGCATCAAGGGAACGGGCATTGTCTGTCACGGCAAATCAAGCGCGTATGCGATTAAAAACGCCCTGCTTGAGGCCATGGACATGGAGCGGCTGAAGCTCAACGAGTGTATTTCCCGAGAACTTGAAAGCGGGTTGACCGGGCTGGTCGAGGCGGTGTAATGGGTACGATCGTCCTCGGCACCGGCTCGCGCCTGCCTCAAAAAGTATTGAGTAATCGTGATCTGGAGCAGATCGTCGAAACCAGTGACGAGTGGATCAGGAGTCGCACGGGTATTGAGAACCGTCGTATCGGTGGTAATGGCGAGATGACCTATCAGCTTGCCGCCGATGCCGCCCGCGAAGCGCTGGCCATGGCCGACGTCACCGCCGGCGAGATCGATCTCCTGGTGGTCGGCACCATCAGCTCGCATATGCTGATGCCGTCCTGCGCCTGTTTCGTGCAAAAAGAAATTGGGGCCGATAAAGCCTTTGCCTACGACGTCAACGCAGCCTGTTCCGGGTTTCTCTACGGCATGGATATCGCCGATAAGCATATCCGGGCTGATCATCAGGCGAAGGTACTCGTTATCGGTGCCGAGACGTTGTCTTCCCGCCTCAACTGGCAGGACCGCAACACCTGTATCCTCTTTGGTGACGGTGCCGGTGCTGCCGTTTTTGGGCATACGGACGATCCGCAACGACAGGTGCTCGGCTCCAATCATTGCTCCGACGGTCGTCTTTGGCGGCTGCTGTACATGCACCAGGCGCCGAGTACGAACCCCGAGTTGCACGTTCCGGACAATCCGGGCGTGCATATTATCATGGAAGGCCGCGAGGTGTTTAAACATGCGGTCAAGGCCATGGAAGACGCTGTCGTCGGCCTGTTACGAAAGGTCGACATGACGATCGACGATATCGATCTGATGATCCCCCATCAGGCCAATATCAGAATTCTCAACAACCTGGTGGAGCGGTTGGCCATCCCCGACGAGAAGGTGGTTGTCAACGTGATGCATTACGGCAACACGTCGGCGGCATCAATTCCCATCGCCCTGGACGAGACCAATCGTTTCGGCCGATTGCGGCCCGGAATGACGGTACTGCTCTGCTCTTTCGGCGGCGGTTTTACCTGGGGCGCAACCCTGCTCAGGTGGTAAGAAGGAGTGACGATGATGGACCGTTTTTTGACTGAACAGCAACAGATGATTGTCGACATTGCCCGGCAGATCACCGATGAATTGATTATTCCGCAACGGGCGGAACTCGACGAGAAACATGAGTTTCCCCGGGAAATCCTTAACGCGATGGCCAAGGCGGACCTGTTTGCTATTCCAATTCCCGAAGAATTCGGAGGATTTAGCGGCAGTTGCCTCGATATCGTTGTAGCGCTGGAAGAAATCGGCCGCGGCTGTATCGGTGTCGGTACCGCCTTTGCCGCAAGTTCTCTGGGCATCTACCCGATTCTGATCGGCGGTTCGCAGGAGATGAAAGAGAAATACCTGCCGGACGTTGCCGCCGGAAAGAAATTCGCGGCATTCGGCCTGACCGAAGCCAATGCCGGCTCGGATGCCTCCGGGATTCGGACTACCGCCGTGCTGGATGGGGACGAATGGGTGCTCAACGGCACGAAGCAATGGATCACCAATGGCGGTGAAGCGCAGATCTATACCGTCGTCGCCATGACCGACAAAAACAAAGGCGCTCGAGGCGCTTCGATGTTTGTTGTCGAGGAAGGTGACCCCGGTTTTTCCTGCGGCCCCAAAGAGATCAAGATGGGCATCCGGGCCTCGTCGACGACGGAGTTGATCTTCAAGGATTGCCGAATTCCCAAGGAGCGGATGATCGGCCGTCAGGGTACCGGGTTCATCACGGTCATGAAGACCCTTGACTCGAGCCGTCCCGGCATCGCCGCTCTTGGTGTCGGCCTTGCCCAGGGGGCCCTCGACATGGCGGTCACCTATGCCAAGCAGCGGGAACAGTTCGGTAAACCGATCATCGGGTTCCAGGCCATCCAGCATATGCTCGCCGATATGGCCACCGGTGTCGAAGCCGCCCGGGCACTGACCTATGCCGCTGCCCGGCATATCGACGCCCATCCGAAAAACATGTCCAAAGCATCGTCTATGTGCAAGGTATTTGCCACCGATATGGCGATGAAGGTCACCACCGATGCCGTTCAGGTCATGGGCGGTTATGGTTACATGTGCCACTATCCGGCGGAAAAGATGATGCGTGACGCGAAGATCCTGCAAATCTACGAAGGCACCAACCAGGTGCAGCGCAACGTCATCGGCCAGGAACTCAATAAAGAATACAACAAATAAGGTCGCGCGCTCGGTGGCGCTGCGACCGGCATCAGAACGGATTGTGCATGAAGATCATTGTCTGTGTCAAACAGGTGCCCGATGCCAAGGACGTACGGCTCGATCCGGTCACCAACACCCTGGCGCGCGAAGGGGTTGAATCGATCATGAACCCGTATGACCAGCACGCCCTTGAAGCGGCGGTCAGCCTGAAAGAAAGCTGCGGCGGCGAGGTGCTGGTGATCACCATGGGGCCGCCCCAGGCCGAGGAGGTGTTGCGCCAAGCCATTTCCTGCGGCGCCGACCGGGCCGTGCTCGTTTCCGATCGCAGTTTCGCCGGCGCCGATACCTGGGCGACGTCCTACACGCTGGCCAAGGCGGTCACAGCCTGCGGCCCGTTTGATCTGATCATCTGCGGTAAGCAGGCCATCGACGGCGATACCGCCCAGGTCGGACCCGGATTGGCAATGCGGTTGGATATTCCCTATGCCACCTGTATCCAGAAAATCCGCTCGGCATCGGAGAAGGAAGTGGTGGTCGAGCGCATGATGGATGACGGGTATGATGTGCTGCAGGTCGGTTTTCCGGCGTTGCTGACCGTGGTCAAGGATATCAATCAACCGCGGGTGCCGTCGCTCAAGGGCAAGATGAAGGCCAAAAAAGCCGAGATCACCATGTTGACGGCAGCCGCTATCGGCGCCGATCCGGCTTGTATCGGCCTGGCCGGATCACCGACCCAGGTGGTCAAGGTGTTTCCGCCGGAACCGCGGGGCGGGCGGGCGATTCTTTCCGGCAGCGTCGATGAGCAGGTCGAGCAGCTGGTGGACTGCATCAAACCGTATCTGGTCTAGCCGACGGAGAGATTATGCTGAAGATTGACGAAAAACTCTGTATCGGTTGCGGCATTTGCGAGCAGCAGTGCCCGTTTTCCGCGATCACCGTGGTTGACGGCGTAGCTGTGGTCAACGAGAGCTGTACGTTGTGCGGCGCCTGTGTCCAGGAATGTGAAGTAGAGGCGTTGTCGATAGAAGGGGAAAAGAGGCAGATCCAGGGTGATCTAGCCGACTGGTCCGGGGTCTGGGTATTTGCCGAGTTTTCCCGGGGACGACCGGCACCGGTGGCGCTGGAATTGCTCGGTATCGGTCGGCGGTTGGCCGATGCCCGTGGGGTGCAGCTGTCTGCATTACTGCTTGGCCACCTCACCGGTGACAGCGCTGCGACGTTGATCGGCCATGGCGCCGATGTCGTCTACCGGGTCGACAACCCGGCTCTGGAGTTGTTCTCCGATGAGATCTACGAAAAGATCGTCGCCGATCTGATCAGAGTACATAAACCGGAAATTGTCCTTGCCGGGGCTACTGCCATTGGCCGGTCGTTCATCCCCGGCGTGGCAACCAGCGTTGATGCCGGTCTGACCGCAGATTGCACGCGCCTGGAGATCCGGCCGGAGGACGGCGTGCTGTTGCAGACCCGCCCGGCATTCGGCGGCAATATCATGGCCACCATCGTCTGTCCCCATACCCGGCCGCAGATGGCCACCGTTCGCCCCAAGGTCATGAAGGAAGCGCCGTTTGACCCGCAGCGCAGCGGTGAGGTGTTCGATATCATGCCGACCCCGCGGCAGTTGGTCAGCCGCATCAAGGTGCTTGAGTCGGTGAGTGAGACGAAGAGCAAGGTCAATATTCAGGAAGCGGATATTCTTGTCTCCGGTGGTCGCGGGCTCGAAAACGAACAGGGTTTCACGCTGCTCGGTAAACTTGCCGAAGCGCTTGGCGGCAAGGTTTCCGCATCGCGGGCCGTCGTCGATGCCGGCTGGATACCCTATCCGCATCAGGTCGGGCAGACCGGGAAAACCGTCGCTCCGAAACTCTATATCGCCTGCGGCATTAGCGGTGCGATCCAGCACGTGGCCGGGATGCAATCCTCGGAAACGATCGTAGCCATCAACCGTGACCCGGACGCACCGATCTTCAATGTCGCCGACTACGGCGTGGTCGGCGACCTGTACGAGGTGCTGCCGAAACTCATCGACGCCATTGAAAGGAGACGCGGATCATGACACTGCAGGGAAAAACGGCCGTGGTGACCGGCGGCAGCCGGGGCATCGGCCGGGCAATTGCCGTGAGGCTCGCTTCGTTGGGGGCTTTTGTCCATGTCAACTATGTCGCCCGCCCCGACGCCGCGGAGCAGACCGTCGAGTTGATTCGTCAGGCCGGCGGCGACGGGGCCATTCTGCGTTGCGATATCGCTGATTTTGCGAGTACCCAGGAGTGCTTCAAACAACTGATCGCCTCTGCGGGCAGCGTCGATATCCTCGTCAACAATGCCGGGATCACCAGAGACGGGCTGTTGCCGTTGATGAAGGAAGATGACTGGGACACGGTGCTCAACACCAATCTCAAAGGGGCGTTCAATTGCGCCAAGGCCGTCGTCCGGTCGATGATGAAGAAGAAGTGGGGACGGATCGTCAATATCTCCTCGGTGGTTGGTTTTTCCGGGAACGGCGGCCAAGTGAATTATGCGGCGGCCAAAGCAGGCCTGGTCGGCATGTCCAAGTCGCTCGCCCGGGAATTCGCGTCCCGCAATATCACCGTCAATTGCATTGCTCCCGGCTATATCGTTACCGAAATGACCGAGGCCCTATCTGAAGCCGTGCAGCAGAAGCTGATCGGTGAAATTCCGCTGGGCACGCTTGGAACGGCGGCCGATGTGGCCGGAGCGGTCGCCTTTCTCGTCAGTGACGACGCCAACTACGTAACCGGCCAGACCATCCATGTCAACGGCGGGATGTATATGTAGAAAAGGCGGCCGGCCGGTCTGTCGACAGAGTGGAAATTAATGGTTGCAAATTGGGCGGATTTGTTAAAAAGTGGTTCACTCGTCATCCGCTCCCACGCTTGCTGAAAAGCGGCGCGATGACGGACAACAATCAGAAATCAGTTGATAAACGTATTTAAGGAGATAATACAATGGCGATCGATCAGGAAATGATTGACATTATCGTTGAGCAGCTCAGTGTAGAAAAAGACAAAGTGGTGCCGCAGGCTTCCTTCGTCGACGATCTGGGCGCCGACTCACTTGATCTGGTTGAGTTGATCATGGCGATGGAAGAGAAATTCGATATCGAAATTCCCGACGAGGATGCCGAAAAGATCGTGACCGTCCAGGATGCCATCGACTATGTGGCCAAGCTTCGGTAAGCCGATGTCGCTCCCGGGGGACTCCCCGACAACCGACGATCCATCGCGCAAAACGGAGGAGACAGCATCGTGAACCGCAGAGTGGTGGTGACCGGAACCGGGCTCGTAACGCCGTTGGGTACCGGTGTGGCGAAAACGTGGCAAAATTTGTGTAATGGAGTCAGCGGCATCGACCGGATTACCCGGTTCGATGCCTCCGACTTTGCGGTGCAGATCGCAGCAGAGGTCAAGGACTTCGTTACCGATGATCATTTCGAGAAAAAGGAAGCGAAACATCTCGACCTCTTCGTTCAGTATGCCCTCGTCGCTGCGCGAATGGCGCTGGCCGAGAGCGGCTTGCAGATCACCGATGCAAACAGCGGTGCGGTCGGCGTCATCACCGGATGTGGCATGGGGGGGCTGCCGACGATTACCGATCAGCACGAGATGGTCCTGCAGAAGGGGTATCGGCGACTCACGCCGTTTTTCATCCCGACGGTCATCCCCAATATGCCGTCGGGACATATCTCCATGGATATCGGCAGCAAAGGCCCGAATCTGACCTTGACCACCGCTTGTGCGGCCGGCACCCATGCCGTTGGCGAGGCCTACCGGCATATCAAATACGGTATGAGCAGCGCGATGATCACCGGCGGAACCGAAGCGGTGATCTGTCCGCTTGGTGTCAGCGGTTTCTCGGCGATGAAGGCGTTGTCGAAACGCAACGACAGCCCGGCCGAGGCGTCGCGTCCATTCGACAGCGAGCGCGACGGTTTTGTCATGGCGGAAGGTGCGGGAATGCTGGTACTCGAAGAGCTTGAGCACGCCCGGGCCCGCGGTGCCGAGATCCTTGCCGAGGTCATCGGCTATGGTCTCAGCAGTGATGCGTACCATATAGCCGCACCGCCTGAAGACGGCGAAGGTGCCGCCCGGTGCATGCGGTTCGCTCTGCAGGACGCCGGCCTTGCTCCCGAAGATATCGATTATATCAACGCCCATGGCACCTCGACCCCGCTCAACGACCGCTGTGAAACGGTGGCCATCAAGACCGTGTTCGGTGAAGCGGCCCGGCGGCTCGCCGTCAGTTCCACCAAGTCGATGGTTGGCCATATGCTTGGTGCGGCCGGTGGCATCGAGGCGGTGTTCACCGTATTGAGCATCAGGGATCAGGTCGCGCCGCCGACCATCAATCTGCGGCAGCCGAGCCCGGAATGCGATCTCGATTATGTGCCCAACGAGGCGCGGCCGATGACGATCCGAGCGGCTCTGTCTAACTCTTTTGGTTTCGGTGGGACCAACGGCGTCATCGCCCTGAAGCGATTTATCGGCTGAGCGGTGGCGGGAGAACCGGATGAAGATAGCAATCGGGGCCGATCACGGCGGGTTTGAGTTGAAACGGCTGATCATCGAGAAGCTGGAGCAGGCGCAGCACGAGGTTATCGATTGCGGATGCCGCTCCAGCGAAGCGGTTGACTATCCCGATTTCGCCGTCACCGTTTGCCGTGAGGTCCTCGATGGTTCTGCCGACGTCGGTATTCTGATCTGCGGTACCGGTATCGGTATGTCGATGGCCGCCCACCGGCATCGCGGCATCCGGGCGGCGCTCTGTCATGACGAATATACGGCGCGGCTGAGCCGTCAGCATAACAACGCCAACGTGCTCTGCATGGGTGCCCGGGTCACCGGGCCGGGTGTCGCCAAGGGAATCGTCGCTACCTGGCTGCAGACCACGTTTGACGGAGGCCGCCATGCCCTGAGGGTTGCCAAGTTCAGTGATTAAAAAATGACGATATATAAAGATGATCACGGCCGGTATCGAATACAGATCGATACCGGCCGTTTCCGTTTTGCGCATGGCGGACGGCTGAACGGCCGGGAGGTGAGGGGATGAAATGCCCGTATTGCGGCAACCTCGACAACAAGGTGATTGATTCACGGCTGAACAAGGATTGCACGATCACGCGGCGTCGCCGATCTTGCCTGTCCTGCGATCAACGGTTCACGACCTATGAGCGGCTCGAGGTGATGATGCCGGTTCTCGTGAAAAAAGATGGCCGCCGGGAGCCCTGGGATCGCCAGAAGATCGTGGTCGGTTTGGAAAAAGCCTGTGAAAAGCGTCCGGTGAGCCGCGACGCGATTGATCTGTTTGTCGATGAGATCGAACATAAATTACAGGATCTCGGGGCGAAAGAGGTGTCGTCGAAGGTGGTCGGCGAGTGGGTCATGGAGAACCTGTCCACGCTGGATGAGGTGGCCTATGTCCGCTTTGCTTCGGTGTATCGTCAGTTCAAAGACGTGAACGAGTTCATGGATGAACTCAAGGTCCTGCTCGAAAATCGCGAACAGGCCTGAGCCGGAGCGTTGACCAGTGAGCGACGGGAATCATGAAATATTTATGCGGCGGGCCTTGCGGGAGGCGCGCAAAGCACGAGGCAGGACCGCTCCTAACCCTTGTGTCGGTGCGGTCATCGTCAAGGACAATCAGATCATTGCCACCGGCTACCACCGGCGGGCCGGCACGCCGCACCCCCCGAACCACGGCCTGCGGGCGGCCGGGGCGGGGGGGGGCGAATGCGGGGGGAGGGGACAGATGGATGTGGCCCCCATTGATACAGCAAGTTCAAAACAACAACTGTCATAAATCAGCTTGACAAACCATTTTTTTTTTGATAGGGGAAAGTTG
>CAZSOA010000094.1:0-1119 GCA_964608305.1 uncultured Desulfofustis sp. | reverse complement strand
GGTCGGCGGCGGCCGGTGCGGTTTTGTATGTTACCCTGGAGCCGTGTAATCATTTCGGGCGAACGCCGCCCTGCTCTGAGGCGATCGTTCAGGCCGGCATCGCCACCGTGGTGATCGGGATGCTCGACCCGAATCCGCTCGTGGACGGCAGCGGCGCCGATTTTCTGCGTAAGAGCGGCGTTGCGGTGATCAGCGGGGTGCTCGAGGAGCAGTGCCGGGAGTTGAATCGGGGATTTATCAAGCAGGTGAGCACCGGTCTGCCGTGGGTGGTGCTGAAGGCAGGTCTGAGTCTCGACGGTCGGATAACCTTTCGTCAAGGGACTCGAGGATTGATAACCGGGCCGCAATCGCTGCGTCAGGTTCATCGGCTGCGTGATCAGTTGGACGCCATTCTGGTCGGCATCGGCACCGTAATCATCGATGATCCGTCACTGACCACCCGGCTGGCCGGGCGGTCCGGCCGAGACCCGGTCCGCATCATACTCGATACGAACCTGCGCATTCCCGAGCAGGCACGAGTGCTGCACCACCAATCTGCGGCGCCTACCTGGATCTTCTGTCGGACCGATGCCGATCGCGAAAAACGGCGGCGGCTTGCCGAACGCCCTGGTGTCGTCGTCTTTCCGGTTGGCACATCGCCCGATAACCATCTCGATCTGGTCGCTGTATTAAAGACGGCAGCCGGGCATGGGGTGAACTCGATCCTGGTTGAGGGGGGGGCGACCATTCACGGTGCCTTTCTCGCCCGACACCTGGTCGACCGGGTCAACCTGTTTTATGCGCCGCTGTTTGCCGGTGACGGCGGGATTTCGGTGGTGGAACACTTCTCGTCGGCCGATGATCGGGAAAAGGCGGTTCGCCTGACCGATCTTCGCGTCCGGCGATATGGGGATGATCTCCTGGTTACCGGCGACGTCTGTTATCCGTAAGCCTTGCTCACTGAAGCAGCGGCTTGAGCGCCGGCCAGCGCTGCTCCAAATCTTCTAAGCTCGACAGCGTTACGTTCAGGATGATCGTATCCACCTCAAAGGAGACGCCCGGGGTCACCGACCACCGATTAGGTAGCCGCAGGCAGTTAATCAGCTCTGACAAGTGCCGCTGCATGGCGCTGCTCAATGG
>CAZSOA010000093.1:0-12502 GCA_964608305.1 uncultured Desulfofustis sp. | reverse complement strand
CCACCGGTGGTGACGTGACCGTCACCAATTGTTTTCCCCAGCACCTGCCGGCACTGCTCGATAAACTCAGCGAAGCCGGAGCCTCGGTGAGTGTCGGCGAACGATCGATAACGCTGGTATTGGATCCGGATAGGCGACGCTTTTTACGAGGTGTCGATATCAAGACGATGCCGTATCCCGGCTATCCGACCGATTTGCAGGCCCAGTTCATGGCACTGATGACGTTGAGTAGCGGGATTTGTGTGATCAGGGAAACGATTTTCGAAAATCGCTTCATGCATGTTGCCGAATTGCGTCGACTTGGCGCCGACATCAAGACCGAGGGGAACAATGCCGTGGTGACCGGTTGCGGGCCCGATGGTTTGAGTGGCGCCCGGGTCATGGCCACGGACCTGCGAGCGAGTTCCTCGCTTGTCATCGCCGGCCTGGCGGCTTCGGGGCGAACCGAAATATCACGCATTTATCACCTGGAGCGGGGCTACGAGGACCTGGTGGGCAAATTCTGCGGGCTTGGCGCCCGGATCTGGAAAGAATCGGAATGACCTGTCGCCTTACCCTGTTTCCAGAGTCGGGCAGGGCAGCAGTACGGTAAATTCAGCACCGCCCAGTGATGGCGAACGGCCAATGGTCATAAGGCCGTTATGGGCTTCGATGGTTTGTTTGACAATGGCCAGTCCGAGACCGGTTCCGTCGGCCCGGGTGGTATAAAACGGTTCAAATATTTTCTTCATTTCATCCGGATTGATACCGCCGCCGTTATCGGCCACGGAGATGGCCACCATGTCGCCGCGTTCCGCCACCGACTTCTGCTCCACCCTGATCTCAAGCTTTTCTTCGTGCCGGGGACAAAAAGCCATGGCATTGGTTATCAGGTGATTCAATACCGTGAATAACTGTTTCTCATCGGCCCAGACCCGGCAGAGCGGGTCGATCAGGAGGTCGATCTGGGCGCCGGCCGGCCATTTCGGGTCGGCCCGGCAGATCTGCAGGATATCTTCAACACAGGGCCGCAGGAAAAACCAGTCGCGATCGATGCTGTCCGGCCGGGCGAATTTGAGAAAATCAGCTATGGTTTTTGTCAGTCGGTCCGACTCGCGCAGGATGATCTTCGTCAGCTCATAATTGTGTTGCTGATCACGGGGAGTGTTCGCAAATTCATGGGCGAGGACCTGGGCCGAGCCGGAGATGGCGGCCAGCGGATTACGAAAGTCGTGGGCAATACCGGCGCTCATCATGCCGATAGCCGCCAGTTTTTCCGCCTGTCGCATCTGCGTCTCCAACCGTTCGATTTCGCTGATATCCTTAAGCGTTACGATGAAGACCTGATCCCGTTTTTTCGGCAGATCCCGCGTGTCGGTTGCAGCGGGGTGCGGTAACTCGGAGCAGGCATAGCCGAGACGGATCTTTTGCCCGTCATGTCGTTCGAAGTCGCAGACATTGCGGTTGGAGCGGCTGCCCAGGTCAACCTCAGGCAGGAGCGCTTCAAGCGGCCTGCCGATCATTTCCGTGGTGGCCAGGCCGGTGATGCCGGCGGCGGCGTTGTTTGCCGACGTGATAATCTGCTCGCCGTCGACAGTGATGATTCCGGTGGCGATATTTTCGAAGATCTGCTTGTAGAGCAGTGACAAGCGATTGTAATCGTACTGGGTGGACGACAGTGCGTCGGTGGTTGATTTGAGTCGAGAACCGAACAGCGCGCTGATGACCGCTGCCAAAAAAAACGACAGTCCCTTGGTTGAAAAATGGTTGATACTGGCAAACAGATTGTGGGATTCGATGACACCGTAATAGGAAAGATAGTCGGGCACGATCCCGAGGTATTCAAGAGTGAGCACCAGGGCATACAGAAGCGTCGAGGCGGCAGCGGCAATCAGCCCGCCTTTGATCGGAGCAAGCAACCCACCGGCGATGATCGGGAAAAAATAGACCGATGAAAAAACGGAATGGGACGCTCCGGTCAGGTAAACCAGTACCGACGCGAACAGCGCATCGAGCATGGTCTGGAAAAAGCCGAAGCGACGAAACTCACCATGGGTGTGGATGAGAAAAAATGCGGTCGCAACCGTTGTCAGATAGATACCCAGCGTGAAGAGAATCAACAGGCTGGGCGGCATGGTGATAACATCGAAACGCTCATCCATCAGCAGCAGGCTGATAAAGAGCAGCAACGTGTACAATACGATCCGGAGCAGCAACTGCCAGAGCAGTTGCTGTCGCATCAGATCTTCAACACTCTGGATGCCCCGGTTGGTTCTGAAGAGTGCAAGCAGATTCATGGTCGCCGGTCGGCATGGTGGTTGTTATCACAGTGGTTGTTCATTTCGGCGCCAAGCAGGCGATGCGCCGACGGAGGGGCCCTCCGGGTTATGGCGGGCAGGGCTATGCTCACAATTCGTACTTCTTGGTTTTGTAGCGCAGCGAGCGGAAACTGACCCGCAACAACTCCGCGGCTTTCGTTTTTGAATGTCCAGATTTTTCAAGGGCATAGGAGATGAGTCGCCGCTCCAGATCGGCAACGACGTCATCGAGGCCGCGGCGGAATAATTCGTCCTCGTCGGATACCGCCACGAAGGTGGTGTTCGCTGGTTGGCCGGTCGAACGCTGCAACCGCAGGGCGCCGGTCAGTGACAGATTCTCAGGCAGGATGATATTCGAGGTCTCGAGCGCCACGCCGCGTTCAATTATGTTTTCCAGTTCCCGGACATTGCCCGGAAAATCGTAATTCATCAGGACCTGCAGGGCATAGGAGGACACCTCCCGGATCTCCTTGCCGAGCAGGCGTGAATATTTCTGCAGGAAGTGGTCGACCAGCAGCGGGATATCGCTTTTCCGTTCACGGAGTGAAGGGACCCGAATCGGCACCACCGCCAGGCGGTAGAAAAGATCTTCGCGGAACCGGCCGGCCAGGATTTCTTCTTCGAGAATACGGTTGGTGGCGGCGATGATCCGGACATTGATCGGAATAAGCCTCGTTCCACCCACCGGTTTGATTTCCCGCTCCTGCAGCACGCGGAGCAGTTTGGTCTGAATAATCGGGGTCAACTCACCGATCTCGTCGAGAAACGCCGTACCGCTGTTCGCTTCCTGAAAGAGCCCCGGCTTGTCGGCGATGGCCCCGGTGAACGAGCCCTTGACGTGGCCGAACAGTTCACTTTCCATCAATTCTTCCGGAATGGCGCTGCAGGTAATGGGAACGAACGGTGCGGCGTGAACCTTGCTTTTGGCATGGATCGCCTGGGCCACCAACTCTTTACCGGTACCCGATTCGCCATAGATCAATACATTTGCCGGGGTCGGAGCGATGCGCTTGATCATATCAAAGATCTTAAGCATTTCCCGGCTCTTACCGATGATATTAGGGAACAGTTGGGCGGCTTCGTCCTGACGGACTACCGATTCGGTACGTTTGGTCGCCGAAGCGATAACGGTTTTGATCTCATCGACGTTAAACGGTTTGCTGATATAATCATAAGCACCGTTTTTCATCGCCTGCACTGCATCATTGGGAGAGGCGAAGGCGGTAATCATGACCACCGGCAGATCCGGATTGGCTTCCTTGATCGTCTCGAGCAGTTCCAGGCCGCTCATGCCGGGCATCCGGATGTCGGTGATCACCAGGTCGACCGGTTCCTCGGACATAAGCGCCAGCGCCTGTTCTCCCTGCTCGGCGGTCAGCACGCGATACCCCTGTTTGCTCAAGAAAATCTTGAGAAACTCGCGCATGCTCTGTTCATCGTCGACGACGAGGATGGTTCCCATACTTCGGCTCGATTGGCTTGGTTTGCGTATCAGACGGTGGTTTCTTGTTCGTTCAGGTACCACCAGCATAGCCGATAATGCGTCGATATGCCAGCGTCATAACAGCAAAAGTTATTGGCGATTACCGGCATATCGGCTTCCTCTCGACCGGGGTGCAAACCATGAGTACCTGCTGATCCTATCCTGTTTGCCGCAAAGCGGTCTCGGCAGGGGGCAAAGCATTGCAAAAATTCCGGTCAGATGGTAATGAGGCTGGTGATCAAGACAGGCGTTTTACGAACCATTATCCGGCCGAGACGATCATGAGCGATCAATCAAAACAGTTTCAGGAGCAACCGTTAACCGAGCATCTCCGGGAATTGCGCAGTTGTCTCATCTATTCGTTCGCTGCGGTCTTCGTCGGTTTCTGCCTCGCTTATCTGGTGATCCAGCCGATCGGCACCTGGTTCTTCAAACCGCTCGTCGAGGTTCTGCCCGAAGGGACCAGCCTGATTTTCATTTCCTACCAGGAAGGGTTTTTTTTTATCTAAAGCTTGCGCTCGTTTGCGGGATTCTGCTGGCGACCCCGGTCATCTTTTTCCAGATCTGGCGATTTGTGGCGCCGGGCCTGTATAGCCACGAGAAGCGCGTCATCCTGCCGTTTACCGCGATTTCCACCGTATTTTTTCTCTCCGGCGCGGCGTTTGGTTATTTTCTCGTTTTCCCGCCGGCTTTTCGTTTTCTCGTCGGCTATAACACCGAGTTTTTGACCTCGCTGCCGGCCGTCAGTGAATATTTTTCACTGGCAATCCGACTGCTCATCGCGTTTGGGGTGATTTTTGAGATGCCGGTGCTGATGGTCTTTCTCGCCAAGGCCGGGCTGGTCACCGTCTCGTTTCTGCATAGAAACCGCAAGTATGCGATTCTGATAAATTTCATTATAGCCGCCATTCTGACACCGACCCCGGACGTCGTCAATCAGCTGATGATGGCCGGGCCGCTCGTGATCCTCTATGAGATCAGTGTGGTTGCCGTCTGGTTGTTTGGCAAAAAGACGTTTGGCGGTTTTGCGAAAAAACCGTGATAACCGAGGGGTGGCTGGATTTCCCGTCCCCGGTGCATTATAACTGTAGCGATACCATGACGACAGGGGTGGCTGTTCGGATTGGCGTGTGCGATCTGACGTCGTCTCATCCGAGCGTCGCCGACGATAACGACTGATCGAGTCGGTGGGGCATCGCTTTCGTGTTCTGATGTGCCGTCATCACCGGAGTGCGTCGGTCTTTTTATCAGGGAGGGAGTTATGACTGATCAGAAACTGTTTGAACAAGCCCTTGCCGTCGGCAGGCCGCCGACAATCCGCTCGTTGTTTCCCCATTCCCGAGCCCTTCTGGTCAGCGGCTCGGTGATAGATCGGGCCTTGCGACGCAAGGGCAAGGCGATGACCATGGCGGCCAACGGCAGAAATTTTCTCGTTATCAGAGGTGCCCTGCAGGCCGCCCAGCGGGCTCAGGCAGCTTTGATCATTGAGATCGCCAAGTCCGAATCCACCTATTGCGCGGTGAATTTCTGGAATATCGCCCGACTCGTCGACGCGGCCTGCAATGAGTTGGGGATTACCATACCGGTGGCGATCCATGCCGATCATTACGGACTTAAATCACCACAGGATGTCGCGGCCGCCAAAATTGAGATACCGACGCTGTTCGAGGCCGGAATCACCTCAATTGCGGTTGACGCCTCGCATATGCCCGATGATCAGAACCTGCTTGCCAATCTCGAACTCAACCCCTGCATCCCATCCTGGGCCGGCTTGGAGACCGAGGTCGGGGAGATAAAGGGTGAACAAGGTTTGTCGACGGTTGAGGATGCCGGCTTTTTGATCCGCGGACTCAACGCCCATAACATCTTCCCGAACTGGATCGCCTTGAACAACGGCTCGGCCCATGGCATTGAAGCAAGCGGTGAGGGTATTCAGGTTGAACTGACTGCAGCGATTCACCAGCATCTCGAGCCGTATCAGGTTGCCGGTGCGCAGCACGGCACCTCCGGCAACTCTTCGGAGCGGCTGCGGGCCATTGCTTCTCGGACCCGCACCACCAAAGCAAATGTAGCGACGGCATTGCAGATGGTTTCCTGGGGGATCGAAGTCAACGATTATGGGAATGCATTGATGAACGAGGACGGCAGCTTCCGGAAGGTGGCTGATGCCGGAGTAAACGATGAGGTTTGGGCGCGCATGGTTGCCCTTGCTGAAAAAAATGGTTGGCGGGGGGGGAATTATAAAAAACTCAACCTGCCTATCGACAACTGGTTGATGGCCCAGCCCCGGGATATTCGTGAGCGAATGAGCAAGCGGGTCGAGGATTTCGTCTATACAATGCTGGTCGATGTCTTCAACGCTGCCGACACCGCACCGTTGGCCATGGAGATCCTGGTTGAGGCGAACTCGTACGATATCGGCACCACCGCCACACGATTGGAAGATCCGGCTGCGTGGACACGTGAAAAGATCATCGAAAAAGCAAAATTACTGGATACCGACAAAGGGCCTCAGGGCAATTTCGACGATTGAACGTTTTTTGACCGTGCGTATCCGCTCCCCTGGTCGTGAACCGGCCAGGGGAGTTTCCGTATCATCTTTACCGGGCAGGATTATGAAAACAATTCTTGTCACCGGCGCCGCCGGGTTTATCGGCGCCCACCTGACGCAACGCCTCACCGGCGCCGGCCTTGATGTCGTTGGTGTCGATAATCTCAACGACTATTACGATCCGGTCCTCAAACGCGAACGAATGGCGGCACTGGCAGAAGGCGACCGATTTGTGCACGAACAGATCGATATCGGCGACCGTTCGGCAATGGCCGAGTTGTTCAAACGGTACCGATTCGATGCCGTCGTCAACCTGGCAGCCCAGGCCGGTGTGCGTTATTCACTGATCAATCCGCATTCCTATGTCGACACCAATCTGGTCGGTTTTGTCAATATATTGGAAGGTTGTCGTCACAGTGGCGTCAAACATCTGGTCTATGCCTCGTCCTCTTCGGTATACGGTGCCAATACGAAGATGCCGTTTTCCGTGCACGACAATGTCGATCATCCGGTATCGCTTTATGCCGCATCAAAGAAGGCCAATGAGTTGATGGCTCATACCTACAGCCACCTCTACGGCCTGCCGACCACCGGGCTGCGATTTTTCACCGTCTACGGTCCGTGGGGGCGTCCCGATATGGCCCTGTTTCTGTTCACCAGGGCAATTCTTGCCGGTAAGCCGATCGACGTTTTTAACTACGGAAAAATGGAACGTGATTTCACCTATATCGATGATATCGTCGAAGGGGTTTTCCGAGTGATCTTCAAAGTTCCCGCCGGGGATACCGGTTGGAACGGGGCGGCACCCGATCCGGCGACGTCCTATTGCCCGTATCGGGTCTATAACATCGGGAACAACAACAAGGAACAGCTGCTGCGCTATATTGAGGTGCTTGAGCAGTGTCTCGGCATGAGGGCGGAAAAAAACCTGTTGCCGATGCAGCCGGGTGACGTGCCGGCCACCTTTGCCGATGTCGATGATCTGGTCAACGATTTCGATTATCGGCCGGCAACCTCTCTTGAATACGGTGTGGCCCGGTTTGTCGAGTGGTATCGCTCGTATTATCAGGCTTGATGAAAAACGGTCTTACCTGGTCAGCAGGCGAAGGGCCGCTTCGATGATCGCCACCGAATTGACCGAGCTGTTGCGCCATAAGGTCTTTTGCGGTCCTTGTTCGAGGAAACGATCGGGATGGGCGAGCAGGCTCGTTTTGACGTTGCTCAGGCCGCACCTGCTTAGCAATTCCAGCACGGCTCCGCCGAAGCCGCCCTGGCGGACGTTGTCTTCGATGGTTACCACGCGGCCGGTGCGGGCGGCCCAGTCACAGATCAGGTCTTTGTCGAGCGGTTTGATGAACCGCGGATTGATGACCGCTGCCTGTACGCCGAGTTTTTCCAGCCCGGCGGCCGCCCTGAGCGCCGGATGGACGCGGTTGCCCACCGGCAGCAACAGGATATCACCGCCTTCCCGCAACACTTCGCCTTTGCCGATCTCCAGAAGCTGCAGCTGATCGGCGAGCGCGACATCCTCGCCGATGCCGCGCGGATAGCGCAGTGCGGATGGTCCCGGGTGGTTGATTGCGGTATAGAGCAGGTGCTGCAGTTCCTGTTCGTCTTTCGGAGCCATGAGCACCATATTCGGGATGATCCGCAGAAACGAGAGGTCGAAGACCCCATGATGGGTCGGACCGTCGGCACCAACCACACCGGCCCGATCGACGGCCAGGGTCACCGGCAGGTTCGGAATGCAGACGTCGTGGATGATCTGGTCGTAGGAGCGCTGAAAAAACGTCGAATAGATGGCCACCACCGGATGGTATCCTTCCATGGCGAGACCGGCGGCAAAGGTGACGGCATGCTGTTCAGCGATCCCGACATCGAAGAACCGCTCCGGGAAGGCCTGGGCGAATTTGGTCAGGCCGGTGCCGGCGGTCATCGCTGCGGAGACGGCTACCACTTTGTCATTGTGCGCACCGATCGAGGTAATCGTCTCACCGAAGACATCGGTGTAGCTCGGCTGTTTTTTGCCGCTGGGTTTCTTCTTGCCGGTTTCGATATCAAACGGTCCGATGCCATGAAAGGTTCCGGGATCACGTTCGGCTGACGGGTAGCCTTTGCCCTTGGTGGTCAGGACATGGATCAAGACCGGTCCCTGCACGGTATCCCGGACCGTTTCAAAGGTGTCGATCAAATCGACGAGGTCATGCCCCGGTAATGGGCCGATATAGTCAAATTTCAATGCCTCAAACAGCATTCCCGGGGTGAAAAAACTCTTGAAGCTCTCTTCGCTTTTTTTCAGGACGGTGAGGATATTTTCGCCGACGTTGGATAATTGGCCGAGCCGCTCCACCAGGTGATCCTTGAGTCGGCGCATGGTCCTGCCGGTCAGTTTCCGGCTCAGGAAGCTGGAGAGCGCACCGACGTTGGGCGAAATGGACATTTCATTGTCGTTGAGCACGACGATCAACGGTTTATCGAGGTGGCCCGCTTGATTCAACGCCTCGAAGGCCATGCCGGCGGTCATCGAACCGTCGCCGATGACGGCGATGGCCTTGCCGGTGTCATGATTGAGGTCCTTGGCCGCGGCCATGCCCAATGCCGCTGAGATCGATGTAGATGAATGGCCTGTCTCGAAGGCGTCGTAGACACTTTCACTTATTTTGGGAAAACCGCTGATTCCCTGGTATTGGCGGAGCGTGTGAAACCGATCGCGACGGCCGGTGATAAGTTTGTGCGCATAGGCCTGGTGGCCAACGTCCCAGATCAATCGATCATGGGGCGTGTTGAACACGTAGTGCAGCGCCAGGGTCAGCTCGACAACGCCGAGGCTTGGACCGAGGTGGCCGCCATTGTGAGAGACGGTATCAATGATGACGCCACGGATTTCCTCGGCGAGTTTTTCAAGATCGGAAACGAGTAAGTTTCTGATGTCGGCCGGTGAATCGATCCGATCGAGCAAGGTCTGACCGCTCGTGGCCGGCGAAGAAGGAAGCAGCATAATTGATTTATCTGTCCGGGGGAGTTAATGAAAATCTGCTCGTTCCAGCCGGTCGGTTTCGCCTCCGGCTGGTGCGTTGCGGCATGTCCCGGGGTGCTACAACGTACACGGTGACACCATAAACCATTGCCTCTGTTGCTGCAACCATCTCGGAATCACTTTCGGGAGGCGAAAAACATGGGCAAGGGGGCGGGACGATTGGCAGGAGGCCGGCCGGAGGCTAGTGCGATCGGCTCAGCACGTAGTCGGCCAGATCGCTGAGGCGTTCGCCGCGTGGGCCGAATGAGGCGAGTGCGGCCTTCGCGGCAGCGACGGCTTGACCGGCCTGCTCCTTGGTTGCTTCAATGCCGAAATAGCCAGGATACGTCGCTTTTCCACGGAACTTGTCACTGCCGGCGGTCTTGCCGAGCTGCTCGGTGGTGGCGGTGGCGTCGAGAAGATCGTCGACGATCTGAAACGCCAAACCGAGTGCGGCCCCGTAGGCACGCAATGCCGCTTCCTGGCGGGGGGTTGCCCCGGCGCCGACGGCGCCGATCTGTACCGCGCAGGTGAGCAGAGCGCCGGTTTTACTCCGGTGAATGGTCTGCAGCAACGAAAACGGATAAGAACGATTTTCATTGGCGATGTCCAGCGCTTGCCCGCCAACCATACCGTATGGTCCGGCGGCTTGGGCGATCAGCTGAATCATGTGCAGGCGTTGCTCGCAGCGCAACATGGAATCGGGATGCGACAGGAGTTCGAACGCATAGGTGAGCAGGCCGTCACCGGCAAGTATTGCGGCAGCCTCACCGAAGACCGTATGATTGGTTGGTTTGCCGCGCCGTAAATCATCGTTGTCCATGGCCGGCAGGTCGTCATGGATCAGCGAATAGGTGTGGATACATTCGAGTGCGCAGGCGGCGGGCAGCAATGCCCGCTGGATCTCCTGATCGTCGGTGATCGATTCGGCGGCGGCGAGACAGAGGATCGGTCTGATCCGCTTGCCACCGACAAAGAGGCTGTAACGCATCGCTTCGACATGATCGCTGAACGGCCCGTCGGCCGCCGGCATCATGTCCGCCAGTGCGGTTTCAACGAGCGCTTTCCGCTCCGCGAGATATGACTTAATCGTCGCTGCGTTGTTCATCGAATGGTTCCGCTTCCAGGCGTCCGTTTTTATCGAGCAGGATCTCGACTTTCGTGCGTGCCTCGGCAAGCCTGCTGTTGCAGAAGTGAGCGAGTTTGATGCCTTCGTCGAATTTTTTCAGGCTGACTTCAAGACTGAGGTCGCCGCTTTCCAATTCCTCGGTAATTTCTTCAAGGCGGGCGAGGGCCGATTCAAAGGATTTTTTTGACATGAGCGAAGCTGAGCAGCGACCGGTGGGGTGGCCGAATTCCGGATTGAAAATGGTTAGCGGACGGTTATAGTGGTGTTTGACTATAGTCTATCCGTCGATGCCAAGGCAAGCAATGATTGGTGATTATCCCCGAGCCCCGGCGCAACCCGCACCTGCAGATGACGTTAACCATGGAAAAGGCGCTTGCCATGTTCGACCGCTGGCTGGAGTCGGAAAAAGGCTACTCTGCCCACACCGTTTCAAGCTATCGGCGTGATCTGCTGGAGTTCAACGCGACGCTTGCCGGCGACTGTGCGGTCAAGGATATTCTCGCAGTCGACATCAGTCGCTTTGTGGCTGGCCTGCATGGCCGCAACAATCCCCTCAGTGTTGCGCGGAAGTTGTCGTCGTTAAGAAGTTTTTTTCGATTTCTGCTGCGCGAAAAACTCATCGACGATGATCCGATTCGGGGAATCGTCGGCCCGAAAACAGGTCGATCAATACCATCTTTTCTGACGGTGGACGAGGTCTTCTCCCTGTTGTCGTCACCCGATCGAGGGGACCGTTTCATGGCCCGCGATCGCGCTATTCTCGAGATGCTCTACTCTACCGGTATTCGGGTTGCCGAGTTGGTCTCCGGAGATATTGAAGACCTTGATTTCGATTCCGAGATGCTTAGGGTGAGGGGCAAAGGCAACAAGGAACGGCTCGTGCCCGTCGGAGGGCCTGCCATCGAAGCGGTTCGCCGGTGGCTGGTTGATCGGCAACGGTTGATTCATGCTCGCCTGGAGAAGCGGCGCACGGTGGAAACAGAAGCGCTTTTTCTCAATGGGCGGGGCGGCCGATTGACAACCAGAAGTGTAGAGCGATTGGTCAGCAGCTACGCCCAGCGGGTCGGCATCAGGCAGGCGGTTACCCCCCATGCGCTTCGTCATTCGTTCGCCACCCATCTGTTGGAGATGGGTGCGGATCTGCGATCTGTTCAGGAACTTCTCGGCCACTCCAGCCTTTCAACCACCCAGCGCTATACCCACTTGACCATTGACCGTCTTGCCGAGGTCTATGACAAGGCGCACCCGCTCGGTGACGGCTGCCGGTCGACAGATCGATGAAAAACAACGTTATCACAAGGAAATAGAATGCGTATTCGAGCAACCACCATCCTCACCGTCCGCCATAACGGATCTGTTGTTGTCGCCGGTGACGGTCAGGTGTCGTTTGGCAACACGGTCATGAAACACCATGCTCGCAAAGTCAGGCGTCTCTATCATGATACGGTTATTACCGGGTTTGCCGGGGCTACCGCCGATGCGTTCACCCTGTTTGACCGCCTTGAAAAAAAACTTGAACAATATCACGGCAACCTGATGCGGGCAGCCGTTGAACTCGCAACGGATTGGCGGACCGATCGAATGTTACGGCGGCTCGAGGCCATGCTGATTGCTGTAGATAAGGAGCATTCGCTGCTGTTGTCCGGAACCGGCGATGTGATCGAGCCGGACAGCGGCGTGCTCGCCATCGGTTCGGGTGGTCCGTATGCCCATGCGGCGGCGCTGGCCCTGGTGCGTGAGAGCAACCTCGATGCAGAACAGATCTGCCGGACCGCCATGGATATTGCGGCCGGCATCTGCATCTATACCAACGATTCAATTGTCGTGGAAAAGATATGATTGACATGCAATCCCTGACGCCCCGGGAAACGGTCGGCCAACTTGATAAATATATCGTCGGCCAGGCCGACGCAAAACGATCGGTGGCCATTGCCCTGCGGAACCGCTGGCGAAGGCGGCAGGTCCCGGAACCGCTGCAGGAGGAAATCGCCCCGAAAAATATCATCATGATCGGCCCGACCGGTGT
>CAZSOA010000092.1:0-13022 GCA_964608305.1 uncultured Desulfofustis sp. | reverse complement strand
GACATTATAAGCGGATTTGCGTGTAAACATGGTGCAACCTCGTTGAGAAAAGGTAATCCAGGGCTGCTGCGCCTGCGGCAGCGTGATAAGAACTTCGTATTCCTAACAGGTTTGTCGTCAGGCTTCAATCGCTATGAATATGCCCGAAAAGAAAGCACGAGAACTGTGTTGTCCCCTGGACGGCACAGTGGCTAAACCGGTAGAAGACTGGCCGAGGAACCAGTGCGGCGGGTTGCATGAGACAATCAGCAGGTGTTTTCGTTACGTTTCTTTTTGCCGGCGGTTGAGAATATTGCCTTGATGCGGGTGAAGGCGCCCAGTGCCGGTCCGGAGATGACATAGACGAGGAAGAGGACAAACAGCATGACATTCGGCTCGGCGGCAACGGCGATAAAAAGCAGCACAAGGCCGACGAGTACCTGAAAAGTCTTGGCCATCCGGGAGGAGTATTTGAAACTGAAATAGGAATGGGTGGACACCATCAGGTAGGAGAGCAGGTACACCATGATCAGCAGCGAGATGTGGCGGACGGTGTCTTCGATCCCGAGGTATCGGCCGAACAGCACACTGGCTGAGATCATCGCGGCAGCGGCCGGGCAGGGCAGACCGACGAAATTCTTCGGTGCGTTTTCTTCACTGGCCTGGGTGTTGAATCGCGCCAGGCGCAGGGCGGTGGTGGCGACAAAGAGGAATCCGGCCAGCCAGCCGTAACGGCCGTAGGGTTGCAGGGCCCAGAGGTAGGCAAGCAGCGCCGGGGCGACCCCGAAGGAGACCATATCGCAGAGTGAATCAAGCTCTGCTCCGAAGGTGCTCGTCTGGCCGGTCAATCGGGCAACCCGACCGTCGAGACCGTCAAAGACGGCGGCGATCAGAATGGCATAGGCAGCAGTGACGTAATCCCCCTTGAATGCGGAGAGAATGGAGTAGAAGCCGCAGAACAGACTGGCTATCGTAAACATGCATGGCAGCGGGTGGAACTTGCTGCTGATTTCTTCGGGATGATCACTCATGGTGCGCCGGTGGAAAAAGGCTTTTTTGTATGGGTTGTCTTGCAATTATACGTGAAACCATGAAAAAAAGCAAATATCGTGACACCTCAACTCAATCGGGCAAGTATCGACTCGCCGGCACGCACGGTTTCTCCGGGCCTGACTGCCACCTCGGCGGTGTTCGGCAGGTAGATATCAAGCCGCGAGCCGAAGCGGATAAGGCCGTATCGTTCACCGGCCGTGACCCGGTCTCCGGGTTCTGCCCGGCAGACGATTCGCCGGGCGATCAGGCCGGCAATCTGGACGACGGTCAATTCCGCATCGGTGTCGGTCTTCAGGGTGATGGCG
Organism: uncultured Desulfofustis sp.; assembly: GCA_964608305.1. Lineage (GTDB taxonomy): Bacteria > Desulfobacterota > Desulfobulbia > Desulfobulbales > Desulfocapsaceae > Desulfofustis. Next base: position 11,685 of record CAZSOA010000092.1, on the reverse strand, counting down.
CAGTACTCGTTTTTCAGGTGGGCATCCTGGTTATCGGCGGCAAGAAACGCCCCGGGGACATGGTGGACCCGGGTCACCGTCGCCGCGCAGGGAATGCGATTGACATGAACGTTGAAGACGTTCATGAAAACGGAGATTTTCCAGGTCTGCTCAGCAGAGAACCGCTCGTCGACGACCTTCTCGGCAACGATCACTTTTCCGTCGGCCGGGGAGACTATGGCGTCTTTCTCCCGGGGAACAATGCGCTCCGGGTCGCGAAAAAACATCATGATAAAGGTTGTAACGAGCAGCAGCAGCAACGTCGGCCAGGCATATCCGAGGATGGCGCAGAGCAGCGTAAGAAAGGCGCTGGCGCCGATAAACGGCACTCCTTCCCTGGCTACCGGAATTCGTTCATCGAGCATCGTCTGGTCTCCTTTTTGCGGATCTCTTTGGGCGGCGTAGTCGTGTTGTTCCGGTCAGCCTAGACGAGCAGCATCTCCGTGGTCGCCTTGCCGGCCGGCACCATCGGGTACACCCCTTCTTCGCGGGCGACCTGAAAATCCATGACGACGAGATTGTCGGTGGCCAGTGCCTCCTTGATCACCGGGATGACCTCGCTTTTTTTGGTAGCCCGGAGGCCGACCGCGCCGTAGGCCCGGGCCAGCGCGACAAAGTCGGGTGCCACGTTGAGTTCCGTTGAGGCATAGTGCTTGTCGTAGAACAGTTCCTGCCACTGCCGCACCATGCCGAGGAACTGATTGTTGAGAATGGCGATTTTGACCGGGCAGCCGTATTGGCGGGCGGTAGCCAGTTCCTGGATGTTCATCTGGATTGAGGCGTCACCGGCGATATCGATGACCACCTTGTCGGGCCGGGCGAGTTTGGCGCCGATGGCCGCCGGGAACCCATAGCCCATGGTGCCGAGTCCACCCGAGGTGAGGAAATGGCGAGGATGGTTGTAGCGATAGAATTGCGCCGCCCACATCTGGTGCTGGCCGACTTCAGTGGCGATAATCGCCTCGCCGTTGGTCAATTCGTCGAGCATCTCGATCACGTATTGCGGCTTGATGATATCTTCGCCTTCATCCCGGTAGGCGAGCGGGTGCAGTTCCTGCCAGTGGCGGATCTGTTCGATCCAGGCCTGGTGCTTGTCTTTCTCGGCGGCCAGAGCGCCCTGCTGCTCGTTGTTGAACCAGGTGTTCAGCGCGGTGAGCGCTTTTTTGCAATCGGAGACGAGCGGCACGTTGACTTTGACGTTCTTGGAGATTGAGGTCGGATCGATGTCGATATGGATAATGCGGGCCTTCGGGGCAAATGAATCAAGTTTGCCGGTGACCCGATCATCAAATCGGGCGCCGACGGAGATCAGCAGATCCGCTTCGGCGACCGCCATGTTGGCGGTATAGGTGCCGTGCATGCCGAGCATACCCATGCACAACGGGTGGCTGCCCGGGAAGGCGCCGAGGGCCATCAGGGTCGTGGTTACCGGCAGGTCGAGCTTGGTGGCCAGTTCGAATAATTCCTGATTGGCATCGGCCAAAACCGCGCCGCCGCCGACATACAGTACCGGGCGTCGGGCTTCCATGATCAACCGACCGGCTTGGGCGATCAACTCCATCTGTGGTTCGTGGGTCGGCTGATAGTTTGCCATTCGGATCGGTGTCTTTTCCGGGTAGGAAACGAACCCTTTGACGATATCTTTCGGCAGGTCGACCAGTACCGGGCCGGGTCGACCGGTGCTTGCCACATAAAAGGCCTCGCGGATGGTCGGAATGAGGTCGTCATGATGTTTGACCAGGTAGTTGTGCTTCGTGCAGGGGCGGGTGATGCCGACAATGTCGACCTCCTGGAAGGCGTCATTGCCGATCATTGCCGTCGGCACCTGGCCGGTCAGGATGACCAGCGGTATCGAGTCGAGATAGGCGGTGGCGATGCCGGTGACGCCGTTGGTCGCACCAGGGCCGGATGTCAGCAAGGCGACGCCGACCTTGCCGCTGACCCGGGCATAGCCATCGGCAGCGTGGACGGCAGCCTGTTCATGGCGAACCAGAACATGCGAGATTTGTTTGCAGCGGATGAGTTCGTCGTACAGGTCGATAACGGCGCCTCCCGGATAGCCGAAGATCGTTGAAACCTGTTCTTCCATCAAGCACTTAACGAGTGCCTGGGCGCCGGTTAACTGTGTCATGGGTGTAACCTCTTGCTGATCGGTCTGAAGAAACGGATCGACCGGGAAGAACCGGCGATCAAAAGTCGAATCCAGAACTATAGAGACCTCGCCCAATTATGTCAATATTCATCGGGGGTCCCGGGATTGCCTGGGCCGGGAAGCGGCGCGAGCGAGAGCCGGTGGGGGAAATTAAACTTGACAACCAGGAGCGGCCGGGATTACTGTTCAACGCACGTATAGTTACGATCAGGTATCAATCCATTTGCTTCTCTGTACCGATGATTGCACTCCGACTCCTGTCACTATTGCTTCTCCTTCCGGCCTTGACCGGTACAGCCGCGGCATGGAGCGGGTCGAAGTAGGACTGTAAAACCCCGTTTGAAAGGCCGCGGTTGCTGCAACCGCGGCCTTTTTTTTGTCGTTTTGAGTTGAACGGTAGTCGGCAGCGCCGGTCTACCCACCACGGAGGAGATCCCATGAAGCCGGAGTTAGTACGGAAATATCGCCCGTATCCGACCGCACCGTATCGCCAGCGGACCTGGCCCGATAAACGTATCGAACGCGCGCCGAGCTGGTGCAGCGTCGATCTGCGCGACGGCAATCAGGCCTTGATTCAGCCGATGAATCTGGCCAAGAAACTGGAGATGTGGGAGTTGCTGCTCAGTGTCGGCTTCAAGGAGATCGAGGTGGGTTTTCCGTCCGCCTCCCAAGTAGAGTTTGACTTTACCCGCACGCTGATCGAAGAAGGGCGTATCCCGGACGGAGTCGCCATTCAGGTGCTGACCCAGGCCCGGGAACATCTGATCAAGAAGACGTTTGCGTCGATCCGTGAGGCGCGTGACGTTATCGTTCACTTGTATAATTCCACGTCGACCTTGCAGCGTGACGTGGTGTTCAAGATGAGTCGCCGGGAGATCATCGAACTGGCTGTCCAGGGGGCTCAGTTGGTCAAGCAGGAGGCGGCGCTCTACCCGGACACCACCTTTCGCTATCAGTATTCGCCGGAGAGCTTCACCGGCACGGAACTCGACTTCGCCGTGGAGATCTGCGAGGCGGTGATGGCCGTCTGGGAACCTGACGAACAGGATCCGATAATCATCAACCTGCCGGCCACCGTGGAACTCGCCGCTCCCAACGTCTTTGCCGATCAGGTCGAATGGTTCTGCGATCACCTCAAACACCGGGAAGCGGCCATCATCAGTGTCCATACCCACAACGATCGCGGCTGTGCCGTGGCCGCCACCGAACTGGCGCTGCTGGCCGGCGCGCAGCGGGTGGAAGGGACCCTGTTCGGTAACGGCGAGCGGACCGGCAATGTCGATATCGTCACCCTGGCGCTGAACATGTTCACCCACGGGGTCGATCCGGAACTGGATCTGCATGATATCAATCGGCTTATCGACGTCTATGAACGGGTCAATCGGTTACCGGTGCATCCCCGCCATCCCTATGCCGGCGAGCTGGTTTATACCGCCTTCTCCGGTTCTCATCAGGATGCGATCAACAAAGGAATGGCGCGCTACGAGACGGCTTCCTCGTCGCTCTGGGAGGTGCCGTATCTGCCGATCGATCCGTCCGATGTGGGCCGGACCTATGAATCGATCATCAGGATCAATTCACAATCCGGAAAAGGCGGTGTCGCGTATATCATGGACCACGAATTCGGGTTCAAAATGCCCAAGGAAATGCATCCCGATTTCGGTCTCATCATCCAGCAGATCACCGACCGGGAGGGCCGTGAACTGCGTCCCGAGGAGATTTATCAGGCGTTTGAGCAGGCCTATCTCGAGTCGCATCGACCGCTTGATCTGGTCTCGTTTCACGTCATGAAGCGACACAGCGACAAGAACAAGCAATTGTCCTTTGCCGAAGTGGAAGCAGTGCTTGAGGCAGGGGGGCGGGAACATACGGTGCACGGCACCGGCAACGGCCCGCTTGACGCCTTTACCAACGCCCTCAAGAGCCGCTTGAACATCGACTGGGCGCTGAGCAGCTACCATGAACATGCCCTCAATACCGGTTCCAGCGCTTCGGCCGTGGCCTATATAGAAGTTGAGCGCGGTGACGGCCGGCGGTTCTGGGGGGCTGGGATCGACACCGATATCATCATCGCCTCGGTCAAGGCCTTGCTCAGCAGCCTCAATCGTGCGTCGATCGGTCAAGAGACCGCCACGGCGCTTGGCGCGTGAAACCGATACCGGTGGGCCGGCGGTAGCCGTCGCGGGTGTGGCATCGGCGTCGCCCACTGACTGCGGCGGGCTTTTCAAAAGAGCCCACCAGATTGTGTTTGCCAAGGCCGAGTGATTATGGTTAGTTGTCTGCGCCGACGGCGCGCTCGCGCCGGTTTCGCAGACTGCTGCACAACACCGTGAGGAAACGATGAAAAAACGGGCGCTGATCACCGGAGTGACCGGCCAGGATGGCTCCTATCTTGTTGAATTTCTGCTGGCGAAGGGCTACGAAGTCCATGGTATCAAGCGGCGCACGTCGCTGTTTAATACCGATCGGATCGATCATCTTTATCAGGCACCCCACGAACCCGATCGGCGTTTCGTCCTGCATCACGGCGACCTGACAGATTCTTCGAGCCTGATCCATATCATTGAAAAGGTTCGCCCTGACGAGATCTACAATCTTGCCGCCCAGTCCCATGTCGCGGTGTCGTTTGAAGAACCCGAGTATACCGCCAATTCCGACGCACTTGGGACGTTGCGGCTGCTGGAGGCGATCAGGATCTTAGGTATGGCCAAAACGACGCGGTTCTATCAGGCGTCGACCTCGGAGCTGTACGGGTTGGTGCAGGAGGTTCCGCAGACGGAAAAAACACCGTTTTATCCGCGTTCGCCGTATGCGGTGGCCAAATTATACAGCTACTGGATCGTGGTTAATTATCGCGAGGCATACGGTATTTATGCCTGTAACGGTATTTTGTTCAATCATGAATCGCCGCGGCGTGGTGAAACGTTCGTAACCCGCAAGATCACCCGGGCGCTGGCACGGATCGTTCTCGGTCTGCAGGATTGCCTCTACCTTGGCAACCTCAATGCCCGGCGTGACTGGGGGCATGCCCGCGACTATGTGGAGATGCAGTGGCTGATGCTGCAGCAGGAGCAGCCGGAAGACTACGTGATTGCCACCGGCCGGCAGCATGCCGTCCGTGAATTTGTCGATTGTGCGGCTCAGGAACTGGGCGTGAGCGTGCGCTGGCAGGGTGAAGGGGTCGACGAGGTTGGTGTGATCGAGCGAATCGACCCGGCGGCCGGAGCGGTGGGTTGTCAGGTCGGCCAGGTTATCGTCCGCGTCGACCCGCGCTATTTCCGACCAACCGAAGTCGAGACCCTGCTCGGTGATCCGACCAAGGCGAGACGCAAACTCGGCTGGCAGCCACGGACAAGCTTTGCCGATCTCGTGGTGGAAATGGTCAAGGCCGACCTTGAAGAGGCACGGCGCGATGAGCTGTGCCGCACAAAAGGCTTTCAGACCTACAACTATCACGAATAAGAAGAAACGCGGTTGGTGTTCTGGACCAGACGACCGTGCAGATGAGGAGACGATGAGCGACAATCGGCCCGCAGCCTTTCCCGGAACCCGGATCTTCATCGCCGGTCATCGGGGCATGGTCGGCTCCGCATTGGCACGGTTGCTTGCCGCGCGGGGCCATGAAACGATTATCACCCGCCGCTCCGCAGACCTCGATCTGAGAGATCAGGCGGCGGTCCGCACCTTTTTTTCCCGCGAGCGGATCGACTGCGTCCTGTTGGCCGCCGCCCGGGTCGGCGGCATTTATGCCAACAATACTTATCCCGCCGAATTTATTTACCAGAATCTGATGATTCAGAGCAACGTTATCCACGAGGCCTTTCGGGCCGATGTGGAACACCTGCTCTTTCTTGGTTCCTCCTGTATTTATCCGCGGGACTGTGCGCAGCCGATGCGCGAGGAGTATCTGCTCACCGGTCCGCTCGAGGCCACCAACGAGCCGTATGCCGTCGCAAAGATTGCCGGCATCACGATGTGTGAGGCCTACAACCGGCAGTACGGAACCGATTATCGGGCGGTCATGCCGACCAATCTGTACGGCCCCGGTGATAATTATCACCTGGAAAACAGCCATGTCATTCCGGCGATGATCCGGAAATATCACTTGGCGATGCTGGCAAGCCAGGGTCGTCTGGCGGAGATCGCGGCCGACGAGCGTACCTTCGGTCCGATCCCCGATGGTATCCGACGGGCGCTCGACCCGGACGGCGGCGCACCGTACGTGCCGCTCTGGGGTACCGGTCGGGCCCGCCGCGAGTTCCTCCATGTCGATGATATGGCGCGGGCCTGTTATCATCTGATGTCCTGTGATCGGCACCGCTATCTACAGGCGCTGGCCGGTGCGGAGCGGCCGCCGTCGTTTGTCAATATCGGCGTCGGCAAGGACTGCACCATCGGTGATGTTGCCGAGATGATCGGAACCATGGTCGGTTTCACCGGAGAGACCCGCTACGATGCGGCACAACCGGACGGCACGCCGCGGAAGTTGCTCGACACGACGAGGCTCAACGCGCTCGGCTGGCAGCCGGCTTATGCGTTGCGTGAAGGCCTGCAGCACGCCTACGACTGGTATGTGGCGCAGACCAATGCCGACCGGGATACGGAGCGTTGAGATGAAAGAGATGTCTGCGAGCGGTCCGGCCCTCGCCGCCGCCACGAAGCGCGCCATGAAAACCGAAGATTATTCCGAATCGCTCGTCGTTCATTTTCGCCGTGCCGAAGAGTTGCGCCGGCGGGCTCTTGGACTGGTGTCCATCGATCTCAACGAGCGCCAGCTCTTTGATCTCGAACTGCTGCTCAATCGAGGCTTTTACCCGCTGACCGGATTTATGGATCGGCAGGCATACGAGACGGTCCTGGAGCGGATGGAATTGCCCGACACCACGATTTGGCCGTTGCCGGTGTGCCTTGATGTGTCGGAACCGACGGCCAAGCAGCTGGCCTGCGGGCAACAGGTGGCGCTGAACGATCAGGAAGGATTTCTGCTGGCTATCCTGACGATCACCGATATCTGGAGCCCCGATCGCCGGCAGGAGGCCGAACAGGTATTCGGCACCGCCGAACCGGCGCTGCATCCCGGAGTCCGGCAACTTCTGGAGTCGTATCGGCCCTGGTATGTCGGCGGCAGCGTCGAGGGGGTCTCGCTACCGATTCATTACGACTTTCTGCCGCTTCGCCTGACGCCATCCGAGACCGTGCGTCGTTTTACGATGAACGGTTGGCGGCGGGTACTCGGATTTCATACCGAGCAATACCTGCACTGCGCCCATAAGGAGATGGTGCTCGATGCCGCCCGGCGGGTGTCGGCGGCGATTTTCCTGCAGCCGGTGGTCGGCCTTGACCATCCCGGAGATGTCGATTTTTTCACCCATATTCGCTGCTATCAGGTTTTCACTACGAAGTTCCCGCCCAACATGATCATGCTCGGCCTGTCGCCGTTCGCGTCACGCAAGGCCGGCCCGCGCGAAGCCCTGCAGCAGGCGATCATGCGCCGCAATTTCGGTTGCAGCCATTTCATGGTGGCCGAAGACCACGCCGACCCGTTTGCCAACCAGAATAACGGGGTCGACCTGTTTTATGAAAAAGGAGCGGCGCAGGAACTGGTTGCCATGGTCGCGGCCAAGACCGGTATCGAGATGGTGCCGCAGCTGGAATACGGCTACGAAGAGGACGCCGCCAAATACGTTCCGATGGGCTCTGCTGATTCCCCGGCGCTGCGCTCCGTCAGTTCGGCCGAATTGCAACGGCGGATGAGTGCGGGCGAGGAACTGCCGGAATGGTTCGTCTGGCCGGATATGGCGGTGGAACTGCAGCGCTCCTTCCCGCCGCGGGCGAAGCAGGGGTTTACCATCTTTCTCACCGGTCTGTCCGGTTCGGGAAAGTCGACCATCGCCAAGGTGCTGCTGGTCAAATTCATGGAGCTGCGCGATCGGCCGGTGACCTTGCTCGATGGCGATATCGTCCGCAAGAATCTTTCTTCGGAGCTCGATTATTCCCGGGAGCATCGGAATCTCAACGTCACCCGGATCGGGTTTGTCGCCAGTGAAATCACGAAAAACGGCGGTATTGCAATCTGTGCGCCGATCGCCCCGTATGAGGAATCCCGCCAGGCCAACCGCGCCCTGATTTCTCGCTACGGCGGGTACATCGAAATACATGTATCAACGCCGCTGGCGGTCTGCGAACTGCGGGACCGCAAGGGGCTCTACGCCAAGGCCCGTGCCGGCCGAATCAAGGGGGTGACCGGTATTACCGATCCCTATCAGCCGCCGTTGCAACCGGAGTTGCAAATCGATACGTCGTCCATCACCCCGCTTGAAGCTGCCCAGGAAATCATCCTTTATCTGCAGCAACAGGGCTATCTGACCTAACTGCGGTCGGGCCTTGCCGCTTTTCAGCTATTCAAACTTCTTTTTCACCGAGCGAATGAAGTCCTTGGTCAGCCGCGGATGGGACTCGAGAATGGCAAACAGTTCCGGTCGCAGTGACGACTGAAAGAACTCGTCGATCTGGGCATAGGTCATGCCGCGGGAAACCGCTTCTTCCGCCTTGCTGGTAATCAGTTCGCGATCCTCCGGCTCATCCACATAGGAAAGGATTCCGGCGACAATGTCGGGGATGGAGGTCTTTTCATGGAGCAGCTCCAGTTCTGCCGTGGTCTTCTCGCGGTCGCGGGCAACGTCCTCGGCAAGGGCGGCGAGCTGTTCTTTGCTGGTTTCAACGGTGGTAGCCAAGGCCTCGAGGCGAGCGTTGAGGTCCTGTGTGGTTTGCGCCAGTGCGTCGGCCTGATCGGCATTGGTGGTTTGCTTGATACCGGCAAGATCCTGCTGTATTGTCCGCACCTGCTCATCAAGTGCAGCGATCGCGTGGCGCTGTTCGGTAAGTTGTGCCGTGCAGGCGTTCAGCGCCTCGCGCAGGTGAGCAAGACGATCGCTGCCGGGTGCATCTGTCGTCGCGTTGCCGGCGGTTGCCGGATGTTTTTGCGGGGAGGGAGTGCCTGACGCACCGCGCACGCGAGTATAGATTCCGGTTACGGTCTGTTTCAATTGGTCGGCCAGATCGCGGGCTTTGTCCACGGAATGGAAGGACACCGCCGCAAGAAACAGGCCGATGATAATGGCAATCGAGATGATGATTGCAACGAACAAGCCAATCAAAAAGAGCAGACCCGAGGCAAGCCCGGCAACACTGCCGAGAAACCCTTCGGGCTCGGAGTTGGCAACTATCGAGATCAGCAGGAAGACGATCAGGAGAATGGCTCCCGATTGGATAAGCGGGTTTTTCAGGTCGTTTCTGTTCATGGTGCGCTCCTTCGGTAATCAATCGGTTGGTGCTCAGCCACCGCCTCCAAGGCGGTGTCGATCTTGCTGGTTAACGGCCCCTTCAGTCAACACGTAAAACCTGACAGTGTCAAGGTGTGCAGCGGGAAAAGCGGAAATTATTTGGTGCTTTCCCGCTCAAGCGCAGCGATTCGTTGCCGGACCGGTGGATGACTGTAGCTCAGGAACACCGCCAGTGGGTGCGGCGTGAGATTGCTGAGGTTTTCACGGCTCAATTTTTTGAGCGCATTGATGAGCGAGCCGGGCTGCCTTGTCGTTTGGGCTGCGAATCGATCCGCTGCATACTCGTGCCGGCGGGACAGGGCATTGACGGCAATGGCCAGTATGGTATTGAGCGGTGCATAGAGAAAGGCGAAGAAGACGAGGGCGCCGTAGATGGAGACGTCCTCCATCGCAAATGCGGCGAAAAGGGACTCATTGCCGAGGATGAAGCTGAGCAGGAAGAACATCAGGCCGGTCTGCATGATCGAGATGACGAGCATTTTCAGCAGGTGCCGTTGTTTGAAATGACCGAGCTCGTGGGCGAGAACGGCGATGATCTCATCGTCGTTCAGTTTTTCCAGCAAGGTATCGAAGAACACGATTTTGCGAAATCTGCCAAAGCCGGTGAAAAAGGCGTTGAGTTTGGTGGAGCGCCGTGAACCGTCCATCGTGAAGATGCCGCTGATGGCAAACTGCTGTTGCGCGGCGTAGTCCTCGATACGTGTTTTGAGTGAACCGTCGGCAAGCGGCGTGAACCGGTTGAACAAGGGCATGATCAGAACCGGGGCAAGAAACTGAAGGATGAAGCCGACAACCACCACGCCGAGCCAGCAGTACAGCCAGGCATAGCTGCCGAAGGCGGCAAAGAACCAGAGGATCAGGGCGAGTACCGGCCCCCCGATAACCCCGGCGAGCAGCAGCATCTTGCATAGGTCGGTGACAAAGGTGCGGGGCGTCGTGCGGTTGAAGCCGAAACGGGCTTCGATGGAAAACGTGGCATACATCGTAAACGGCAGGCTGAGAAGCAACGACAGGAGCAGCAGGCAGCCGATGAAGATGAGGCCGGTGACAATCTCGCCCCCGCCGAATGAGCGGGCGAAACGATCCACCAGGTTGAATCCGCCGCCCAGCAGGAACAAGACGGTCACGGGTGTGAGCAGGCTTTGCTGCAGCAACCCGAAGCGCGTCTTCTCCCGGGTGTAGCGCTGCGAGCGCCGGTAGGTATCAGCGTCGACGGTATCGGCAAACGGTTCCGGCACCTCCGGCGACAGCGCCTTGAGCGTGAGACGGGCGGTCAATACATCGAGCAGGAAATGGCCGATGATGACCACCAGGATAAAAATGAGCCACAGATTCATATGCGATTAGCAGCGGGCAGAAGGGGGATCGGGACAATGGCGGGAACAGCTCGCGAAGCTGACGACCGTCCGGATGTCTATTACCTGGCGAGACGTGGTTCAGAGAAGCACGCCGATGGTTGTCGAGGCCATGGTTAAAAAGCCGCCGGGGGCGATGCCCATGACAATGATGATCAGCAGCAGCACCACGGACACGATGGTCCGCAGCGGGCCGACATCGATCGACGCAGTGGTGCTGTCGGGATCCGAACAATAGGCAACGCGGACCACCGACAGGTAGTAGAACAGGGCGATGGCGGTGTTGATCGCAGCCAGGATTACCGGGATGATCAGGCCTTGCTTGAATGCGGCGACCAGCAACATGAATTTGCCGGTAAAGCCGACGAACGGCGGGATGCCGGCCAGGGCGAACAGGCCGATGGCAAGGGTCAGGGCGAGCAGCGGCGAGCGCCGATGGAGACCGGTCAACTGATCGATCCGCAGGTTGCGACCATCGCCGGCAACCGTGCAGATCACCAGAAAGCAGGCCAGGTTCATGACGGCATAGCCAATGATATAGTAGAGCGATGTGGCATAACCGTCCGCCTGAAAGGTGAGCAGACCGAACAATACGAAGCCGGCATGCGAGATCCCGGAATAGCCGAGCATCCGTTTCAGGTCGGTCTGCACCAGGGCGCAGAGGTTGCCGTAGAACATCGAGCCGATGGCGCAGACGAGCAGGATCGGCTGGAGGCTCGCGCTGTCGCCGGAAGCCAGGGTGACGAGCATGAGCAGCAGCGCTGTGGCGGCGATTTTCGGGGCGGCGGGGATAAAG
>CAZSOA010000091.1:0-13064 GCA_964608305.1 uncultured Desulfofustis sp. | reverse complement strand
ATTTGCCGTTTTTCGTGAAGTAGAGGCAGTGTTCCCGGTCGATGGCGTATTTCAGCGGCACGGCCTGGGGATATTCGACGTAGATGGCCTTGCGTTTCGCCAGACCGGCATTGAACGAGTCGGTGACTTTTTTCGGGCATTTTTCAGCGCAGGCCCCGCAGGCGATGCATTTGTCCAGATCCACCGAGCGTGGATGCCGGCGTAATTCGACGGTGAAATCACCGGCGGTGCCGCCGATGGATTGCACTTCGCAAAGTGTTTTCAGTTCGATGTTCAGGTGCCGGCCGACCTCGACCAGTTTCGGTGAGATCACTCACATCGCGCAGTCATTGGTCGGAAAGGTCTTATCCAGTTGGGCCATGACCCCGCCGATGGAGGCCGATTTCTCTACCAGATAAACATAAAATCCCGAATCGGCGAGATCGAGGGCCGCCTGCATGCCGGCGATGCCGCTGCCGACCACCATGACCGAGCCGTGCGTGTGAGCTGGATGTGCCGCTTTCATCGAATAACTCCGGTTGTCAAACGCTATGGTTGGGGTTGGTTTCTCCGTATCTCAAGGCCCCCTCAAGCCGACAGCCGCTGGGCCAGATAGCTGTAGAGGTCCTGGATGACTAGGTCGATATCGGTGCCCGAAGTGGCACAGCTCAGGTGGATCTGGCATTTCGGACAGGCGGTGAGCACCGTCTTTGCGCCGACCCGCTGCGCCTCGGCCAGCCGCCTCAGCTGCATGGTCTTGGAGCAGGACGAGCATTCCATCCAGGCGGTGGTACCGCAGCAGACTGCGTTTTCCCGATTGTTCTCCATTTCCTGCAAATCGCTGCCCGGCACCAGCTTGATGAGGTCCCGCGGCTGCTCGTACATGCCCATCCGCCGCCCAAGCCGGCATGGGTCATGAAAGGTGACCCGGCCTTCACCGCTTTCAGCAAACGTTACCCCGCTGGCCGGCAACCGCTCGAGCAGCAACTCGGTAATATGGACGACGGCAAAAGGCAACTCGCCGACAACGGCGGGGTAGTGTTCGCGAAACGTTGCATACCCTTCCGGGCAGCCGAAGACGACGGTTTTCGCACCGCTGCGCACAATGGTCTCGATATTTTTCCTGGCAAGCGTTGCAAAGAGTTCCTCGTCACCGCTCCAGAAGGCATCGTGCCCGCAGCAGCGCTCGTCATTGCTGACCACCGGTTCGATGCCGACCTTGTTGAGCAGGGTGAGGATTGCTTTGGCGGGGTTGATCATCTGCAGGTCCAGGTAGCGAAAGACCGTGTTGTGAAACGGGGCGCAGCCGACAAAGTAGAAATAGTCGCCCTGGTCTTTGATCGTACCCGCGTCAGCAGCCCAGGCGGTGCGCTGCTGGCGCAGGTGGCCGGCCTGGATGGCGGTTATTGTTTGGAAAATGCCATGGTGACTGACCCGCGGTGTATTGTTTACGGCTCGTGCTTCGGTGCGGTAGGAGCGGATGAACTCGGGGAAATCGATACCGACCGGGCAGCGGTCGCTGCATCGCGAACAGCTCAGGCAGGCCCAGAGGTCGCTGGCGTGGAGGATGGCCGGGTCGGCTTCGACAAGGGTGCGCTTGATCATCTGTCGCGGCGAGAAGCCCGGCCGCTCGTAGCTGATGGGGCAACTCCCGGTGCAGACCCCGCACTCCATGCAATAGTCTATCTGCTGTTTGGTTAGGTGCATATCAGACCTGCCGTTGATCACTCAGGTTGGCTGGATAATCGGTCATGGCATCGCAACTCAAAAGAGAGCGGTTTCCGGGTGGAAAACGTTGACCTCCTTGAGGTCGTCGCCCAGATACGCCCGTTCGTTGGGCCCGAGCACGCCCAGGGAAAGCGCCAGGATCGTCCAAAAATGTACCACGTGATAGTGTCCCCCATAATGGTGGGACAATTCGTGGATCTGGGAATGGCAGTTGTGGCAGCCGGCAATGCAGTATGGGGCGCCGGTTGCTTTGATCTGGTCATCCTTGATTTTGCCGTAGGCAAGGCGCTGGTCCTTGAACCCCGATTGCAGAAAACCGCCGCCACCGCCGCAGCAGTAGTTGTTCGATTTGTTCGGCCACATCTCGACGATATTCTCTTCACCGACGGCAGCGGCAATAGCAAATCGGAAATCGTCGGCAATGCGGTCGCCAAAGCTCTTGCGAACGATCTGACAGGGATCCTGAACGGTGAATTTGATGCCGAGTTCCTTATTCCAGTCGGAATTCGGCTGCAGGCGCCCTTCCCTGATCCATCTGGCGTAATATTCGTAAATGTTTTTCGTCTCGAAGTTGTGCTTGATGTTGAATTTTTTCAGTCCGGCCCGGACCGCAAAGGTGACATGGCCTCACTCGGTGTTGAGGTAGGTCTTGCACCTGAGCCGATCGGCCTGCTCCGCTTTAGCCCGGACGATGCGCTCCCAGTTCTCGTTGTCGGCGAGAAACAAACAGTAGTTTTCAGCCGCCCAGGCCTTGCTGCTGTAAGTCCAATCGACACCGGCCAGGTGCAGGATTTTCCAGAGTGGGACCATCTCGTCCGGCTCGGTCATCGGTTCGCGGGAGTTCTGGTTGATGAAAAATTCGGCGCCTTCTTTGTCAATGGGAGCCTGCATGTCGGCGAACTCCGGTTGCGCCTGCCGGTATTCTTCGAGCACATCGTTGACGACAAACTTGAAGTCTTCCACCGGCGTGCCCATGGCACTGAGCGTTTCGCTGGACACGGCCACGTCGCAGGAGCCCCGGATACCTTTGGGGCGTTCATCGCGCGGTCGGGCGGCCCGGATGTTGAAAACGAGCTGGGGAATGTCAATTTTCATCGGGCAGACATAGACACAGCGCTGGCACATGGTACACATCCACGGCCAGTCGGACGCGCGGATTTCCTCGTCGAGGCCGAGCACCAGCAGGCGCAGGAATTTTCTCGGATCCAGCCCTTCCAGGCCGGTGGCCGGGCATCCCGACGCACAGAGTCCGCAGGTGAGGCAGAGCTCCAGATTGCCCTCGGGCAATAGATGCTTCACCTCATCAAGAATCGATGGCTTCTTTTTCTTCTCAATCCGCACGAGCGCTTCGGTCATAGTCGCTCCTTCTCTGCCGATGTTGAGATAGTGGCCGAGATCCCGCAGAGAGGCCGCGAGAATGCATTGTTGTGTTAGGGATGGCATCCTTCACGACTGCGGTCCGGTCGGCTGTCTATACCACAAATCACACTAGCCCATCCTGACAGCTTTATCAATAGCCGGGTGCACTGCAAAACGATCCGGCGCTTAAAGATTTAATGTATTATTACAATATGATGTCTGGCAATCAGGGGCGTTGACTGGGGCGTGGTCAATAATAGTGATGACAACTATTGATTTGATTAACTACGACAACGGAGGAGTAAATAAGTGACACATTGTCGTGGTGGTGGTATGGTTTATCCACCAGCGCAACCGATTTTCCGGGTTGCGGACCCGCACGTGAGCGCCCCATAAAACAGGGACATTCGCTAATGACAGAAACGTCCGACGATAAACTGGAAATCATCTACCGGGCAACCCTTGGCGCCGGCGAAACCATTATTGCGGCGCTCCAGGAGGTGCAGGATCAATTCGGCTATATCGACGAGGCGGCAGTGAACTGGCTGGCGCGTCGGGCGGCGATTCCGGAGGCGAAATTTTACGGTGTCATCACCTTTTATTCCCAGTTTCATCTGTCGCCGCGCGGGCGCACGGTGATCACCGTCTGTTCCGGAACGGTCTGTCATGTAAAGGGGGCGCCGCGCATTGTCGAGCGATTGCATCGCGACCTGGGACTGAAAGGGGAACAGCAGACCACCAATGACAGGCAGTTTACCGTAGAGCAGGTCAACTGTGTCGGTGCGTGCAGTATCGCCCCGGTGGTGTTGGTCAACGGGGAGGTGTATGGTACACAGTCGCCGGAAACGATGGCACGGGTGATGAAACGGTGTCGGGAACCTGAACATGGCGGATAGTATCGTAATTAACGTCTGCCTGGGTACCGGCGGTGTTGCCGCCGGCGGGCGTACGGTTATGGAGGCATTTGCCCGGGAACTTGATGCGGCCGGGCTCGGCGAAGCCCGGGTCGAGCGACATTGTCGCCTCCATCAGGTCGGCTGTCGCGGTTTCTGTGCCCGTGATGTGCTGGTCGATATCAGTATCGATGGAGTTGCCGTCACCTATCAGTATATCGATGAAACCAAGGTTCCCCGTCTCGTCCGGGAACATATCTTAGACGGCAACCCGGTACACGAATGGTTGGTCGGTACCGACTACGACACCTTCCACGAAAAGCAGCAGAAGATCGTCCTGACCCATTTGGGCAAGATTGACCCGGAATCGATTGACGACTATCTCCAGGTCGGCGGTTATCAGGCGGCGAGGACGGCGTTGACGGCGATGTCGCCTGAGCGGGTGATTGCCACGGTGGAGCGTGCTGGTCTGCGCGGTCGCGGCGGCGGCGGTTTTTTGACCGGCCGGAAATGGCACATCTGCGCGATGACCGAGGCGGATTGCCGCTACCTGATCTGTAATGCAGATGAGGGGGACCCCGGTGCGTTTATGGATCGCTCGATCATTGAAGGCAATCCGCACGCGGTCCTCGAAGGAATGCTCATCGCTGCCTACGCCATCGGCGCCGCGCACGGTTATATCTATGTGCGGGCCGAATACCCGCTGGCCGTCGCACGGTTGCGTATCGCCATCGACGAGGCTCGTACCCACGGCTTTCTCGGCGATCGTCTGTTTGGCACCGGGTTCGGGTTCAGCGTGTCGCTGAAACTCGGCGCCGGGGCCTTTGTCTGCGGTGAAGAGACGGCCCTGATCGCGTCACTCGAGGGGGAGCGCGGCATGCCCCGGGCCAAGCCGCCGTTTCCTGCCAACCGGGGGTTGTGGGGCAAACCGACCATCATCAACAACGTCGAGACGCTGGCCCTGGTCCCGCCGATCATCGCCAACGGCGCCGACTGGTTCGCCGGCATCGGTTCCGGCCGGAGCACCGGCACCAAAGTGATCGCGCTGACCGGCAAGATCCGCAATACCGGCCTGATCGAGATCCCGATGGGCATGCCGCTCAGGACGATCATCTACGATATCGGCGGCGGCATCGAGGGTGACCGGCTGTTTAAGGCCGTACAGACCGGCGGCCCGTCCGGCGGCTGTATCCCGCAGCAGCATATCGATGTGCCGGTGGACTACGAAGGGTTGCGGTCGGTCGGTTCAATGATGGGGTCCGGCGGCATGGTGGTGCTCGACGAGACCGACTGCATGGTCAATATCGCCAAGTATTTCCTGAACTTTACCCAGCAGGAGTCGTGCGGGAAGTGCGTTCCGTGCCGGATCGGCACCAAGCGGTTGTTGGAAATCCTCACCAGGATTACCGAGGGTGACGGGCGGAGCGGCGATATAGAACTGCTGCAGACCCTGGCCGAGGATGTCCGGGATGCCAGTCTCTGTGGCCTCGGTATGTCGGCGCCGAACCCGGTGCTCAGCACGATTCGCTATTTCCGTCACGAGTATGAGGCCCATATTGAGCGAAAGACCTGCCCGGCCAAGGTCTGCAATGCGTTGCTGACGTTCTTTATAAGGCCCGGTGCCTGTGTCGGCTGCGGGCTCTGCCGGCGCGCCTGTCCGGTAGCGGCAATCACCGGCGAGAAAAAGAGCGTTCATGCGATCGATCAATCACGCTGTGTCCGCTGCGGCGGATGCTTCGATGCCTGCCGGTTTGCGGCGGTGCTCAAGGAGTAGCACGGTGATTCGTCTGACGATAGATGGGCAGGTCGTCGAAGTGCCCGCCGGAACGACGGTGCTCGAGGCGGCACGCCTGATGCATGTCGATATCCCGACGCTTTGTTACGATCCACGACTCAAGCCGCACGGCGCCTGCCGCCTGTGCCTCGTGGAAATCGATGGCTATGACCGGCCGATTCCGTCGTGCACCACCCCGGTTGCCGAATCCATGTCGGTGACCACGGTGAGTACCCGACTCGAGCGATTACGCAAGAGCGTCGTCGAACTGCTCATCTCCGATCATCCCAATGACTGCATGCTCTGCATCCGCACCGGCAGTTGTACGCTGCAGGAACTGGCCTACCGCTATAACATCAGGGGGAGCCGCTACCGGGGCGCGATGCGGAGTCATCATCGGGTCGACGATAATCCGTTTGTCCGGCGCGAGCAGAATAAGTGCGTGCTCTGCGGTCTGTGTGTCCGGGTCTGCGATGAGATTCAAGGGGTCGAGGCGATCGGTTTCGCCGGCCGCGGGTTTGATGCTACAATCTGCCCGCCGTTCGAGCGGGAGCTTTCGTGCGAATTCTGCGGCCAATGTATTTCGGTCTGCCCGACCGGGGCCTTGTCCGCCAAAGTCTGGGGCGGTCGGCCCCGCCATGAAGGGGTGCAGACCACCGAGACCACCTGCGGTTATTGCGGCTGCGGCTGTACCATCACCATGCACACGCACAGCAATGAAGTGACGAGGATCACCTCCCGTTACGACACCCATAATCGCGGCTGGTTGTGCGTCAAGGGACGATTCGGTTACGAGTTTATCGGCAGTCCCGATCGATTGCAAACGCCATTGGTCAGAATGCACAAGGAGGCACCGCTGGAGCCGGCCTCCTGGGATCAGGCCTTGGCGCTGATTGCTTCGAAGCTGCTTGATATCAAGGCACGCCACGGCGCCGATGCGCTGGCCGGTCTGGCCTCGGCGCGTTGCACCAACGAGGAAAACTATCTGTTCCAGAAACTGTTTCGGACAGTGCTCGGTACCAACAACATCGATCACTGTGCCCGCTACTGACACAGCGCCACGGTGGCCGGTCTGGCCGCGAAATTCGGATCCGGGGCGATGTCCAACTCGGTGGATGAGATCGCCGGTGCCGGCGCGCTGCTCGTGATCGGCTCCAATACCACGGAAAACCATCCGATCATCGCGCTACGCATGAAAGAAGCGGTGCGCAACGGGGCGGCGCTGATTGTCGCCGATCCGCGCCGCATCGATTTGGTGAAGTTAGCCACGCTGTGGTTGCGGCACCGGCCCGGCACCGACTCGGTGCTGCTCAATGCGATGATGCACGTGATCTGTGCGGAAGGGTTGGAGGACCGAAGCTTCATTGCGTCGCGCACCGAAGGATAGGAGTCGTTCAAGGCGGGCCTGCAGCGTTTTACCCCTGACTATGCGGCGACGGGGACCGGCGTGCCGGCCGGGGACATCGTCGCGGCGGCGCGGATCTATGCCGGAGTGGAGCAGGCCGGTATCTATTATGCGATGGGAATCACCCAGCATGTCTTCGGCACTTACAACGTCCACGCGCTCGGCAATCTGGCGATGCTGACCGGCAACCTGGGCAAGCCGTCGGCCGGCGTCAATCCGTTACGCGGTCAGAATAACGTCCAGGGGTGCTGCGATATGGGGTGTCTGCCTGATGTGTTCCCCGGTTACCAGCGGGTTGACGATGCCGCGGCGCGGGCGCGGTTTGAAATGGCCTGGGGTGTCGAGTTGTCGGCTCGCCCCGGTCTGCCCGCATCGGAGATGGCCGATGCGATGCTTGACGGCCGGCTCAAGGGGCTCTACATCTTCGGGGAGAACCCGGTTGTCTCGGATCCGCATGCCGATCATGCGCTCCGGGGCCTGCGCAACCTCGAATTTCTCGTTGTTCAGGATATCTTTCTGACGGAAACGGCAGCCTGTGCCGATGTGGTGCTGCCGAGCGCTTCCTTTGCCGAAAAGACGGGGACCTTCACCAGTTCCGAGCGGCGGGTGCAGTTGGTGCGGCCGGCGGTATCGCCGCCGGGCGAGGCGCGATCCGACCTGGCTATTTTTCAGCAGCTTTTTGCCAGACTGACCGATAGCGTCGTTACGGAGACACCGCCGGCAGCAGTGTTCGAAGAGATTGCCGGGATCTGGCCGGCGATGGCCGGCATGAGTTACGACCGGTTGGCGGCCGGCGGTCTCCAATGGCCGTGTCCGGATAACGCACATCCGGGTACCCCGTTTCTGTTCAAAGACGGTTTCCCTCGGGGCGAGCAGGGGCGGGCATTGTTCACCGAGGTGCCCGAGGTGTTGTCGCAGGAAGTTCCGGACGAAGTCTATCCGTTGTTGCTCACGACCGGGCGGCAGCTCTTTCATTATCATACCGGAACGATGACCAGACGTTCGCCAGGGCTCTCCGCGGTGGCCCCGGAGGCATATGCGGAGATCCATCCGGATGATGCGAAACGGCTTGGTATCAGCGATGGTGAGCCGGTTTCGGTCACCTCACGACGCGGTCGGATCGTCGTCGTCGCCCGGGTGTCAGAGATCGTTTCGCCCGGGGTGGTCTTTATCCCGTTCCATTACGCCGAAGCGCCGGCAAATCGGCTGACCAACAACGCCACCGACCCGATCAGCAAGATCATTGAGGCCAAGGTCTGCGCCGTGCGCGTCGACCGGGTTAGCACAGGCGGCGCATAGCCCGGTCCTGTCCGCTCAACCACCCCACGGCATTGCCGTATAGTGGTGGAAAACCTCGTCGTGCAATTGTTTGAACAGCCGTTCGTGGCTACGCTCCCAGACCGCAAGCGTTTGGAAGGCTTGCCGGGCCTGGCCGGACGTATGCTGCGCGGCCATTTCGTAGAATTCCGCGAGGTCGCGCTCGATCAGGTAGGCGGTACGCAGCACCGCCACATCAGGAATCATCGACTCAAGCAGTGATTGCTCCAGAACCTCGCGACGAGCACGTTTCTCAAACCAGTCGGTATCGGCGGGAACATTCATGTCGGCGGTGGCAGCAGGATCCGACTCGGCCATCAGCCGTTCGATGAATTCGATATGCTTGTGCTCCTCGTCGGCCAGCTTGCCGAAGATTTCCGCAGCGGCGGCATGGCCGGCGTCATCGGCATGTGATCGAAAAAAGCGATAGCCCTCTCGTTCCCGCTGGAGCGCATACTCATAGATCTTCTGCAGGTTCATGTTATTCTCCCGAACTGTTCGATGGTCATTCTCCGGCGTCTCGTGTTCATTGCCACAGTAGCCGATTACCGGCACTGAATCCATGAAGAAATGATCGATCAGGCGGGCGGAAGCTGTCGATCATTGCGTCGTGCTGTATGGTGTGATGCAGAGAAAGGTGTTGTCTGCCTGCCGGGTATGCGTTACCGTCATATTCTGTGACAAATCGTAGTCCATTGTCTTGCAACCGGGGCGATCGGTGCCCCGACTCGACAACGGCCATCCAAGCAGAAGGGGTGTGGTATGTGTCAAATGAAAGTCATCGTCGAAAGGCAAGGAAAGGAACAGCAGCGGTTTGAGGACGTTACGAAACTGTTGGTCGACGGGTCGACGATCAGACTGACGACACTTTTTGCTGAATCGGCGGAAGTGCGCAATGCGGCCGTGCAGTCCATCGATTTTCTTGACGGCCTGGTGCATGTGCACCAAAACGATTAACAACTGTTGGAGTCGAAAAGGTGTCTGCCATGGAAAACAGAGAGAAGCTGCGAGTCCTGCTCCAGCACTGGATCGACCACAACGGTGGTCATGTCGATGAATTCACGAAATGGCGAGCGATCATGGCCGAAGATCATAACGAGCGACTTGCGGATATGCTCGATCGGGCGGTGGTGGAGATGAACAAGGTTTCCGAAACCTTGCGCCAGACGCTCGATATCATGGGCGGCCCGAAGAAGGGAGATCACCATGATCACGGCCATCACCACCACCATCACCATCATCACTGAGCGGCGACGCTTCCGCTGATCGCAGCAACGGGGTTCGGTACCGGTGGTGTCTATCAGGTGCTACCGAACGACCCCGTTGGATTGCTCAGGTTTATCGGGTTAAGCGACCTTGTGAGCCGCCGGATCAAAGGATTTACCGCATCCGGTGCAGGTCGTCTGTTTATCCAGTTCGTCTGAAAAGAGTTGCTTCTCCTGGCCGCAGTGCGGGCATTTCACCGTGATCTCGCTGATTGATTTGTTTGCTTCAAATCCAGGACAATGCTGGCTGCTCATGCTTCCCTCCTTGTAGAATTAGCTGACGGTTCTTCTCTGGCTTCGGGTGAATCATGTCGTTTCCCCTTGGTCAGGAAATGGATGATGCAGGCTGAACGATGGGCGCAGTAGAGCTTCGGGTCGCGACACTGCAAACACTGCTCACACAGGTAGTAACCGTGTTTCTGACAGCAGTAGGATGTTTCACGCTCAGGATGGTTGACACATCTCCCCATGTCCGTTTCCTGTAACCTCCTTCATCTGCGTACTGGCCATATTATAGACATCATGCTCAGGGATAACAGGAAAAAAGTGAGTTGATACAATTTCCTCGACCATTCGGGGAGAAAAGCAATTGCGCACAATGCTCTTTTGTGATAGGGGGAAAGAGTGGGGAAAAGACTGCGGGCGAGCCACTGAATCGATAGGGGGAAGTACGTCATGTCGATTATCTGTATTTCGCGGGGAAGCTACTACCGGGGTCAAGAAGTTGCCCAGAAAGTAGCCGAAATACTAGGTTATGGCTGTATCTCACGAGACTCTCTGCTGGCGTCGAGCGACGAGTTCGATATTCCGGAGATAAAGCTGGTGCGCAATATCCAGCAGGCCACTCAGATCCTGGAGCGTTATTCCTTCGGACGCGAGCGATACGTCAATTTTATCTCTTCGGCCATTCTCAAACACCTCAAGCAGGACAATTATGTCTACCACGGCATTGCCGGCCAGTTTTTCTTCTACGATGTACGGCATCTGTTACGAGTACGGATTATTGCCGATCTCGATGACCGGGTTGCCGGGGAGGCTGCCCGGCAGAATATCTCGCCCGACCAGGCGAGGATGCAGTTGAAAAACGATGATGAAGAACGCCGGAAGTGGGCCCTGTTCCTCTATGGTATCGATATCTTCAACCCCAGCCTCTATGATATGGTGATCAATGTCACCGCAATGCAGGTCGATGACGCGGCTCGACTCATTGCCCAGGCTGCGCGGCTGCCCTGCTATCAGGCAACCGAAGAATCCCTGGCCAAGGTCAATGAATTGGCCTTGGCCGCCGAGGTGCGGGCGGCACTGTTTGATTTCCCCCAGGCCGGCGTGACGGCTGCCGGCGGCAAGGTGTATGTGAACGTCAAGGCGCCGGAAGATCAGTCGCCTGTTATCCGACAGCGTATCGAGCAAATCGTTGGAGCGTTGCCTGACGTTCAGGAGATGGAAGTTCGGGTCGATCCTTTTTATTAAATGGGTCGCACCGGTCTGCGTGCCGCCGCCATTGTGTGTCTTTCGGCGATCCCTTCAGAGCAGGTGGCTGCTCCTGGTGATCGGCCATTATGGTGCATGCCTCAATAGCGCCGGGCAGCCGTGTCGATCGTGATGATGCGGTTCTCCCGTTTCTCAAGCGGAGCCGGTTCTGGCCTCGATCAAAAAAGCGGCTCGAGTGTGATATCATCAGGCGAACCGGCCGGCTGGTCGGCGCCGCTGTCGATGATTCGTCGGTTATCGACGATAACGCGCCGGTTGTCCGATTTGTCAAGATAGACATTGATGTCATCGACGAAGTCTAATCTGCTTTGCACATACGCCGCAAGCAGCTGACTGATGCGGTGCAGGTCGGCAAGCCGTTTTTCCGCATTGGTGTAGTCCGGAATCGGGAAGAAGTACCAGCCGCTCAGATTGCGCAGCGGCGGGTTGCGACGGGTTGCCTCGGTTGCGTTCCAGCGGGTGCGAAACGCGCTCAGGTCAGTCTTGGCGTCGTCGATTACCGGTTCCCAAAACGATCGCATCCTGTCGGCCGTCCGGTTTTGCTGGAGACTCAGCTGGAGCGAGAGCGTCAACAGCTCCTCGGGGACGATTTGCAAGAGCAGCGGGCGTCTTGTTCCCGGTGGAAAGCGGTGAGCGACCATTCCATCGGGAGGGATCGACAATTCCTCGATACCGCTGAGATATTCTCCGATCCAGACCGAACGCGGCGATACCGCTTCAGGAGTTAACGGTACCACCGCCGTGGCAAGCTGGTGCAGGTTCCCATAGGCAAACCGGGGGGCGCTGGCAATCTGGTAGAGTGCACGGATGTTTTGTTCGAGCATCTCCGCCCAGATGAGTTTATCGGTCATGCGAATCGAGCCGGCCAGGCCGTGATTGGCGACCCGATTGATTTTCGCCAAGGTTTCCAGTGCTGCTGTGGTATCACCAGTGCCGTTTTGCAACAGGGCCTGGAAGAGATAGAGTCGACCGATGGCGCGGACTGCTTGCACTGCTTCCGGGTCTGCTTTCGTGCCGATACTGTCGACGGGCTGAGGTAAAATGGTCAGTTCGGCAAGCTGGTCGATGACGACACGATACGGGGCGATTTGCTGCCAGGCAGTGGCAATGGTATTTTGACGGGCCGCAAGGTCCTGGAACGAAGTAATGTCTTCCAGATGAGCAACGGATGGTATCGGGCCAAGGGAGGCGGAACGCAAAGGGCCGAGGAGAAAGATGGCTTTGCTCGCATCCGGATGTCTGACAATGAGATCGCGCTGATTGTATGGTTGGTAGACGTTGCGTCCGTCAACCAGTTGATAGGCGAGGAAGCCGATCATTGCAATTACCAGGAGCAAACGCAGAAAAGAGGCAAAACGACCGGGCCTTGCGGAGATCTGGAAGAGGGGGGCGATCAGGAAAACCAGGATGATGGGCAGGAGAATCAGTACGCCCAAGGCGATAAGCAGGTTGGGTTCAATGAGAGCCGGTTGCTGCAGCAGCGCCAGGTAATCAGTATCCTGGTACAGGGTAAAATAGCAGAAGAAGCCAAGGATGCAGGAACAGAGCAGAAACAGCGACAGGACAAAGAAATATTTTATCAATGAAATGATGAAAGACATGTCTGGTTTCCGAGTTTGATCGTGCGGAGGTTCCCCGTCCGTCGCTGCAGGGCTGAGCGGACGGCTTGGCCTGGTTGTCCGTGCCGGTTGCATCCTCCCCCGATCGATCGGACGACCGATCGGGGGAGGTGGGCAGCTAGATACTTTTCTGCGCTGAACGCAGCGTGTTGCGCATCAACATACAGATGGTCATCGGGCCGACGCCGCCCGGAACCGGGGTAATCTTCCCGGCGATTTCCTTGGCTTTGTCAA
>CAZSOA010000090.1:0-13172 GCA_964608305.1 uncultured Desulfofustis sp. | reverse complement strand
CGGGTGCGCCCTGTCCGGGGATTATCCCCCCGGGCGGCTCTTTTCACCCTTGGTCTCGGCCTTGGTAATATCGGCGCGTTGGCCGGGAAACCGGTCATGGAGGGCAAAGGCGCCCTGTTCAAGAAATTCGCCGATATCGATGTCTTCGACATCGAGGTAGGCACCGAGGACCCGGACGAATTGATCAGGACCTGTGAACTGATCGCCCCGACCTTTGGCGGCATCAATCTGGAGGATATCAAGGCGCCGCAATGCTTTTACGTGGAGGAGACCTTGAAACAGCGGGTGGATATTCCGGTGTTCCACGATGACCAGCACGGCACGGCGATCATCACCTCGGCGGCGTTTCTCAACGCGCTTGAAGTGACCGGACGCGATATCCACACCGTCCGGGCGGTGTTCAACGGCGCCGGGGCGGCAGGTATCGCCTGTGCAAAAATGTTTCTGGCCCTCGGCCTGCCGCCGGAAAATCTCATCGTCTGTGATTCCAAGGGGGTCATTTATCGCGGCCGCACCGAATCGATGAATCCCTACAAAGAACAACTGGCCAACGACACACCGCTCCGCACCCTGGCCGAGGCCCTCCGCGGTGCCGACGTCTTCTGCGGCGTCAGTGTCGCCGGGGCGTTGACGCCGGAGATGCTGCAAAGCATGGCGCCACGGCCGATCGTTTTCGCGATGGCCAATCCGGAACCGGAAATCTCCTACCCGGAGGCCATCAAGGCCCGACCCGACTGCATCATCGCCACCGGCCGCAGCGACTACCCCAACCAGGTCAACAATGTCCTTTGTTTTCCGTTTCTCTTCCGCGGGGCGCTCGACGTCCGCGCCCGAGAGATCAACACCGAAATGAAAATCGCCGCCGTCAAGGCGATCGCCAACCTGGCCAAAGAAGAGGTCCCCGACCAGGTGCTGCGGGCTTATGGTGCCGAACGGTTCGAATTCGGCCCGGAATACCTGATCCCAACACCATTTGACCCCCGTGCGCTGCTGCGCATCGCTCCGGCGGTGGCCAAGGCGGCCATGGAGACCGGCGTCGCCCGCACACCGATCGCTGATCTTGCCGCCTACACCGACCACCTGGAAGCAACCCTTGGCCGATCCAAAGCAATCCTGCGTTATGTCACCAACCGAGTGAAGCAGGAGCCGGTGCGCGTGGTCTATCCGGAAGGCGCGAATAAGAAAATAATCCGCGCCGCGATCAGGGTAATGGAGGAAAATATCGCCACCCCGGTCCTGCTTGGCGATCGTCGGGACATCAGCGAACAATTGGCAAAACATGGAATCACCAGCCATTCGATGATCATCGTCGACCCAGCCGAGGAAGATGACTGCGTCGAACGCTATGCGCAACAATACTATCTGCGAAAACAGCGCTCCGGCATCACCCTGCCCTATGCCCGGGACATCATCCGTCGTGATACCGGGTTCTTCGGAGCAATGATGCTCAGCGCCTGCGATGCCGACTGCATGATCTACGGCCAGTCCCTGCCCTACCCGTATGCCATCCGTCCGGTCCTCTCGTGCATCGACCGGACCTCGAAACGCACCACGGTGGCCAGCGTCTATATGATGGT
The DNA here is from genome assembly GCA_964608305.1 of uncultured Desulfofustis sp. Classification (GTDB taxonomy): domain Bacteria; phylum Desulfobacterota; class Desulfobulbia; order Desulfobulbales; family Desulfocapsaceae; genus Desulfofustis. The sequence goes on along the minus strand of CAZSOA010000090.1, from coordinate 11,595 downwards.
CTTCAAGAAACGGACCCTGTTCTTTGCCGACACCACGGTCAATATCAAGCCGAACGAACAACAACTGGCCGAGATCGCCATGGCGGTGGCCGAGTTTGTCCGGGAATTCGACATCAGACCGAAAATCGCCATGCTTTCTTATTCAAATTTCGGCTCCTCGGACACCGCCGACGCCGCCAGAGTCGCCAGGGCAACAGCGATCGTCAAAGAACTCGCGCCGGATCTCGAGGTCGATGGCGAGATGCAGGCGAATCTTGCCTTTAATACCGATCTGCGCGAAGAAATCTTCCCGTTCTCGACCTTGCAAGGCGAACCGAATATCCTCATCTTCCCCGATCTCAATGCAGCCAATATTGCTTACAAACTATGCATGCGCCTGACCGAGGTCGATGCCATCGGCCCGATCCTGGTGGGCCTGAATCGATCGGCCCATATCGTCGAGCGGGGTGCCCATGCCGATAACATCTTCAACTTGACTACTCTGGCGGCACTGAAAGCCCGGCAGAACAGCTGTCCATCTCGACGTCAACGATGATGTGCGGGGCTGCTTCCCCTCTGGCAGCCCCTCACACCGCGTTGTCCACCGCCAGCAAAAACCGCAGCAACGCCTCGTTGAACCTATCCGGTTCCTCGCTGTTGACGGCATGACCGGATTGAGGGAACACCCAGAGTGCGGCACCGGGAATCGACCGGCGCAGAAACAGGCTCGGCTCGAAAGCCGGTTGGTCGTCATCTCCGACCATGACCAGCGTCGGGGTGCACAACCCGGACAACTGCTCCTGCAGCAGGTAAAGCGACGGACGCCGGGCCTGGATGCCCCGCAACGTCAATGATGCACCCACCGGATGCAATGCCGAGAGCATCCCGGTGAGAAAGGCCTGCCACGCCCGCGGATCTTTTTCCTTCAGCGTCAGACGCGTCGGCCCGTTGGCATACTCACGCAAGGTCTGCTCAAAATCGCTGATCAGGCCATCGGCCATCGCCTCGTTGCCTTTTCGCCACGCCTCCCGCTCAGCTGCAATCGAACCATAGCCACAGCCGCAAAGCGTGATAGACCGGGCCCGGTCACCATATCGAAGCGCAAAATCAAGAGCGGTGACGCTGCCCATCGACAGGCCGACGATATGTGCCCTACCGATCTCAAGTGCCGTCAGCAGACGGCTCAGATCGTCGCCGGCGAGGTCCTGCCGATAGGCATCCGGTTCCGTCGGCACATCCGATGGCGGATAGCCGCGGGCATTGTAGGCAATGCAGTGAAAATATCTGCCGAAAAATCGCAGCTGCTGCTCCCATATCGACAGATTTCCGCCAAATTCATGTGCAAAAACGAGCGGCGTCCCCGAACCGACCGTTTCATAGTAGAGCCGAACACCATCCGAATCGACAAAAGGCATGGTACCCTCCTGATAGAAAATCCAACCATCGTGCCGGCGACCAATCGCCGGCAGGCCGCAGCATTACCGGGCCACGCAATCATCGTCAACGGCTTTCTCGCCTTGTTGCCGTCATGACAGACGGCCTGCCATCCCGATGGTGACGACCGACCGACGGTAATGACACCGTAATAGAATATCTGATATGATGCATCACCATCGCAAACGCGGTATGATGCGCGTCGTCATCATAGAACGGTTCTGAAGCAACACGAACCGACGGGTGCCGAGACAACATTCGCCGGATCAATTCGACCCTGCACGAGCGGTTGCCGTATGAAATGCCTCAACTCCTGTGCAATCAGCACGCTGTTAAACCTGCTTATTCTCATTGCCGTTGTGCCGATTCTCGGCATCATCATCTATTCCACTATCGAGCAACGCCATCATCTGCAGGAAGACGCCGAACGCGAAGTACACGTTATCAGCCGGTCAATGGCCGAGGTCGTAACCGGCATCAGCGAATCCATCAAACAGACCCTGACCACATTGGCGTCAATCGAGGCCTTTCAAGAAGCGGATACGGCAGCCTGCAGCGAATTGTTGCGCTCAGTCGTTCGTGATAACCCGAGAATCCTAAATATGGCCTTAACCGATATCACCGGCACCGTCATCGCATCCAGCCAGGTTTTTGGTATCGTATCGCTGGCCGACCGCAAACATGTGCAGCAGGCCCTGGCCACCGCACAATTTGCCGCCGGTGAATATATCATTCCACGTATCGGCGATCCAAGCGCATCATTTTCCTACGCCTGTCCCGTCAGGGGCCGGGATGGGGCGATCAACGGGGTGCTGACCGCCATCCTTGAGTTGGAAACGATCAGCGGGTTCCTTGATTTTTCCAGTCTTCCCGAGGGGTCGTTCATGGCCATCACCGATCATCGCGGCATCAGGATTCTCTATTACCCGGCCAGCGAAACCAATCCGATCGGTCAGCCGATCCGGGCCGCAAGTTGGGATATTGCCCGCCACAGCCGGCAGGCGCAAACCTTCAAACAGTCGGGATCCGACGGTATGGCACGGATTTTTGCCGTTGAACCGCTCCGCCTCGCTCCCGGCGAACCTCCCTATATGTACGCCTGGGCCGGCATTCCGGAAGAGAAAATCAATGAGCCGATCAACGCCATGCTGCTGCGCAATCTGCTGCTCGTCGCCGGCATCACCGGGCTGGCCATGGCTGCCGCCCGGCTGATCGGCAACCGCGCCTTCATCCAACCGCTCAGACGCCTGTTGTCGGCAACGGCCAGTCTGGCCCGGGGCAACCTACAGGAACGCAGCGGCCTCAATGATCGGCACAACGAAATCGGTTCCCTGGCCAGGGAGTTTGATGCAATGGCCGATTCCCTGCAGCAGATGCGCAGCGACCTGCATCGTCGCGAACTTCATCTCGAAGAAGCGCAGCGGATTGCCCACATCGGCAGTTGGGAATATGATGCCGCCACCGGCCGTGGTTTCCTGTCCCGGGAGTTGCACCGCATCCTTGGCAATCCAAGCGGACAATCCCGGACGGCAACCGAGCATCTCGTCTCCCACTTTCGTGGCGAGAATCGCCAAGCACTGCAGCAGGCAATGGAGGCAACACTCAGTTCGGGAATCGATTTTGAACTTCAACAACAGCACCAGTGCCCCGACGGCACTATCCGCTGGCTGTCCATCCGCGGGGAGTGCAGCGGTCCCCGGACAGTGCGCGGCACCGTCCTGGACATTACGGCGAGCAAACAGGCGGAACAAGAGCGTGAGGCATTACACGAACAACTGCTCCATGCGCAGAAACTGGAATCAATCGGCCGGCTCGCCGGCGGCGTCGCCCACGATTTCAACAATATGCTCGGTGTTATTATCGGTTATACGGACCTCTCGCTGCAACAGTTGCCGCAAAACGACCCGCTCCGGCACAACCTGCGGGAAATCGAAACTGCAGCCATACGCTCCAGTGAACTGGTCCGGCAGTTACTGGCATTCGCCCGCCGCCAGACCGCGCAACCACGTGTCTTACAGCTCAACGAAGCCATTGCCTCGATGTCCGCCATGCTGCACCGGTTACTCGGCGCCGATATTGAGCTGCACTGGCGGCCCGGCGACGATCTATGGCCGATCTTCATCGATCCCGGACAGGTTGACCAGATCCTGGCGAATCTCTGCGTCAACGCCCGTGACGCCATGAGCGGAAACGGCCGGATAACCATCACCACCGCCAATGTCGAACTGGCAGACGATGATCGTTCCGGCCCCGAGATCCGACCCGCGGGCGCGTATGTGAAACTGCGCGTGCACGACACCGGCAGCGGTATTGACGAAGCCATTAAGCATCAGATATTTGATCCGTTTTTCACCACCAAAGAACTCGGCAAAGGAACCGGCCTCGGACTGTCCACGGTCTTCGGTATTATCAAACAGAACAACGGATTCATCGACGTGGCCAGCAGCCCCGGGCAAGGGACCACCTTCACCATTCTGTTCCCTCGTTTTCAGCAAGAACACCAGCCTCCCCCCGGCAGATGAATTCCAGCTCCTGTGAAAACCCGGGGGAAATCAGTCAAGAAGCGGTGGGAAACTCCTGACGGACTGTTTCCCGGCTACTTGGGATCGTAGGGTACCAATCAAGCAGCGTATCGGGTATAGTAGGCGCGGATACGGACCATCCGACAGCTCCCGGCCGGCGCTATCACTCCACCGATTCACCCGCTGCCGGACTGCTTCGCTTGCCGCTTCGCCGATGAGCCCAAGAGTTGAACTCTAGCAGATCAAGCGCATGGGAATTACCACCGACATCATCATCATCGTCCTGGCCGCCTTCTGTTGCGGCCTGGTCATGCAGCGCCTGCAACAGCCGCTGATCCTCGGCTACATTATCGCCGGCATCCTGCTCGGTCCGCATTCGGGCGGGTTCACCATCAGCCAGACCCACGAGATCGAACTGCTCGCCGAGATCGGGGTGGCGTTGCTGCTGTTCGCCCTGGGGCTGGAATTCTCGCTCAAGGACCTCAAACCGGTCAAATTCATCGCCCTGATCGGCACGCCGATTCAGATCATCCTGACCATCCTGTTCGGCTACGGAATCGGCACCGTTCTCGGTTGGGACTGGAACACCTCGCTCTGGTTCGGCGCCATGATCAGCCTGTCATCCACGATGGTGCTGCTGAAAACCCTGATGAATCAAGGCTGGCTCGGTACGCTGTCAAGCAAGGTGATGATCGGCATGCTCATCGTCCAGGACCTGGCTGTCGTCCCGCTGATAATCATTCTGCCGCAAATGAGCGACCCGGCAAGCGGCCTGAGTTCGCTCGGCAGCGCCGCCATCAAGGCCGCCCTGTTTCTTGCGGCAATGCTGGTGCTCGGCACCAAACTGCTCCCCGGCATCCTGCGCCATATTGCCGGCATCGGCTCTCGTGAACTCTTTTTGCTGGCGATCACCGCTATCGGCCTCGGAGTCGGCTACGCCACCCACGAAGCCGGCCTCAGTTTCGCCTTCGGCGCGTTCGTGGCCGGCATGGTTCTCAGTGAATCGGACTACGGACACCAGGCGCTCAGCGACATCATTCCCTTACGCGATCTGTTCAGCCTGCTGTTCTTCGCCTCGGTGGGCATGCTGCTCGACCCCGCTTTCCTGATCGAACATTGGCAGCAGGTGGCGACGCTGGTCCTGCTCGTCGGGCTGGGCAAAGGGATCATTTTCGCCACCTTGGCCAAACTGTTCCGCTACGGCAATGTCGTCCCGCTGGCCGTCGGCCTCGGCCTGTTTCAGGTCGGCGAATTCTCGTTCGTCCTGGCCCGGGTCGGCGTCGCCACTGAATCGATCAGCGGCGAGTTGTACAACCTGATTCTCACCACCGCGGTCGTCACGATGATCCTGACACCGCTGATCTCCTCGCAGACAGCACGGCTCTACGCTCTGAAGAAGAAATATTTCCGCCACGAACCGCTGGAGTCGGTCAACATTCCGCAAGACGGTCTGCACGACCACGTGGTCGTCGCCGGCGCCGGCCGCGTCGGCCACCGCATTGCCCAGGTGTTGCAACGGCTCGGCGTCTCCTTCGTTTTGGTGGAACTCGACCAGCAACGGGTCGAACAGGCGAAGGCCGCCGGTTTTCCGGTGGTCTACGGTGACGGCAGCCAGCCCATCGTGCTCGATGCGTTGGCCATTCAAAGTGCCTCACTGCTGGTGGTGACCATTCCCGGCATCGTTATTGCCCAGTCGATCATCAAACAAACGAGAAAGATCAATAAAGGAATCCGCGTCGTCGCCCGTATTTCCGATCCCGACTTTTTTACGGTTTTCAAGGAATTACGGGTGAACGATCTGGTCTATCCGGAATTCGAGGCGGGCCTGGAGATGACTCGGCAGGTCTTGTTTCATCTCAAACTTCCCCCATCGGAAATACAACGGCAGACGGAAACCATGCGCCAGGAATTTCTCGCCCCACAAATGGCGGACGGCGAACACTTCCGCACACTTGGACAGCTCTGCGCGGCAGATCAGCAATTCGATCTGGACTGGGTCAAACTTGAAGCCGGCAACCGCCTGATCGACCGCACCATCGGTGAGACTGCCATCCGGCGGAGTACCGGCGCCTCGGTGGTCGGCGTCATGCGGGAAAAACAACTGCTGCCCAACCCCGGCCCTGACTTCCGCTTTGCCAGAGGCGATATGGTGGCGATCATCGGTGACGATCAGGCCCGCAACACGTTTCGGCAATTCAAAGCGGCTCCACTACGGACTCCCCTCGCCGCGCATGAATCGGTCGGCATCCTCACCGAATCATCATAAAATCTTCATCTCATTCTCACACCATTGCTGGATAATGATTTCCGGTTTCAACACGGTGAACATCCATTTTTTTACCGGAGACATTGTCATGCGATCCGTTCTCTTTGTCTGTGAGCATAACTCGGCGCGAAGCCAGATCGCCGAGGCCTATCTCAACCGTCTGGCGGCAGACAAACTGATGGCTGCAAGCGCCGGTCTCGAACCGGGCACACTCAACAGCGTTGTTGTCGAAGTACTGCGCGAAGACGGCATCGAGATCGCCGGCAAGCAGACGCAGAGCGTTTTTGCATTGTACAAAGCGGGCAAGCAGTACGACGCGGTGATCACCGTCTGCTCGGCGGAAGTCGGCGCCCGGTGCCCCATTTTTCCGGGCCGGGTGCTGCGACGGCACTGGTCGTTTGCCGATCCATCCCGGTTCCAGGGGTCGCCTGAGGACATCCGGCAACAGACGCGGATCATCAGAGATAAGATAAAACAAAAGGTTGCCGAACTTATCGGCGAGTACGACCGGCTTGGCATGAAACTCTTTATGCCGCCCGCTGCGTGATTGGCAGCCTAGCTCCGCCTTGCCATCAACTCCCGCAGCTCAACATCGGCAAGGATCTGGTTGATGATCTGCGAGAGCTGATCGTTGAGCAGATCCTCGAGATCCTCGATATCGGGGCGAGTGGCCGAGGTGCGCTCCGCCTGTTTGCGATAGCGCTTGATCAGGGTGTCGCCGCGATTGGTTACGCTCACCGAAATCCTGCTGACCGCCTCCGTTTTGTACAGCAGTTCCGGCTTATTGACGGTGGCAAGCAAATCATTGATCTCGAGCAGGATTTGTACCGGCGCCGAATGCTCGAACACCAGGCCCTGCTCGCGCAGACCGATGGCCAGCCGCTCTGAAACCACGATCTGCGGCGCATTCAGGTTGGGGATCGCCACCACCGGATCGTTCTTGATCTGGTAGCGGATGATCTCGTCATAGCCACGCACATCCCGCCCCTGCATGGTCGCCGCGGTCCCGCCGGCAAATAATGCCGCCTGCTGCGAAGCGACATGAAGATTAAGATTGGCGGTATCGGGATATTTCGGTGCGCAACCGGCAACCAGCAGGAAGAGGACAACAGCAAGAAGCGCTCTCATGGCAAGCCCTTTGGGAAGAAATGGGTGAATCCGCCGATGGTCGTCGCAGGCCACATCACCAGCGACGTCTTCAAGCGGCGCTTACCAGGAAACGATTGCCGTTTTCTGGTGCCGGGAGTATCGCTTGAGTCTACAGCGCCACCCGACCGGCGTCAACTAATCTGTCCAACCCGTATCGGCCTGCTGCGCTCATCAGCAAGGAATCCGCCGGTCCCGGACGATCGCCGAGCCGGGCTTTGCCTTGGCGAGTTTTTTCAAATCGCTGGCAACGGATGCGATCTCGGCGAACGACACCATCGGATAAATCTCAGTGGACACCACGCCAATAGACAATGACAGCAGCCCGAATGTGCGTTCCTGCCCGTCCCGGTCCTTGCTGATATAATACCCCTGGGCACACACCTCCGGGTCATGAAAATGACTCCGCAACGATTCAAAACGTTCGATGATCGCCCGGCAGGTGGCCAGCGAATTCTTCGGCCGGGCGATGACGATGAAATCGTCACCGCCGATATGGCCGGCAAACCTGATCTGGCTTGCCTCCTGCTCGGCAAGACAATCGCTGATGATTTCGGCCACGGCCTTGATCACCCGGTCTCCTTTTTCGAAGCCGTGATAGTCGTTGTACGGCTTGAAGGAGTCGATATCGATGTAACAGACATCGAAATGGATCGATTTTGACAGAAGCGAGACGATCTGCCGCTGGATCACCTCGTTGCCTGGCAGCCCCGTAAGCGGGTTTGCACCGCGTGCCGAACTCATTGAGTTTTCGGTCACCGCGTTGAGCACGTCGCTCACCGACACCATGCCGGCATAGCGACCGCTGTGGGTGACGCAGATATCATCATAGGTCCTCTGGATTTGTCGTTCGTGCACCTTGCGGGAGACTTCCTCGACGCTGAGATAATCGGCAACCTGCAGAAACTCGCGCTCCATAATCTCGGCCACCGTTTTGTAATAATTAAGGCTCAACCCGTACCCGTAGCGTCCCACCATGTGCTTTTCCATGAACCGGTGGCGATTGATCAAGCCGCAGAGCTGCCCGCTGTCCAGGACCGGCAGGCAAAGCGTCTCGGGGTGCTCGTTGAATCGTTTCAGGACATTGATCGCCCGATCGTTGGCGACGGCCGGTTCAATATGGTTCACGATATCGCCGATACATACCACCTCGTTGAAAACATGGGTGGCGGAGGTCTTCCGGCGAAACGACTCGGACACCGCCATATCGACAGACTTGATCAAGGTCGGCGCGGGCTTTGCGAAATAATATCCCTGGAGCAGGTTGATGCCGATCGCGGAACAGACCTTTACATCATCCAGATCCTCGATCCCTTCGGCGATGACGTCAACACCGATGCGATGGCAGGCGGTTGCAATCGCATCGATCAGATTGTAGTTGACCCGGCTTTTATGTTGATTCTGGAAGAAATGACGATCGATCTTGACAAAATCCGGCTCCAGCACCGAGAGCATTTTCAAACCGCCGTAGCCGGCTCCAAAATCATCGATGGCAATGCGAAAGCCGCTGTTTCGATAGTGGCGGATGACTTTTTCGAACATCTCATAGTTGGAAACGGCATCTCGTTCGGTGATCTCCAGCACGATCATCTGTTTTTCCAGCCCGGCCCGCTGAGCGAGCAGCTCAGTAATTCCGGTGCTGTAATCAGGATGATTCAGGCTTTTCGGACAGATATTCACAAAGAGCGGGCAGCCTGTCTTCTTAATATCAAGCTCGGCAGCGCCGGCAAGCGCATTTTGGCGGCACAGCATATCGAGCTCAAGCGTCAGGTCGTGGCGCTGCGCCTCGACAAAGAGGTTGTCAATGCTGCCGAGCGGGTTCTCTCCTTTCGTCCGGCAGAGCGCCTCATAGCCGAAAACCGCCCGGTCGGCCAGCGAGACGATGGGCTGAAAATGAACCGTCAGATGATTGGCCCTGATAAGCGACGAGATCATCTGGTGAACCCCGAGCCAGGCTGGGTCGCCGCTCAGACCGCCCGATCGGCGTTGCTCGCCGTCAACGGGAAACAAGGAAAGCACTGCCATACTATGCCACCGTTCTTCAATCCTTCGAGGTTATCAAACACGGCCATTCTCTTGGCCCGGCCGGCAGAAATCTCGCCGCCCCCGATTACCCGCCTTATCTCTCATGAGCCGGAAGCTGATAGTAGCCGACGATGATTACGATCGTGTTAAAAAATGGTGAGGCCGAACCAATCCCGAATTGAGCGCGAGCGGCGCATGTCTCTGTCAGATACGCCGGAATGCGGCTGCCGGCCGCTATTTCAGGGCAATGGAGAAGGACCGTGCTTGGTGGAGGCGCCGACCGGCAACCTGCCGTGCCGGCCGGTGTATCGCACGGTGCTGCGTGGGGCCTGCTATTGTTTGAGGTCTTCTTTGATGTACCGGTTGATATACCGCTGACCGTTCATGGTCGAAGAAGCCGTCCAGGCAATCAGCAACACGGCTAGAGCCCCGGTGAGCGGCGGCGTTTTCATAAAAAAGACTGATCGGCACCAGGAAAATCGCCAAGGGCTATGGAGAAAGCTGGAATAGTTACAAACTCCATGCCGATGGCAATGGTGCCCTGTTGCCCCTGCATATTGTTTTGACATCCGCCTCGCTCCGCGACCACCAGGTGACGATACCATTGAATGTGGTTGCCGTAATGGCTGCGGCGGTGGCCCCTGCGGATTGGTTTTCTTTTTCGGAGCGGCTCCTTGATCGCGAAACACTCCTTGCGACCCATATTACACCTTGAATCGTCCAACCATGCTACTGAGTTCACGTGCGAGCTGATTGAGCGATTCAGCACTGGCACTGATCCTGGTGCTGCTGCTCGATATCTCCGACGCCGCTCGGGTCACCTCGGCAATATCACGGGAGATTTCCAAAGATACCGTTGAACTGTGGGCGACATTTTCGTTAACCTCTTCAATGCCCTGAGCCGCTTGAGCGACATTGCCGGCGATCTCGTTGGTGGTGAGGCTCTGTTCTTCGACGGCGGTGGCAATGGTGGAGACGATCTCGTTGACCTGGTTGACAACCTGGGTGATGCTGCCAATCTCCGTGACCGTGCCTTTCGTGGTTCGTTGAATGCGCTCCACCCGGGCTTTGATTTCACCGGTGGCGGCGGCTGTTTGACGGGCGAGATCCTTGATCTCATTGGCGACTACGGCGAATCCCTTACCGGCTTCCCCGGCCCGGGCAGCTTCGATGGTAGCATTGAGGGCGAGTAGATTGACCTGCTCGGAAATTTCGGTAATTGTTTCGATGACCTTGCCGATCTCACGGGCGGCCGTGCCAAGTTCCGAGACCTGCGATGATGCCTTGTCGGCCTGGCCGACAGCATCGCCGGCAATATTTCGGGCCTTCTCCGTGTTGAGAGCGATTTCATCAATAGTTGCCGTCATCTGTTCGGCGGCCGAGGCAACCATGCTGACATTGGTGGCGGCCTCTTCCATGGCGGCTGCAACGCTATTCATGTTGGCGCTCATCTCTTCGGAAGCGACTGCCACGGTATGAGCCTTATCCGATGTCTGATCGGCACCGTTTGCCATCTGGCTGGATATGGCCTTCAACTCGGACGATGCGTCATCGACTCGACGAGCGTTATCGGCAACTGATCCGATGATGTGCTGGACTTTTTCGACAAAGACGTTAAACCAGCCGGCCATTGCACCGATCTCATCCTTGCTTTCGACGATCAGGCGTCCAGTCAGATCACCCTCGCCCTGGGCGATATCTCTGAGCATATCGCCGGTCCGGATAATCGGGCGGGTGATACGCCTGCTGATCACGACAACCATTGCGCCGGTTGCCGCAAGGAGGACAACAAGGGATAGGACCAGGGCATTTCGCTGGGAGGATATCGCGGCAGCGATCTCAGCCTCCTTGACGGTGACCGCCTGATCGACGTCGTCAAGGTAAATACCGGTTCCAATAACCCAGCCCCATGGTTCGAAAAGCTTGACATAGGAGAGCTTGGGTACCGGTTCGGTGCGGCCGGGAAATGGCCAGAGATAATCGACGAAACCTTCACCCTTTTCACGGCAGACCTTGACGAATTCTACAAACAGCCGTTTGCCGTTGGGGTCCTCAGTCTCCGAAAGATCCTTGCCGTCGAGAGAAGAGTTGATAGGGTGCATAATCATGGTGGGGCCCATGTCGTTGATCCAGAAGTAATCCTCACCTTTGACACCGTAGCGCATTTTGGCGATGGCCTCTTTGGCGTCGTCCATAAAACGCTGCTCGGCGGTTTCCAGGTAG
>CAZSOA010000089.1:0-13189 GCA_964608305.1 uncultured Desulfofustis sp. | reverse complement strand
TGATACAGCAGAACATTACGTTTTGTTTCAATTCTATATCGTGCGCGACGATGATTTGGGGCGCGTTATCCAGGAGCGTCTGCTGGATGCAGCCCGACGTGGTGTACGAGTCTTTTTCCTCTACGACGAGATCGGCAGTTACCGGTTGCCACGGAGCTACCTCGATGCTCTGCGCAATGGTGGAGTAGAAGTTCGGGCCTTCAACAGCACCCAAGGCCATGCCAACCGTCTCCAGATAAATTTTCGCAACCACCGGAAGATCGTGGTTGCAGATGGAAACCTGGCTTGGGTCGGTGGTGCTAACGTGGGTGACGAATACCTGGGTCGACATCCGCGGCTGACCCCATGGATCGACACCATGGTGAAAGTGACCGGCCCGGCTGTTCAGCTGGTTCAGGTGCCGTTTCTGGAAGACTGGTATTGGACCAGCGGGCAGTTCCTCGACAACCTCCAGTGGATCCCCAAGGCTGCTGCCGGAGCATCTCGCACCGTACTCAGCCTACCCACTGGTCCAGCGGATAGCTTCGAAACCTGCGCCCTTTATTTTCATAATGCCATTCAATCCGCTCAGCGTCGCCTCTGGATAACCAGCCCGTATTTCGTACCCGACGAGCAGATCGTAAGCGCCCTGCAGCTTGCCGCGCTGCGCGGTGTCGATGTGCGGGTGGTGGTGCCCGAGGACTGTGATCAATTCCTCGTCAACCTGTCAGGTTGGTCCTATGTGGCACCGCTTGAAAAAGCCGGCGTGAAAATCTATCGCCGAACCGATGGCTTTCTCCATCACAAGATCATGCTCGTGGATGATGAGATCAGCGCCGTGGGAACCGCAAACTTTGACAACCGTTCATTTCGCCTCAACTTCGAAATCACACTGGAAGTCCGGGACGTAGACTTTGCTCGGGAGGTGGCAGCTCTCTTCGAAGATGATTTCGCCGCTTCCCGCCTGGCTTCTGCAAGCGAACTCGACGCACGTGGCTTTCCCTTTCGCCTGGCAGTGCGGGTCGCCCGCCTGCTGGCGCCCGTGCAGTAGTGCAGGCAGAGTGCAGCAGTGCAGGGGGTCAAATCTTTATCTTTGACAAAGCGTTTGCGGTCGCATTTTTGACCACGGCGAAATGATTTTCTCGAATAATAGGCAACACGCCGCCTTGCTGCAGCTGCTCCCTCGCTCATATGCCTCATGACGCGACCCTTCACTGCCTTAGGGCACCCGTTAAACATTTGCCCTGCGCGATCCTTCCTCTTGGCTCATTGGCTCATATTGCTACCCCCTTTTTTCCGGAAAACGAGAGAGCCTCTTCAATGCATTGCTCCACGAGCAGTCAGAAGAAAATGGCTTGGAGAGAAATCGCCAGTGATAGACAGCTTAACTTAAGAACCGACATGTCGAAAAAGAATCTGTCAAGCATAAAGATTTGACCCCGAAAATCCTTGCTTTTTGCAAACAAACAGGTATTTTTCCTGGAACCATCCTACGTATGTCCCCAAAACCCCAAAAAGGTGAGGCAAACCGTGCAACATCATCCGACCGACAACACTTATCAAGCAGATACCATTGAACCATCGAAGAGCATTGAACAACCGCCTGTCGATCAGGTCGAAGACACGAGTCGGCGGGAGGTCATCAAAAAAATCGCCGTCGGAACAACGGTACTCGCCGGTTGCAGCGTGATACCAACACGATGGACTGCGCCATTGGTAGAGTTTGGCGCCTTGCCTGCCCATGCCACAACGAGCGCGCTGCCTGCCAAAAACGAAGAAGTGATCACGATCCATTGGGGTGGCAACCCCAATGAAAAAAGTTCAGCCAGGGACCGCACCTGGTGGACCAAAATCGACGGCAGCGACTCTCCCCATTGGCACCGAAAATTCCCATTACCACATTGGATCGACGACAAACCAAGGCGGCTGGAGTTCGAATTCTCCAATGGAACAAGATTCACCGCACCCGACAGCACGAAGACGTGGATGAACGCGGGAGGCCCCAAATACGTGCCGGAAAAACCGGAAGAACGCGATCCGGCCAAGAAACATCCGAAAGTCGGTGCAGAGCGTAATTCCACCGCTGTTTGGGTAAAACTCAAAGTTATCTGATTTATCCGGCAGCAGGACAATAATTCGCTGAAATTTGTGCATCAAACAGGCTTTTCAGGTGTACTAATTGGAATTTAAGCCTGAGCAGCATGATGCTCGTTTGCGATCCGGGGTGAACTGTTGCCTGGTGAGCAACGGCAGAAAGCAGCTACCGGATGGCATCGCTCACGATACACCTGATTATTTGATTGTGGTCGTGCCGAGAAAAAAATGTCAAGAATAAAGATTTGACCCCTTCCAGCGGTGAACAGGTCCTCGTATTGGGGGCGACCGGTTATATCGGCGGGCGGCTGGTGCCGCTTTTGCTTGAAAGAGACTGGCGGGTGCGGGCGGTCGGGCGCTCAGATCGCAAGATTGCTGCGAGATCCTGGGGAGATCACCCGAACCTGGAAATAGAAGCGGCGGATGCACTTGATACCGCCGCTTTAACCAGGGCAATGCGGGGCTGCCGCGTTGTTTTTTATCTGATTCATTCGATCCGTCCCGGCGAAGAGGACTACGCCACGCTGGATCGCCGTATCGCCTACTCCACGGTTCATGCCGCCCGGGAAGCCGGAGTCGAATGGATTATCCACTTCACCGGGCTCGGCAACCCCACGCACCTTCCTGCCCAACTTCGTGCCCGTTACGAAATCGGCGAGATCCTCAGCCTTGGCGGCGCCAAGGTTACGCAACTTCGCGCCCCGCTCGTCCTTGGCGCGGGAGGTGCGTCATTCGAGATGATCCGCGCCTTTTGCGGCTATCTGCGAGTCATGTTTGCTCCGCGCTGGATGGATACCAAGTGTCAGCCGATCGCTATCACCAATGTCATCCAGTATCTGGCCGGTTGTCTTGATCATCCGGAAACCATGGGCCAGGTATACGAAATCGGCGGGCCCGATGTACTGACCTGGAGGGAGTTGTTTCACCTCTATGCCGAAGAAGCGGGGCTGCCGCGTCGCCTCGTTCTGGTGCTGCCGCTGCGTATCCATCGCATCTCCATCTGGTGGATGAACCTGGTTACCCCGGTATCCGTCGCCCTCATCCGCCCGCTCATTGAGCGGATGCGCGATGAAGTGCCGTGCCGCGATACCCGCATCCGCTCAATCATTCCCCTCTACCTGTTGACCTGCCGGGAGGCCTTGGTAACCGCACTGCAGGAAGTGTATCGCAAGCAAGTTGTCTCGAGTTGCTACGATGCCGGCTCCATGCTCCTCCCTGATTGGGCGGCCGGTAAAGCGCAGGCGGAGACTCCGGTCTATCGCGATACCTTTTCCATTAACCTGGCAGGCAGCCCGGAACGTGCGTGGAATATCGTCAGGCGTATCGGGGGTGATAATGGCTGGTATTTCGGCACGTTCCTGTGGCAGATCCGTGGCTTCATCGATGAAATTCTCGGCGGACCAGGCCTGTCGCGCGGGCGTCGCCAGGTTGATCAGATATCCCTCGGCGATCATCTTGATTTCTGGCGGGTCGTTGGAGTAGAAGCGCCCCATCACCTGCTCCTGAAAGCGGAGATGCTCGCCCCCGGCGAAGCCTACCTGGAATTCCAAATCGAAGCACGTCCGGACGGATCGACCGACCTGCGCATGATCCCGAGCTTCCTGCCGCGCGGATTCTGGGGCAAGCTCTACTGGTCGCTCATTGCCCCTTCCCATGTCCTGCTCTTTCGCTCCATGCTCCAGCAGATGGCCAAGGCCGCCGATGTCCGCATCATCAGTGGTCCATCACGGATAACCGCAGGCTGAAAAGCTGCCGGCGTCCGGCTGACAGGTCAATGTTCCGTGCCCCTGGTCCTTCGTTACTCGTTTTCACCAACGACCTGGTTGCGCCCACGCCCCTTGGCCAGATAAAGGCGTTTATCGGCTGCTTGGATCAAATCCTTGTCCGATGCATGCACATCGGGATACATGGTCGCCACGCCGATGCTGGCTGTCATCGTCGGCAGGGTCGGTGATGCTTCATTCGGTATCTTCAGGTCGCGAATCGCCTCAATGACCTGGTCGATCAGGCGGCGCGCCTGTTCTGCAGGCGTATTACCGTAGACGATGGCAAACTCCTCACCGCCGTAACGGGCACAAAGATCACTGGGGCGTTGAGCAAACGTCTTCAACACATTTCCCAACGACCTCAGCGATTCGTCTCCGACCAGATGCCCATACGTGTCGTTGAGCAGCTTGAAGTGATCAATATCAATAAAGGCCAGGCTGATCGGCAACCCGATTCGAACACACCGCCGCCACTCCTCACCGAGAAACTCGTCGAATCGCCGGCGATCGGCAATGCCGGTCAACCCATCGAGACGGCTGCTGCTCAACACCTGTTCTTCGGCCAGTTTCCGTTCGGTAATATCCTGGTGGGAAACCACGATATAGCAGTCATCCCCGACGGTAAACAACGAAGCCCGCATCATGAACCAACGCTTCACGTGCGGGCTATGACAAGGATATTCCAGGTAGAACACGTCCTCGTTTCTACCGATCACCCGGCGCAAACCGACTGCTGCCTGCTGCCCGAACTGATCGCCCATAGTGGCCGATTTATCGCAGACCGCGAGATAATTCACCTGTTGCCATCGATCACCGACAATCAGGCAGTCGTTATCCCGGCCGAAATCATCCCAACTCCGGTTGGCATAGACGATAAAGCCACGCTCGTCGATGACGACAATATGCTCGGTTATCGCATCGATAACACGGTGCAAAAAATCGTATGTTTCAATCACTCCCTCTTGTTTCATCGCCAGGCGCCATCCTCCTCTCAACCGTACTGCTCAAGACCATTTGACAACGTGTTGCACACGGATCGACAAGCATGACGCCCTCCGGTGCGACCGGACACTACCGCCTCGGCCATTTGCGCATCGATCTCATCGATAATATCGAGATAAACCGAGCGCCATGCATTGCTTACGGCACCGAGGCAAAACCTTTTCGGCCAAATGAGAGCCGCGCCGCCATGCAAGGCACATAAAAAGAAGCGCAGGTACATCAAAACCGAGCGTTCATTGATGTTGCCGCTGATAATCTCCCGCCGGAAAACTGACCGGGACCCCTTCATACGGCGTCATCCTCGTGGTACGGCGAGTCTGCGCCTCGCGCAGGCTTCTGAGAACGTCGATGCTGTTCTGCAGCCCCTTCGAGTAGTGCGCAACCTTGATCGAGAGTCCGGCGATCTGGGCTAGGGCGCTGACAAAATTAACATCGTTCAGGGTAAACTCCCACGGCTCAGCCGTATAGACGCGAATCGCGCCGATGACCTTGCCATGGACCTGGATCGGTACTGCCAATATCGAAGCGATCCCTTCCTTTTTCGCTTCTTCCGGGTACTGAATGCGCGGATCATCCATAACGTCGTAGATGGCCACCGGCCCGTCCTGCAACGAATCGGCAATCGACTGCAGGGCGCTGATCGGCCTCTTGTTCAGGTACTCGTCGCTCAGCCCGAACGAAGCCGCCACCTCGAGCTTGTCGGTCCTCTGATCCAGGAGAAACAACACACATCCCTTGACATCGAGGGCGGTCTTGATGCCCTCGACGGTCATCAGAGCCACCTCCTCAGGCTCTTTTGAATGGGAAATCGCATTGGAGACTTTGATGAACGTTTCATAATTGATCAGTTGCTCTTTCATAACGTCCTCCTCCTTTCTTCCCTGGTTGGCGAGCAGAAACAACGAAAACCTGCTCTTCTACTCGAATGGCACGACCATCTCCGATTTCAGATCCGGCACCCCGAATCCTCGGCAGAGAACAGACCGAGGCTGACGCCTTCACCGCTTCCACGGCGCCCATGGCTCATGTGAAGTCTTTTGCTCCATAAAAATAAGCCGGGCGCCCTTTGGCAGGCAGCCCGGCTTTCTCGGAAGACCCGTAGCTTTCCGTCCCCGTCTCACGGCGGGTTTGGCTTTATCTTATTTGCATATGTTCATTACTGTATCCTATCGAAACCGGAGCAGGTTTGTCAAGGCGATCACCCACCCAGAGCATAATCACCGCCTATGCAGATTTTTCCAGCAAAGCCCCCTCTGTCGCGGCTTCTGACGCACACCCGCCCCGTCAGAAGAAAATCGGTGAAATACTCCGCCCCCCTGAGATCCACAGCAAAACGGGCGCCTGCGGTTGCTCGCCGTCAGCTGTTGCGGCCTTGCCCCGCTCCGGCGGCTCCGTCATGATTTGAGCTTTAAGAAATCTCCATCGATTATCAAGAGCTTGACACCAGTTGTGGTTTTCGAACGATGAGAACTTAGTGCATCCGAAACCACATACGACATCCCGGGAGTCAGGACCGAACGAGCACCCTCTTTCTGTTCATTCACCACCTCCCCTTCCAGGCAATGCACAATGTGCCCTTTTTCACACCAATGGTCAGCCTTATACCCTGGAGAATACTCGACCATTCTGATTCTCAAGCCATCGAATTGCAGTGTTTGCCAATAGGAGACTCCACACTCACCTTTATGCTCGGTTTTCGGGATGTGTGACCAGTCTATCGTCTGAAAGGGAATATTTTTCGTATCCATAACTTTCCTCTGTGCTGCATACGTATTGATCTTGGCAAGGTCTCTTCTGAGATGCGGCGAACGCAGAGTTTTTCAGGGCGCAGCACTGAAACAGGGCAGCACATTAACTGGAATAGGTTCGATTTGCGCAACCTTCTCATGGATCCCGGCAGCAGATTCGCATTTGGGGGATTTTACCGATTTACCGACGTGTTCGTTTGCACCCTCCTGAAGATGGCCACACGCATTACACCGGAAAATTGCCATGGAATATGGTCCTCGCAGGTAGTCTTGGATAAGAAAAGCAAATCGTTCAATCAAGGTCCGCACCCATTTTCCAGCCTCGACGGATGAACTCATTCTGCTGCAGATGCTGGATGTTCCGTAATATGGTATTGAAGATAGGGAGTGGTTCTGCCCTTGATCGTAGAAGGATACTCCCGAATATAGATGCAGCCCATTTTTTCATAAAATCCTCTCGAATTTGGATCAGCAAGAATTCCTATTTCCCGAATACCTGCCATGCCGCACCTCTCTCGTACCTTGGCAAACAGCTTTGTTCCTATTCCCTTACCGATATGCAGCGGATCGACGAACAGATGCTCAAGCCAAACGCCCTTTGCAATTATACCGCCTGCTACCTGCATATCATTTTCGAGGCTTATTACGGAGCAGTAGCCAACAACCGCATGGTCATGTTCATAAATAAAAACATCGTTCTTCCTGATATAGTACGGACTGATGGTCAGTTCGTTTTGCCAGATCTCATAATACTTTTCCGGGTAGTGCCAATAGCGCTTGGAGGCAAAAGAGAGCTCCGTCAAGGCCTTGGAATCTCTCATTGTTGCTGGTCTAATCGAATGCATATCTCTTTGAGAATACCGCATCGCAAAGCGGTTTCGGCTTAAATGAGCTGTCAGGTCCCCATCTGCATTTTTTTCGGATTGAGGAGAAACGAATGAATGAGCTTTCCAATAATTTCCGGGGCATCATTGAGCGCGTCATGCCCAGCAAAGGGAATATTGCCAAACGACGCCCCGGAAATCCGTGCCTGGATTTCCGCTGCTTCTCGTAAGGAAAAAAGAAAATCACTATCGCCTCGAAGAACGAGTACCGGGCAGTTGATATGAAAAATTCTCTCTTGGGGATAGCCCGTTGGGCCAAGATCAGTCCAGAGACCGACACAGGACTCAACCAACTTATCGAAACTCCCCTGCGGATTGAGGAAAGCATATTTTTTCGGCGCATCAGGAACCATCTCAGCCCATATTGCCGGGGTCAGGCCGCCAAGGATGTCAAACGACGGGTCGTCCCGGGATATACGCCATTGTGACCCGATGGTGACAAGTGCACGTACTGCCGGATTGCCGGCAGCGAGCCAGTAGCCAACGATGCCGCCGTCACTGAAGCCGAGGAGTGTATATTTTTCCAGACCGAGATGAGCAACGAGCGCCTGCATATCAGACTGATGCCGTTGGTACGTGAGCTGCTTGGTCCCAAGCGTGGAACGGCCATGACCGCGCAGGTCTATCGCATATATTCGGAATGATTCTGGAAGTAGCTTGGCGATTTTTGAGAAATCTTCAATACTACCCAAGCCGCCATGCAGGAGAAGCAGTGGATGCCCCTGCGGAGGACCGGTCAATTCGTAATAAATGTGAGCATCTTCTATCTGCAGAAACTCGCCGCTCTGGTGATCGAACATACAATACTCCTCTGTCCTGAAATATTTAGCGGCGGAGGTGCGTCTTTTGCAGCCCGTTGCAGGTGCAGCTGATGATCAAAGACGTCTTCCTGTGGTTTTTCACCGAACACCAGCAACTCGGCAGGGCGTTCATCGGGTCATTGGTGAAGCAGGATGCCCGTTTTCGGCCCATCGTATGCACGACAAGCCATACCACTTCAACGGCAAAATTTCCATACCGGTAATGGCGTTGTTTTTTTAACGTGCAATGGTGATCCAGCGAAGCCGTTAGCTTTACTTCCACCCGGCCTGCTTTTTCCAACTGGATCAAAACCGGAACGCCAACGCAGTCACCGGATCTGGAGCATTACCGTTGGCGAGAACGGCAAACATCATTATCGAGGACACCAGCTATACCACAACAAGACATGTAGGTTTTCCCTTAATTTTCAATGTAGTGTTCTTCGGCAATGTTGGGCAGCACAAATATCCCCAGACTGGACAATTTCTCATCGGACGCAGCCCCTGGTATCGGAACGAAGCCATGTAAAGCAGTAAGAAAATAAAAACACCACGGGTGCGGTCAAAACGGTCAACGAGAATGCCAGCGGTAAACCGCCCTCGCGAGCGGCATCAAAACGCCGAGAAAGGAAGGCACTGTCGGATCCCATGAGCAGGATAAAGCCGGTGCTGAATCACCGCAGCTAGATGCCTGAAGAGAAGAGCCGAGAGCGGAGGCAAGAATAGTAGACGACAACAGGCGTTATGGACACGCATGGTGGAATTACTCCTTGATTTTCGGCCCCAACCGAAGTTTAGAATAACAGAAGTTTGTCGCCGGCAAGATCAATACGTACGTTTAGACCAACGTGCCAAACAAACCGCCATAACGACGAAAAGGGTCGCCGCGGCACAGCGACAACACTACCAGGAACCCGCAAAAAGGAATCATTCGTTGCAACAAGACACGGAAACAGAAGTGCTCTGGGAGTATCTCGTCAAGAGCGAGTTTCTCGAGCAATTTGTCGAAATATACGGACCGCATGGGGCGTGGGCGGAACTCTTCGCCAGATACCCCGGCTATCTCGGCACCGACCTCGTTCGCGATACCGCCAACGACCGGCGGTTCATTACGAAAGATCGATGGGTATCGTACGCAGCCTATTCGGATATGAAGCATCGGAGCAGAAAGGTGTATCAGGCGATTGACGAGCAATGCGAGAAACTGACGGTAGACGAAACCTATATCGGTATTTTTGCGGTGGTCGGACGCGCCGACGATCGGTAGCCGCCACCCACCGTAGCCGGCCGCGGCCGGTGCCATGACGGCCATCATCCTGCCCGGCCTGGGCGCCGACGCCCGGATGTACCCGCGAGAGCACTATCGCCATCTGCGCGACGTGCTGTTTCTCGACTGGCTGCCCTACGCCGGCGAGACGTCGCTGGGCCAGGTTGCACAAACCATTATCGATCACCACCGGGTGACCGGGGCCGACATCGTGGGCGGTTCGTCGCTCGGCGGCATGGTGGCCCTTGAGATCGCCAAAATGACCGGGATCAGCACGGTTCTCCTGATCGGCAGCGCCACTGCTCCAGGCTATATCAATCCGGTGCTCAAACGGCTCAGCGGCCTGGCGGATTTCGCTCCCGTTCGCCTCTTCCAGGTAGTAGCCGGTGCCGTGAACCACCATGCCCATCGCGAATTGCTGGCCATGTTTGAGGACGCCGACAGCCGGTTCATCAGAGCGATGTGTTCCGCTTTGTTTCAGTGGGAAGGCCGCGGCGGGTTTGCCGGCGTCGTCCACCAGATCCATGGACGGCAGGACCGGGTCATCCTGCCGCCTCGGGAACCGGCAACCATTATCCCCGACGGCGGCCACCTCATTTCCATGACTCACCCCGCCATCGTCGCCGGTTTTATCGAACAACACCGGGTCTAGCCCGGCAGTACCGGCAAACGGGCACCGCTACTTCCAGGTTACCCGACCCGCTCCAGAAACGTTGCCAGCGCCGCGTTAAACGCTTCTGTTTGCTCGATGTTGGGCAGATGTGCAGCCTGCGGGATGACCACCAGGCGTGCTCCGGCGATCCCGTCATGCAGAGCCCGGGCATACTTCGGCGGCGTGGCCGGGTCGTCCTCACCGACCAGGATCAGGGTCGGCACGGTGATTTCGCTCAGGCGGCCGCACAGGTCCATATCGCGAATCGCCGCAGCACAGCCGATATAACCGGCCAGCGGGGTGCCGAGAATCATCTGTCGCACTTTCGCCAGCTTTTCGTTATCGGCGGCGCGAAACGGCGCGGTGAACCAGCGCTCCAGGGTCGCCGGCAGCAACGCCTCGATCCCGTCCCGTTCGGCGATGGCGATCCGCTCCTGCCAGAGCGACGGCGGCGGCATGCTGCAGGCAGTGTCGCAGAGGACCAGCGAACGCACCCGGTCGGAATGATCCATGGCCAGCAATTGTCCGGTAAAGCCGCCCATGGACAGTCCGACGAAATGCACCGGACCGACGCCGAGCGCGTCGATCAAGGCCGCGGCATCGGCGGTGAGCAGATCGATGGAATAGTCTCCGAGCGTCGCCTCGGTAGCGCCGTGACCGCGCTGGTCGTAGCGCAGCACCCGGTATGAACGACTGAGCAGTTCCACCTGATCGTCCCACATCGTGTAATTTGCCATCAGACTGTTGCTCAGCATCACCACCGGCGCATCATCGGGACCGTCAAACCGGTAGTTGACGGCGATGCCGTTTACGGTGATCTTCTTCATTGTTTCTCCTTGCGATAAAAGTCAGGCAAGCACCGCCAACGTGACCAGCGATGCCACCGTTGAGTAAACGATCGCCCGACCGATGCTCTCCGAGGGGATCTTGTACTGTAGGGCCAGCACAAACGGCATGGCCCCGCACGGGCCGGCGGCGATCAGCAGCGACGCGTCCCCGCTGAGGCGCAGTTCCCCGCCCAGCACCAGGTAGAGCAGCCCAGCCACCATCGGGTGGACGAGCGTCTTCAAAGCGGTTATTGCGCCGGCCGCGCCGTCGAACCCGCGGCCGGTCGCTGTCGCCAGGATCACGCCAAGCGAAAACAGCGCTGCCGGAGCGGCCGCCGCGCCGGTAAAAATACAAAACGTCATGACTCCCGCAGGGACGCCGATGCCTGTCAGGTTGACCGTCATGCCGAGAAAGATGGCGACGAGCACCGGATTGCGAACAAAGAACCGGCCGACCTTCCACAACGGTTCATCGCGATGTGACGCGATCTCCAGGCCGATGATCGTGCCGGCGAAGATGACCGTGGTATCGACGACGATCACTGCAGTAATCGGCACGGTCGCCTGGTCGCCGTAGAGATACTGGGCAATCGGCAGTACGAAAAAAACGTGATTGACGAAACACGAAGCCATGCCGAGCAACAGGGACTCGCCCACGCTTCTGTGAAAGACGAACCGCGCCACGAACGTCCCGGCGGTAAACAGGATGGTTTCGGAGATGAAATAGAGTACCGGCAGACGCCAGTCGACCTGGGTGAATGCGGCATCGGAGAGCAGTGAAAACAGCAGCGCCGGCACCGCGACGTAGAACACGAACCGATTGATTGCCTGGGCACTGGCAGTATCGAAGAAACCACGCCGAGCGAACAGCATGCCGACCAGCATGATGGCGAACACCGGCAGGATCGGGTTGAAAAACGTCGCAACGATCGCCTCGATACCCATGCGGCCCCGTTATTCGAGTATGTGCCGACCAACCATGGTCTTGACTGTGCGTTCAGAGTCCCGGCTACTGCCTGCTGTCATTTCCGGCACTCTTTTTGGTTCTCCAGATAATCAGCCGCAGCATCCCAAGCATGGCCAACGCGCCAAAAAAACCGAACAGACTGGTCTTTCTGCTGCCAAACGCAACCCCAAGCCCGCAGATCATGACCAGAATGCCGACCAGCGATACCCCGACAAGCGAGACAAGCCGGGATACCAACTGCTGTTTTTCAGAACTATTCATGAACAGGCCCCCTGCCGGAATGAGCGCCTACTATAGCATGAAGGGATCGGAAAACACACGCCCTTGTTCGCTCCCCGCGATTGCTCGATGAGCAGCTGTCGACGGTGCGCGGCGGAGGATGCGGCACGTTCCATGTGCTCGGCAAATTTTGCTTGCCTTGTTCGCAACAGTGCGCTAGCGTACTTTAACTTCTTGATTTTACATATATCCAGGACCGTTTGCGTCGTCTTTATGAACAACAAAGATTGCCTCTGGCTTTCCATCACCGTCCTCGTGATCTTTCCGGCCGTCGGTATCCCCTACTGGCTTATTCCGTATAGCAGCGTGTCCCTGCCGAATGCGTTGCTTGCACCGAATTTGTCGCTGGTTATTCTCGGCGCGCTGCTCCTGCGCCTGCGTTCCGTCAGCACCTTTGCCAAAGTGGTCGCTGGTACCGGCGCGACCGTGCCGGCGGTCGTGCTGGTGCGGGTGCTCTGGGAGGGCTTCCAGGACCCGACCACTCATAATTTATGGCCGCTTGAACTAATCATCGCACTGGCGCTGGGTTTTTTCTGCGCACTGCTCGGCGCTGCCGTCGGCAGCTTGCTGTCGACATTGTTGCAAAGATAAGAGGAGCAACGATACGCTGATGCAACGGCTCGCAACCTTTCTCTTACTCGCCGCTGTCGTTCTGCTCATCTCCTGGCTGCTCGGCGGAAGTCGCTTCGGCGTGTTGAGCACCCTCCTTGTTTTTTCGGTTATTCTCACGGGCGCTCACCTCTTTCTGAACCGGCGGGCGTGTGTGGTAAGCGGCATCATCAGTCTCGCTTCGGGTGTCGCGATGCCTGCCGTCGTGTGGACCTACGGAAGCCTCTTTGTCAGCGGTGATCCGAGCGGCTACGGGATGCTCGGCACCCTGCTCGCTTTCTGCCTGATCCCGATCGGGTTCGGGCTGATCCTGGT
>CAZSOA010000088.1:0-13209 GCA_964608305.1 uncultured Desulfofustis sp. | reverse complement strand
CCGTCAGGACCGCGGCATACTACGTGACCGGTCCGACCTTGTCAATAGGTTTTTAACCATTTTCGAACAGAAACTGAAAAGTCGGTATCCGGTATTTCACAAGGCGGGGGATGATCGTCAGAAATTTGTCAGAACCAGCTGGTAGGGTGTTGAACCGATATCTTGCGCAGATCCATAGCGATAAAACCACATACAGTACACAACGACGTTCGGGGTAACCATGAGCAAGCAGGCTTCTGCTGGACGAACCGACCTCTTTTGTCTTGGCCTGATCGCCCGGATGAGCGGTTATCCGGTAACGGTCTCGCAGATCACCCACCAATTCGGTGTATCTGCAGGGCTTTTGTCGCCGTTGGAGATGGCTCGAGCCTACCAGCAGCTCGGGTTTCGCAGTCGACTGGCACGCAAGCGGTTGACACGATTGCGCCCCGAGCTTTTTCCGGTGGTTGCCGAACTCCGGGAAGGGGGCTATGTCGTGCTTGCCCGGATGGATCGTGACAGGAGAAAGGTTTTCGTCCAGGAGCACGGCAAACCGCGGGCTGTCTGGCATGATAGTGCCGGCTATGAAGCATCTTTATCCGGCACCTACCTGCTGCTCAGGAGAAACGGTAAGAGCGCGGCGCCGCATCAGGGGTTCGGCATTGCCTGGTTCTTTCGTGCTGCGGCCAAGTATCGCTCAATCCTTCGCGACTGCCTGTTCGCTTCGCTGTTCGTGCAGTTGTTTGCGCTATCGTCGCCGCTGGTGTTCATGATCGTTATCGACAAGGTGTTGGCCAACAACAGTCTGAGCACGCTCGATGTGCTGGTATTTGCGTTAATCGTCGTCACGCTGTTTGAGATCGCCCTGAACGCGCTGCGCACCTATCTGCTGTCGCATACGGCCAATCGGCTCGATCTGATGCTTGGCGTCGAGTTGTTCAGACATCTGCTCGCACTGCCGCTCAGTTATTTCGAGAATCGCCGGGTCGGCGACACCATCGCCCGCATGCGTGAGTTGGAAAATGTTCGCCGCTTTATCACCGGCGCCGGCATCATGCTCGTGCTCGATCTGTTTTTTGTCATTGTCTTTATCGCCGTCATGTATCTGTTCAGCCCGTTTCTCTGCACCATCGTCCTGCTCAGCCTGCCGGTGTTGTTCGGCGCGTCGTTCGTGATGACGCCGCTGTTGCGCGATCGCCTGGAGGATCGCTCGGCAAGCAATGCCGCCAACCAGTCGTTTCTTGTGGAAACCCTATCGGGCATGGAGACGATCAAGGCCGGTGCCGCCGAGCAACGGCTCCGTGAGAGGTGGGAGCACCGGCTGACGGAGCATGTCAAGAACGGCTTTCAAAGCTCCCATCTGGCAAACCTGGTCAATCAGGTGACCGCCATGGCCGGCAAGGCGTTGACGATCGTACTCCTCTATTTCGGCGCCAAGGAAGTTTTGGCCGGCAACCTGACGGTCGGTCAGATGATCGCCTTTAATATGATTTCGTCCCGGGTGGTGGCACCCATCATCCGTCTTTCCCAGATCTGGAAGGAATTTCAGCAAGTCCGCATCGCCGTTGCCCGGATAGCGGACATCTTCCGCTACCCGGCTGAACCGGGCTTTGATCCGCACCGGGTCAGCCTGCCGGAGATTCGCGGCGAGGTGGTCTTTGATCGGGTCACGTTCAGCTACGGACCGGACAAGCCGCCGGTATTGCAGGATGTCTCGTTTACCGTGGCGGCGGGCGAGGTTATCGGCATCGTCGGCAGCACCGGGTCCGGCAAGACGACCCTGGCCAAATTGCTGCAGCGGCTCTATGTGCCGACCCGCGGCCGGGTTTTGCTTGACGGTGTCGACATCGCGATGGCCGACGCCTCGTGGCTGCGCCGTCAGATCGGGGTGGTTGCCCAGGACGGCGTCTTGTTCGACGCCTCCATTCGCGACAATATCGCCCTCAACCGTCCGGATCTGCCGCTTGAGACGGTGATGCAGGTGGCCGAACTGGCGGGTGCGCATTCGCTTATCATGGAATTTCCTGAAGGCTATGACACTCCCGTCGGTGAACGCGGCGTACGGCTCTCGACCGGGCAGCGGCAGCGGATAGCGATTGCCCGCGCGCTGGCCACCGACCCGCGGATGCTGATCTTCGACGAGGCGACCAGTTCGCTTGACTACGAATCGGAGTTGCTGGTCCAGAAGAATATGCAGACGATCTGCGCCGGCCGTACCGTATTTATCATCTCCCATCGTCTATCCAGCATCCGCCATGCCGACCGGATTGTCACGCTGGAGCAGGGGCGGGTGGTGGAAAATGACACCCCATCGGCTCTGCTTGCCGCAAATGGGCGGTTCTCACTGCTGCATCGACTGCAGGAGAAACGCTATGCCTGAGTCCCACGATCACGGCCCCACCATGGGCAAGTCGGCGGCAGCATCCGGAAAGAATAACGCGCGGCCGACCGGGGGCGTAGCAAAGCTGGTGCGGCCTGTCAAAGCGTTGCGAGAACTGTTCACGCATCTCTCCCAGCGGCGTGAAATGCGGCGGGACTTCGAGTTTATGCCGGCCACGCTGGAGGTGCTTGACCGCCCACCGGCGCCATTTTCCCGGTTTATGGTGGTGTTCATCGTTCTTTTTGCAGCCAGCTCGCTTGGGTGGGCGACCTGGGCCGGGATGGAGATTGTCGTCAGTGCTGCGGGGACGGTGGTCCCCACCGGCAAGGTGAAAGTGGTTCAGGCCCTGGAACCCGGCCTGGTAACCGCGATCCACGTCCGCGCCGGCCAGATGGTCCGGAGCGGCGAACTGCTTATTTCGCTGGATAGCAGTGCCCATCGTGAAGACCTGCAAACCATGATAAAAGAATTGGCCGGAGCAGAACTGCACGTTCTGCGGTTGACTGCCCAACTGGGCAATGATGCATCCTTGTTTCGACCGGCAAGCAATGCCGATGCTCAGATGGTCGAGCTCTACCGCAATCTGCTTGAGCAATCACTTTCCGCCCAGCAGGAACGAATGGCGACCCTGGCAACGGAAATCAAGCGTTGCCGGGCGGAACGGGAGTCGATCGAAACCGAGGTCCGCCGTTTGCGTCAATCGTTGCCGCTGGCTCGTGAGCTGTATGCAAAAAAGCAGGCATTGGCAAAAAAACAACTGCTTGCCGATGCCGAACTGTTGCAGGCCCGTATCGAGATCGGCGATGCCGAGCACCGGTTGACGGGCATGCGCAGCCGCCTGCAGGAGGTCGAAACGAGGATCGTGCGCGCCCATGAAGAGCGGGACCTGGCGCAGGCTGAGTACCGCCGTGATCTGCTCGATCAGTTGGCCGATGCCAACAAATCCCGTGAACAGCTGCATCATCAGCTGGCCAAGGCACGCAGCAGGCAGCAACACTTCGAACTGCAGGCGCCGGTGGACGGCATCGTGCAGCAGTTGGCGATCCATACCGTCGGCGGCGTCGTGACCGCCGCGCAACCATTGCTGGTGATCGTCCCGATCGACAGCGGTTTTGAGGTAGAAGCCAAGATCCTCAATAAAGATATCGGGTTTGTCGCTGCCGGCCAACCGGTATCCGTCAAGGTGGCGGCCTTTCCGTTTACCAGCTACGGCGCGTTGCCGGGCATGATCGAGTGGGTGGCCGGCGATGCGGTGGTTGATCAGGATCTGGGGCCGGTCTATCCGGTGCGGGTGTCGCTGAACGGCTATGAATTGCCGAATCTGGTGAACGGCAGGAGGGGCAGGGTGACGCCGGGGATGAGCGTGGTTGCCGACATCAAGGTGGGGCAGCGGCGCGTCATTGAATACGTGCTCGGGCCGATCCTGCGGTACCGGGATCAAAGTTTGCGGGAGATGTAAGCATGGCAGAAGCTGATAAAGACGAGGCGGCAACGGTCCAGGAGCACCTTCGCGCCCGTTCGGAGCAGATGCTCAAGCGTTTGCCGGCGCTGGGGCCGGTGTTGATGCTCTACCTGCAGTCACCACACCGGCGCTTTCAGTTTATCAGCGATCTTGAGTGGCTGCTGCTGCCGCCGATGATCAGCGGCCAGTGCAAGCTGTACATGCAGAAAGACTATCCGATTTCCTTTGTCAGCTGGGCTTTTCTCAGCGACGCGGCACAACGGCATTTGCTGCAGAATGGCGGCAGATTGCGCCCCGAGGATTGGCAATCGGGCGATCATCTCTGGATCATCGATATCGCTGCCCCGTTTGGTGGCGTCGAGACCGTATTGCAGGATCTGCGCCGGATGTTTGCCGATCGCACCATCAATATAGCGGCGCCGGATCCGGCCACCGGTGGCCTCACGGCACGGACCGTGGCCCCATCGTCCAGCGATTCCGGTGATGTTCAGGGCCACGAAGACAAACCGGCGGCGCCATGACCGGGCGGGCAGTTTATCCGTATGCACGCTTCGTGACCGTTCTGCTGCTGGCAGCGGCCTTCGCGCTTACCGGCCGCACCGCCGCCCCGGCACTCACGCTTGATGAACTGGTTGAACGGGCCCGCTCCCATGACGCCCGATTTCGTGCTGAGCAGCACCATGCCGCCGCTGCCGCAGCCGACGGCTGGCGGCTCGTGGCCGACTACGGG
Source organism: uncultured Desulfofustis sp. (assembly GCA_964608305.1). Classification (GTDB taxonomy): domain Bacteria; phylum Desulfobacterota; class Desulfobulbia; order Desulfobulbales; family Desulfocapsaceae; genus Desulfofustis. The sequence goes on along the minus strand of CAZSOA010000088.1, from coordinate 8,658 downwards.
CCGAACGTCACCGTATCCGGCCGATATCAGCGCAGTCGTGATCGGTATGAGCGGGTCGATGCGGAGAACCGTGATAACGGTTCCGCCTCTTTTACCGAGAAGGTGTTTACCGTCGGGCTTGAGCAACCGGTCATTGACCTGGAAAAGGCGAGCAGGGCGAGACAGGGCCTGCTCGCGATGGACGTGGCTGAGCTGCGCAAGCAAAAGGCCGAAGAAACGTTGCTGGCAAACGTCTTTGAGCGTTATTTCGGGGCGTTGATCGACCTGGAAAATCAGCAGTTGGCGGAGGCGGAAACAGCAGCCCTGGAAACACAGTGGCAAACGGCACAACAGAAGCTGGCCCTTGGTTTCGGGACCATCACCGATCAGCACCATGCCGAAGCCCGGTACCGGCTCGCTGCGGCGGCAGCCATCGATGCGCAAACCGCAATGGAAAACGCACTGTTGGCCGTTGCCGAACTGATCGGCTACCCACTCACGCCAGCAGAACTCGCTGCCGGCAGAGATGATGCGCGGTCGCTGCCTCTTCGCTCTGAAGAACAGTGGCTGGCGCTGGCGCTGCAGCACAACACCGATCTTCGTTTAGCGCAGCTGGACCAGGATCGGGCGCGGCTCCATCAGCGAGCGGTGCAGAGCCGGTTCGCCCCGGCACTGGTGTTGTTTGCCGACTATCACGATCGGCGCCCGGACGGTGGGGCGTATGGTTTTTTTGAAGAACGCCAAGAGCTGGATTTCGGCCTCCGCCTGGATCTGGCGTTGTTTGCCGGCGGCAGGGACGTCGCCGACCTGATCGCTCGCACCCGATCCCTGCGAGCCGCCCAACAAGAGCTTATCGCCACGGAGCGCTCCGTTGCCCGGTCCGTCCGCTCTCTTTACAACAGTATCACCGGCACGCAAGCCCTCATTGCCGGCTATCGTTCAGCCGTCGAAGCCAATCGGCTCGCCCTGGAAGCAACCCAGGCCTCCTACAACGAGGGAGTCAAGGTCCTGCTCGACGTCCTCAACGCCCAGCAGGACTATTTCCGGTCTCAAAAGGCATATACAACAACACAATACGACCACCGTTTGCTCCAGAAAAAACTCGAACTACTAACCGGGACACTCCTCACTTATTAGGGGGACGTTGCTCACTTAACGATACGCTCACACATCGGGGACGTTGCTCACCTACTCACGGAACGACGTGGGACGATTACGTGAGTAGGTGAGCAACGTCCCCCCAATACCAACAAGGAGACGGACCATGGGAAAAACGCATTTTGCAGTACTGACAGTATGGATTGTATGTGTGATTGTGGCCATAAGCGGCTGTGCCCACAACAAGAACACCGTGCGCGATTTGGCCGGGATTGATGAGCACCCGAGGCTCGCAGCGTATCTTTCTTCTCCCGAACGTCTTGAGGGGTTGTATAGCGTCGGCAAATATTGGGACAAGCGCCTGGGAGTCGCACAAGATTGCACGGAGGATGTATTGATCGAGCCGATGTCGTTGATTCTGGCAACTCCGATAACCCTTCCTGAAAACCGGGAACATCCGACAAGAGGTTCCTGGATTCACCGCTACAAGTATCAGCGCTGTGATCACAAAGCCGTTTACAACGCATTTTTCTTTGCTCGGACGGATGGCGCCCCGCCGGAGGTAAAACCGTATTTCCCCGGCACCACCAATGCATCATGGGAGCTAACCCGCGATGCGATGACCGCTGCCCGGATGGCTGCAGCATTGAATTCCGGCAAACTTCGTTGCGGAGAATTTTTGCCTATCGACATGGAATTCAAGCAGCATTTACCCGATGGGCGTTGGACTGAAATCTGGACCATGGAAGGGTGTGGTTCCGTGGTCAAAGTGTACGCCAATTTCACGCCGAAACGCGATGGAGGCACATCGTTTCAATTCAATTAATGAGGGACATTTAAAATGAGGGACGTTGCTCACTTACTCACTTAGTGCAGTTAAGTGAGTAAGTGAGCAACGTCCCCAACAGTTGAAGGTGGGATTATGAGGATGCTGTGGTGCTTATTTGCTGCCTGTCTGTGGTTGTTTGCTCCTTTGCTCGGTGCATCGGCAGATGCAGCTTGCAACCCGATGACTTATCGGGAGTCGCAGGACGCTGAATTTAATAAGTTTTGTGGGTATGGCAATGTCATCACCAGAGACAACAATGTCTGGGTGGTCACCGAGTATGCCGAGAAACGTTTTGGCATGCCGCCGGAATGGCAGGATGAGGGGTTAAAGGGAGCTGAGTTGGCTGCGTTTCGTGTTGAACCGTCTGGCAGGCAGCGCTGCCATAAGGATGGTGAAAACGAAGTGTGCGTACCAGATTATGAATGTGTGCTGGAACTCTATATTCAGAGTGATATCGATATCGGCATATCCGGCAATCCGGTGATGGATTTGATTCCGTGGAAATCCTCTTTGTATCCCCTTGGTGAATTAAACCCTGCATTGAAAAAAACCTGGGAAAACGCGTTTGGCCTGAAAGGGGTGGAGTTGCTGGTGGCCGGCAAGACGCAGGAGGAGGGGGTGCAGGTTAGCGGATATGATACGACGCGCAAAAAAAACCTGACCATTGTCACCATGTTTCTTGATGGGCGGCTGAGCTTGCTCCCGCCTGAGACACCGCGCTCCCTGAGGTTTAACGGAGCGAAAGGCGGACCGCATCATGTCGAACTGCCGCCCTCGTTCTGGAGGCGTGTTGTCGAACATCATCAGGCGTATTCACATCTTTCCGAGAAGAACTGGCATGGGGGAACTATCAGAGATAACAGCCTTTGGGTGTATTCCAAAGACTTTGCCAACCGCTACCAGATGCCCGAAACCGGGATAGCCGATGATCTCGAAGGTGCGATGGCGGTTGCGTATCGCAATGTGCCGACGGGAAGAGCAAGTTGCGGATATTTTGGCGAACCAGGATCCTGCACGAAAAGCCGATTGCTTCATAGTTTTGATATATATGTTCCTGCCAGTGTTAAACTTCCATATCCTTCTTATGACGGGATTGTAAAAGGATTATGGGGGGATTCCGGTATGTTCTTAATTGAACAGGATGTATCAAAAAAGTTAAACAACGAAATCAACCTCTGGGATCTGCAATATAAAACAAGTTACATTTATCGATCGAATAAAACTGCGAGGAAAGATCCCGATAAATGGTATGGGTGGAATGGCGGGTATTTTATAGAATATGTAGGTCATCGGTCTTGGAAGATGGAATTTTCAGTAGTTAGCATAAACTTATGGATTTCCGGCACCTCCTATCCTCATGACCAAAATTATTACTGTTTTCTTAATGCTGATGAGTGGTCAAATAAACAACAAACATTTGAAAAAACGGTTCATGTTGTTAAGTTTCCTCCTCGGTTTATTGCTGCAGTAAAAGAATATAACATCATGTCTGAATCTGATGAAGGATCTGTGCTTGGAATTATAAAAGAAAAGTTTGGTTTTTAGTACGGTATAGCACAAATTTTCAGAGGAATAGCAAATGAGGGACGTTGCTCACTTACTCACTTAGTGCAGTTAAGTGAGTAAGTGAGCAACGTCCCCAACAGTTGAAGGTGGGATTATGAGGATGCTGTGGTGCTTATTTGCTGCCTGTCTGTGGTTGTTTGCTCCTTTGCTCGGTGCATCGGCAGATGCAGCTTGCAACCCGATGACTTATCGGGAGTCGCAGGACGCTGAATTTAATAAGTTTTGTGGGTATGGCAATGTCATCACCAGAGACAACAATGTCTGGGTGGTCACCGAGTATGCCGAGAAACGTTTTGGCATGCCGCCGGAATGGCAGGATGAGGGGTTAAAGGGAGCTGAGTTGGCTGCGTTTCGTGTTGAACCGTCTGGCAGGCAGCGCTGCCATAAGGATGGTGAAAACGAAGTGTGCGTACCAGATTATGAATGTGTGCTGGAACTCTATATTCAGAGTGATATCGATATCGGCATATCCGGCAATCCGGTGATGGATTTGATTCCGTGGAAATCCTCTTTGTATCCCCTTGGTGAATTAAACCCTGCATTGAAAAAAACCTGGGAAAACGCGTTTGGCCTGAAAGGGGTGGAGTTGCTGGTGGCCGGCAAGACGCAGGAGGAGGGGGTGCAGGTTAGCGGATATGATACGACGCGCAAAAAAAACCTGACCATTGTCACCATGTTTCTTGATGGGCGGCTGAGCTTGCTCCCGCCTGAGACACCGCGCTCCCTGAGGTTTAACGGAGCGAAAGGCGGACCGCATCATGTCGAACTGCCGCCCTCGTTCTGGAGGCGTGTTGTCGAACATCATCAGGCGTATTCACATCTTTCCGAGAAGAACTGGCATGGGGGAACTATCAGAGATAACAGCCTTTGGGTGTATTCCAAAGACTTTGCCAACCGCTACCAGATGCCCGAAACCGGGATAGCCGATGATCTCGAAGGTGCGATGGCGGTTGCGTATCGCAATGTGCCGACGGGAAGAGCAAGTTGCGGATATTTGGGCGAACCAGGCTCCTGCACGAAAAGCCGATTGCTTCATACTTTTGATATCTATGTTCCTGCCCGCGTTAAACTTCCATACCCTTCTTATAGTGGGATTGTAAAAGGTTTATGGGGAGATTCGGGCATGTTCTTAATTGAACAGGATGTGTCGAAAAAGTTAAACAACGAAATCAACATCTCGGATTTAGATTATAAAACGAGTTACATTTATCGATCGAATAAAACTGCGAAGAAAAATCCCGATAAGTGGTATGGATGGGATGGGGGATACTTTATAGAATATATTGATCATCGATATTGGGGAATGGAGTTTTCAGTAGTAAGCATAAACTTATGGATAGCCGATTATTCTTATCCTCATGAACAAAATTTTCTTTGCTTTGTGAACTCTGATAGGTGTTTGTTTAAGCATGAAGTATTTGGAAAAACTGTTCATGTTGTTAAGTTTCCACCTCGGTTCATTGCTGCAGTGAAAGAATATAACGTCATTTCGAAATCTGATGAAGGATCTGTTATTGGAGTTATAAAAGAAAAATTTGGTTTATAGTGTGATTTTGCATGAATTTTAGGAGGAAGTGATAATGTCAGCAATCAGCCATTTTGAACGAGTGGTCATTGCCGATCATGTCTACGGTGAAGGGCCTATTCGAACAGTTTCAAATCCTCCAGGTTATACACTTCTAAAATCCAAAGAATATAAATCAGGGTTGGAAATTTATGCGTTTAGAAAAGATGGAACAAATGAAGTGGTGTTTGCCGTTAGAGGGTCTGATGATTCCTTGGATTTTGCCTTAACAGGGCCGAATTACAGCCATGCATTGGGACGCTTGTGTGAACAGGACAAAGATGCCCTCAAATTTGTTGACGAATTCTTAAGGACAGCAACAGAAAGAGGCGAAGAATACATCTACTCCTTTGCCGGCGACTCGAAGGGCGGCGCCATCGTCCAAATTCTCGCATGGACTTTCGGCTATTGCGGAACCACCACCGAAGCGGCGGCGGGCGGTGGCGTGGTCAAAGATCCTGCCTATCTCGATTTCGTCCGTGATGAATTGGTAACCCGCGACACACCAGCCGGGATCGCTCCCGGGAAGGTGTTGAATATTTTTGAAAAAGGCAGCCCTGTTTCCTGGCTTTCAGCAATAGCCTTCGGGGTAAACCATATCGGGGTCAGCATGACATTTGATTTTGTGTCGGCTGACCTCAGCAGGACGGTTTCTCACGCCATTATCTCTCAGCACACGGATCGAGCGGCTCGAATCAATGCACTCTCTCAGGTCGAACATCCTGACGGCATAGACGAGGTACTTGTCCATCACAATAATGAACTCTTTCGGCTCGCGGAGGAAATTCAAGAACTTCGAGAGATGATCAGTAGTGGCACAGAGGGACGGATACCTCATTACGGTAGCCGGGAACCAAGCGAGCCTGATGAATTTCTCACCTCTCGGCTGGCTCGGTTGGAAATAAAATTGCAGGCAATGATCGAGGTTCGCGACCAGCTGATTGTCGACAATTACGGCCACGAGGGAGCCATGGATAATTGGCTCCGTGCGGCTCTTGAGAATGCACGATCGGACGGAGCTGCCGACCCTGAAAACAGCACGAAAAGTGCTGTGAATTCGGCGCTGCTGGCTCATCCACAACAGTTTCACATTCCTGGAGATCCAAACGTATATTGGCTCATGGCCAATGGAAAGATCGTTCAAACAGTCCCCTATGTGCTTATTCGGGACGAGGAGCACACCGATACGGTGCTGAACGAAGGCACATTGCCGCTCAGCAGCGGCGATTTATTGAAACAATTGCAAGACATGGGGGTCAGCGAGAGCCAGGCACTCACGTTGGTCGCCCAAAGTGGTCTTGCTCCGGACGAGTATGTCTTGCAGCAGGCAAATGCCCTGTTGAACGCTTTTTATGAGCAACGGGCGGCGCAGGCCGAACAGCTCCGCAGTGCTGATCTGGCGGTTATGGGGGCGCAGAACGGGTTGGCCCAGGCGGTGCAGAGCGGCGACGTGGTTGCCGTGGTCAATGCGGCGCTTGATTACTACCAGGCGCTGCAGGGGAGAGCTTTGTTCTTGCCGGACGATACGTTCAAGGGGCTTGGGGCGTCCGAGCAGTCGATGCTGGCCGGATTCGGCACCGCGCTGGCGCTCGGGCAGGCGTTGCGCGGTGAGGACGGACACGCCATCGCCCTACAAGGGATTGATCTGTTGCGCAGTATCGATCGCTATCTGGCAGCGGGTGAAACGGAAGGCGGTTTTATCGGCGAGCAGCAATCGGCGCTCCTGTCGCTTGGTTCTCTCGGGATAGGCCTGGCTCGGGCGATCGAGCAGGGTGATGCCCTGGCGATTACGCAATCGTCGCTCAGTTTCGCCTCCGGCCTGCAGGGGTATTACAATGCATTTCTTGCCGGGGAGTCGGCAGCGCTTGACACTGCTCTGGGTTTTTGTGCCGGCGCGATGGGCTCGTATCTTCAGGCGGCAACGGCGGTTCTCGGACTGGTGATCAACCTGGCGAAATTGGACGACGTACTCGATTCCGGCGATGGCGGCGCCATTGCCGAAGCCGCTGCTACCACCGCCCATTACGCGATTAGCTCCTACAACAACCTGTCGACGCTCTACACCAAATCGGCAGAAGGATCGTCGGCTATGGGGAACCTCAGCTGGGTCGGCTACGCCGCCGCTGCCTATCAGGCGAGCCAGGGAAACGGCAAGGACGCCGCGACAACGGCTGCCTCGACCTATCTGCTAGCCTACTGCGGCCCCGTCGGTTGGGCCCTGGCAGCAGTGATCCAGATCGGCAACGCCATGGTCGATCTCACCGATCCACCCGAGGCCTCGGCCTGGTTCGGCATCAATGGCGACGGCTCCCTGTTCATGGAGGTGAGCGGGGATCGCGATTTGCAGGAGGCCGCGTCCGCTTATGGGCAGCCGCTGTTATCTGTTTATCAATATTACCAAGAATTTGGCGGGCGATTGCTGGCGGAAGACGGTCTCCCGCGGCTTTCCATCACCGCCGGTGAACCGGCCCGGCTCATCTATGGAAACGGCAGCGGCACCATCGTCATCGCGCTCGATGATCCGGGGGAGGCAGCGCAACGCTTGTATGGAGCACTGGTCGCCCGGGATCACGGTGAGCGGCTTGATCGGGCCATCCAGACCGCCACCTGCACCGGCGGCGCCATTGACTGGCAGGCGGTCGATCGGGCTATGGCAGCTTATGGCTACAGCAGAAACGGGATCACCTACACCACCGGGGAAACCAGCTCCCGACACGGGTTTTCCACGGGCAGCGGCGTGTTTCGCGGCGGTGGCAACGTGGGGCCGCAAGGACAGCTGTTTACCGCCCGGCCGCGCGATGTCAAGTCTCTGCCGATTCCGCCCGATCAGCTGCCGAGTCAGCGCCTGGGCGAGATAATTCGGGTAGCAGGCCTCAACAATATGTTTGGAGACAGCGGCGCCGGCCTGCTGGCCATGGCCCTGGTATTGCCCGGCGGCCTCCTTGATGCGGATTCGGCAGCTGCCGCGACCAGCGTGCAATCAGCGCCCGGTGATGGTTTGGTCAAACCGCTCGATGCCGTTGCGTTGGCAGACTACCTGGCAGCACAGGAATCGCTTGGAGAAGAAGGCATTCACCCCCGCGTGCCTGCGTCCGGCATGATCCGGCCATTACCCGTGGAGAGCGACGCCCTGCAGGCGCTGCTGGCCCGATCCTGGCCGGAACATCCGTATCTGCAGCGCTGGTCCACCGATCGGCAACCGGACTCGGCCTATTATTTTCATGAACAGCCCTCGGCGTATGCAACGCTTCATAACAGTGCGTCTCTCTGGGCATCGTCGCTCGCTGCTGGGCTGTATCATGACGGCAGCCTTGCCGCGTGGTGGTATCGTGAGCAGGAACGGTCGCTGCTTGCGCGTCACCTGCAGCAGGACGATATGCAGCGGCACGCCGAGACGTTTGCCGCCCCGCAGGCGCAATCGTTTTCGGGCCACCGGGCCGAAGCACCGGCTCCGGTTGGCGATCCCGGCCCAGACTCGGATGCGGATGCCCCAGCACCGCCGGGATCAGCTCAGGAGCCGCTTTTTGTCATGGCCGAAGACTCGATCCTGCGGTTCCTGCCGGTCCAGCTTCTTAACGCCACTCAGGCCGGAAGCTTTCAGATTGCGGCCGCGCTGCCTGTG
>CAZSOA010000087.1:0-13373 GCA_964608305.1 uncultured Desulfofustis sp. | reverse complement strand
CTTCCTGCCCTGGCAGTCGCCCTAGCTGCCCGATGATATGAAGCACCTGAAGGTCAGCCCGTGGCTGCAGATGTTTCGCAATGCCTACGACTGGTGCACCAGATAGCGCCGTATCAGTACCGGTGAGGCTGATGCGCTGGTGCTAAATGATGCGTGGTCAGGGCGATTCACAGATTTCAACCGTGTTGCGGCCGGCCGCTTTGGCTCGGTAGAGGGCGTCGTCGGCTCGTTTCAATACGTGGTCCATATCGGCATCGGCCATGGCCAGACAGGCGCCGATACTGACGGTGATGTGCGGGCCGCCTGACGACCCACTCTGTTGCTCGATGTCACCCCGCAGCCGCTCACTGATTGTCTGCAGGGTGGATGGGTCGCACGGCGACAGCACGGCGAGGAATTCGTCGCCGCCCCAGCGTGACACGTGATCATAGATCCTGGTCCCGTTTCCGAGCAGATCGGCGACGGTTACGAGTACCTGGTCTCCGACCGCATGCCCGTACTGGTCATTGATGGACTTGAAGCCATCGATATCGAGCCAGATTAATCCATATGCCGATTGCACGCGCCGGGATCGAGCCGTCTCCCCGGCGAGGATATCGGTCATGCCGCGCCGGTTGAGCAAACCGGTGAGCGGATCGATCCGGGTCAGTCGGTCGAGTTCTTCGGTTCGTTTCCTGATCCTGTCTTCCAATTCGCTCGTATGGGTGACGATGGCGTCGGCCATGGAGTCGAAGTGCTTGATCAGGTTTCCCATCTCTCCCCGACCGCGAGGCAGGGAGTACGCCTTTTTGCCGTCGCGAACCGCTCTCATTGCCTCGTTGAGTGAGGCCAGTGGTGAAAGGATCAGCCGGTTGAGCAACTGGTGGAAGATCAGCAGTGCGGCAAGCAGGGTGAGCAGAAACAGTGCGCCGATCGGCAGGAAGGAGCGAATCGGCAGCAGGGTTTCGAGATCCAATAAGGTAACCTCGTACCAGCCGATGGAAGGCAGATAGGCGATGCCGAGCAACTGGCGTTTCCCGTCGATGTTGACGAAATCGGTATGGACCGGAGATCGGTCATTACCCGCCTCGGTGACGAGCCGGCGCATGATATCTTGGACGCGGCTGCGGTCGTCGTCTCTGTCGAGGAGCAAGCCGATGGTGTTTTTTTGTCCTTCCGGTTTGATAAGGCTGCCGAAATCGATATATCGCGGGTCGCGGTAGAGTTGGATGGCGCCATGGTAGTCGAGGAACAGGGTGGTGATGCCCGGCTGTTCGAGATCGACGATATCTTCAAGAAGCGGCGCCAGTGCCAGGCCGGTGCCGGCGATGCCGAGGATTCGCTCGCCATCTTGAATCAGCACGTCGATCCACAGCTTTGTGACGCCTAACTCCTCGTCAGGATTGACATTGAGGTGAAATTCCCGGCCCTCGGCGATCAGTTGGTAAAACCAGGCGTCCGCCGGGTTGGCCGGGTCGAGGTGGTAGCGGAGTTGTCTGCCGGCAAATTCGTTGGCGGCATTGTTGTGGTAGTAGGCGCCGGTGTCAAGGACCGCCAGGAAATAGCTCTGGTCCAGGAAATTACGACGGTAGCTCTCCATTTCCTCCAGTGCCTGGACGCGGAGCGACGGCACGTCGGGATCGACGATCCAGCGCTTGATCGTCTTCGATTCAGCCATTTGCCGCGCCAGTGCAATTTCCCGCTCGAGCGGACGGAGCAGCCGGGTGCTGTCATAATGAACCTGGATTTCGGCAATCCGTAGCCCCCATTGCTCGATGATGCGCTCGATGATCGATTGGGAGACGAACCAGATCGCCAGCCAGAAGAGCCCCATCAACGTCACGGTGATAAAGAGAAAATATGATTTCAGGCTCACGGCCGGCTCATAAGAGATGGTCTACAGGGGATACCGTCGTCGGTCTGCCGAGCAGGCTACCGCTTTTCATCTGATTGCGCAACCGTCGTCAGACATCGGTCCGGCAAAGAGGATCAATGGGGCGGCAATGGCTCAGAGCCCGAGGCTTGAGACGACCTGCTCGGCCCATGGCTCACTCTGCGAAAATCGGGGAAACTGCAGCGGTGCGCCACCTATTTCATGCCGCTGTGGCGACAGGGCTGCCAGACCGGAGATGACGGCGGCGGCAAAAGAAGTGCCATCAACGTAATTGTGGCGATCGCCGGGTGTTGTCGTAAACAGGTTGCGGGCCGGGGCGGCGGCGTCGGCGGTCAGAGCCAGGGTGCGGTTGGGCAGCGGCGTGCCGGAGACCGGGTCGAAGCCGGCGACGGCGAGGACTGCCGGATGGGCCGCCGGGAACGACGGTTGCTGTACGGCGGGATCGTTGCCGACCGGGGCGATGAACAGCAGGCCGTCACGGTGGCCGTGGTCGAGCAAAGCGGCAATCAGGTCGTCGTGCTGATCGGTGCCAAGGCTCAGATTGACGATGTCGGCCCGGGCCGTTATCGCTGCATCGATTGCCCGTGCCAAGCTGCTGCTGGTGCAGCGGCCGGTGGGGACCGCTTCGGCCAGCTGCTCGCAGGCGCGGCCGGCGATGATCTCGGCGTCAGGGGCAAGGCCGCGGATACCGAAATCGTTTCTGGTCCCGGCAATGATGCCGGCCACGGCGGTGCCGTGGATCTCCCCGCGATACGGTGAATCGGCAACGAAGTTCGCATAGCCCTTGATTCGGCCGTGCAGGTCCCGATGTTGTAGGTCGACACCGGTGTCGATGACGGCCACGACGACGCCTTTTCCGCTCGTCCGTTGATGAATGGCATCCAGATCCAGCAATCGGTGGAGCGATTGCAGCGAACGGAGCGGGTCGGACTCGGCCATGGTCATGAATATGAAGTTGGGCTGCGCCAGTACCGATTGTTCCTGCTGCGCGATTGTTTTAATCAAGGCAAGAACATCGGCGTCGGTCGCGCAGATCACCATGATCTTTCCGAGGCTCGCCAGAGCAAACCGTTCACTGATCTGCAGGGGATAGGACGCGGCGATCCGATCAATGGCAGCGCGGCCGGTGTCGCTGTCCTCGACGACAAAGATGATCTGTCCCGGAACATAGGTATGAGCTTCCGGCGTTATCATACATGAGAAAAAGGGGCTTTGCGCGAGCAGGACTTCCGCATCATTATAGCCGCTGACACGCCAATGTACGGTGGCACCGGCAGGGAAGTGCTGTTCGATAATCCGTTCCGGCAATCGGTAACGGCGCTCTTTGACGTAGGCGGTGAAAAACGGCGGGGCGGCCTGGTCTTCGAAAAACTCGACACGATGGGTTGCAATCTGGGGGACGGTGGACCAGGAGAAGTCCGTTTCGAGCGGATCGATGGTGCTGTTGTCTGCCGGCGCGGTGAGGGTGATCGGCGTGATGGCTGCGGCTGATTGCGCTTCAACGTGGTACATGGCTTCCGGAAAAGTGATCTGCTCGGCGGCATCGGCCGGCTCGGACACAATGAAACGGAGCCGATGGGCGCCTTCGGAAAAGGTGGGCAGCGGCGGTACCGTCGGGGTTTTCAGGGTCAGCACTTTGCCGTAGAACAGGTGACGCCGCACATGCTGGATGGTCCGCCCGTCGACTTCCCAATACCCCTGAAAGTAGCCCGATCCGTTATACTGGATGTCGACCACCCCGGTCAGATCCCGCTCGTTGCGCTGGACCAGGATCATGGGGCGGTTGTTCTGTTCGAAGAACAGACGCATGCCGGTGATACGCAGGGTCCCGGCGGCGGCGGTCTGGAGGGTGATGGCGACTTCCGCGGCTCCTTGCCGCAGGTTGGCGCAGGAAAACAGCCGGCGGTAGGTAATTGTGTTGGTTCCCGCCCGCTGGGCCGCCTGCAGGATCAGCGGAGAGATGGCAAGCGTTTCGGTTTCCGTCGGGTTGGCGGTGGCAAGGTTGATGGTCAAAGGACTGTTGTTGGCACCGATTACCCGACCGTTGGCGAGAAACTCGCCACGGGTCGAACGGATCGTCTCGTTGAGTGCGGTGGTCGGGTAGGCAACCCGAAACGTGACCCGCCGGCTTGCCGGGCTGCCGGTGGTAACGGCTATCTGCCGGGGACTGCTTTCAAGCACCAGCCGACCCGGATCGACGATGAGCGTGAGGTCCTGGGTGGAGGTGACGCCTCTGGCCGTGGTGATCTGGATGGTGAACGGGAACCGCCCCTGTTTTGTCGGCGTGCCGCGGATCAGGCCGGTCCGGTCAAGTTGCAGTCCCGGGGCGAGCGCACCGCGGAGCAGCCGGTAGGTGTTTCCCCGATTGCCTGCCGCCGATTGCAGCCGGGTTTCGTAGGGTACGCCGACCTCGCCGCGGGGGAGCGCGGCGGCGACCGAATCCGGGGGATCGGTGATAACGATGGTCTGGCGGGCAACAAGCGGTGGCGTGCCATAAACGCTTGAACCGGTAATGACGTAGGTCCCGCTTGTCGCGTATATATGCGTGGTGGCAAACGAATGCTCGCCGGTATTGAGGTTTCCACGCACCTGTCGCGGCGTTCCGTCACCGAAATCGACGCGCAGCTGGCCGTATGGAGGCGGAGTCGCTGGAACGTTGAGAAAATCGGAAACCCTGACATTGATCGTTTCTCCGACAACCGCCGTGAGCGGCTCGACGGTCATGGTGACGGCCTGTACCTGCAGCGGCACAAGCAGCATCAGCACACAAAACGATAGAAAAATGGCTCTCGGTGATGTTTTCATGGTCTGCTCCCTACCAGGAATAGGGGATTGCCGATGACAGGACCAAGGAGAGTATTCCTTCGGAGAAGGTCGTGTCGTAGATATTGTCCTGTTGTCGGCGATAGAGATATTCAATCGCAATAACGGTATCCTCCAGGTAGAGCCAGGAGTCGAGTCGGTAATTCAGGCGGCCGTACAGGGAGGTGTTGTTCATATCGAGGCTGTCGTCGTCTGCTTTCGACCAGTCGTAGGTGCCGCCGCATTCGCCGGTAATGAAATCGCGAAACAGGTTGGCGGCAGCGTCGAGCGTCAGCGTATGGGTGTCGGTGCGGACATCGTCCGCCAGATTCCACGAGGAATGCATGGCCCAGGACGGAATGACGGTCAACCACTGCGATGCGTAGGTCGGGGCAATCGATAGGGACGCGATTCGCGTATCGTAATCGGTATCGGTTTTATCATTCTGCTCCGACCAGGACGGTCTGATGTCCAGGGCCCAGGGGCCGGATTGGAAGCCAAGGCTGCCGGTTACGGTGTTGGTCTCCAGGTCCATCGGTTCGATGCCGGCAGGTTCGCTCGAGGACTGCTGCTGGTTATGCTCGAACAGCAAACCGACGGGAAATCGCTCCCACCCGCCGTACCGATATTCGAGACCGCCGGAGTATGAGTGGATCCTGGCAAAAAGATCGCTGTCTTCGACGTTGTCCCAATGATAGCCGAGCAGCATCCGCAAACCGTGATTGCCAAGGGTCATACCGCCGCTGACATGGTAACCGGCCCAATCCCTGATGATCGACTGATTGCCGACCACCTCGTATTGCGGGCCGGTATACACGTAGCCGAGTTCATAATCGATCTGATCGATAAAGCCGTTGACCAGGAGTCGATAGGCATGGTCGGCGACCGTCTCTTCGGTGGCGGCGTCGATGCTGAAATTGCTCGCGTCGAACTCGAACTCGGTCATCAGTGCCTGCTCGAAAAAATCGGTGGTCACCACCAGACCGGTGACATCGCCTTTGCGCTGTTGTGTCGGCTGCCAGGAGCCGAGGTATTGATTGTCCTCGCCGCCGCGCACATGGATCGCCTTGAACTGCATCCGGCGGTCAAAGAGATCAACGGCGGCGGATGTGCCCATGATATGGTCGTTCGAGTTGAATGCCAGGCCGAGCCCGTCAATATCGTAGGCGTTCTCCCGGCCGAGTACGCCGAAACCGCCCAGGGTCACGTTGCCGACGGCCAGGTGTGCCTGGCCGCCCCGCCTGGTCAGTTGATCGATCGTGTTTTTTGAGCTTTCAATGGTGGTATCGCCGAGTTCCACCTGGGCCCCGAAATTCGTTGCCGTGTAGTCGGCGGAAATCAGAAAATCGAGCAGGCCGAGGCCTTTTTTCTCCGGAGCAATAGCCGGCGCATTGCGGTCATAGTAGCGGAGGTTGGCGCGGGCCGATGAGGTCCAGCCGCCTTCACGGACACTGGACGAGGACGACAGATATGAGTCCAGCGTCGTGTAAGGGAATTCCCCTGTGTCGGTCGCAGTCGTCTCTTCGGGGTCGCTTGATACCGTCCGTTCAAGGGTTGTTTTCAGAGTCGCGGACAGCCGATGGTCCGACGTGATTTCGGCAAAGGCCTCGCTGTGCCTGCTCGTGAACTGAAACTCCCGGGCGATCGGGACGCCGTCCAGGTCATGGGCGTAAATGCCAAGAACATGGTGGCCCGCCGGCCACGATCCCGGGATCGTGAGCCGGTAGCCGGCCTCATCCTCAGTGAGCAGAGCGGTTACGTCGTTCCCATCAAGCAAGATCAGGCGCCCGTCGGCACGAAGGGGGCTTGAACTGCGAAAGACGATGGTTGGGGCCCGGTCAATGACCACCGAACCGGGCACCGGAGCAATAAGCATGATGTGGGTTTCGGCGTGTGCTGTGCTGCGTATGAGCAAGCTGCACGTGCAGGCAAGAGCGGCGAGCAGGCCGACAAGAAGACGGCAGGGGGTGCGTGGGGCAGTCATGTCTTGAGACTCCTCAACAGGGCGCCAAAAGCGGCGGTGGTTGACGGCGTGCGGAAAAAGCACACACAGACCATACCGTGGTCGACGGCGACAATGAGTGCGCTGCTTTGCCGCAGATATATCCTGAAAGAGAAAAGACGATGATGCAATCTGATACAAACCCTAGCATGATTTTGCATGACTGTCATGGGTAAAGTAAAATATCCCCAAGAAGATTATTTGCTTATCAGCAAGAGACCGAAACAGTGAGCACCGGCCAACGAAGGTGTCTGAGTATAGGTGCCGACAAACGGAGGGATGGTTCAAAAAAAGAAGGGTATAATGCCAACACCTTCGGGATTCACTGGTGTTGCTCGAAAAAACGAACGATATCGGACTGTTCAAGGAATGCGATTGTTTCTGCAAAATGATCGCTTCTTGGTATGCTGATGATATAGCGACCTTCCGGAGACGGGCCGGCGATGATGGTCGCCTGTGCAGAGATCAGCAGGTTTCTGAGATCGGTCTCCCGTGCCGTCTCGACAAAAACGATATTATAGGTTGCGCCTGTCTGGAGTGATTCGGTAATGACCGTCTCTCCCAACGTTTGATAGGTCAGCGATGGTCTTTCCGGTATGAGCAGAAAGATGACCAAAGCGGCCTGGGCGGTGGCCAGGATCCAAGGGAAGCCCACGGATCGTCGCAACCATCCGGCCAGACCGGCCAGGTGATCGCGAAGCGATGCCATGGCCGATAGATGTTCTTGACGGGCTCCGGCGGTGTCATGGTCTCGGGCATCAATGGTCCGGCAGATCTTTTCAAAAATCAGATCTGCCGGAGGTTCGGAGACCGCAGTGTCTCGGTACAATTCGCGGAAGGTGGTGAATTCCTCCAGTTCGCGCCGCAGGTCGGCGTCTGTGGCAAGGTGCGCGAGAAATCGGGCGTGGGTCTGCTGGTCCAGCCGGTTGTGCAGATAGTCGGGGATCAGATCGATCATTGCTTGCGGATCAGAAGTCATCGGATGTTATTCCTTGAGTGGCCAGGATGGTTTTCAGGTTGCTTTTTGCATGGAAAACGCGGGTTTTCACGGTATTGACCGGAATTCCCAGGAGTTCGGCAATCTCCGGGTAGGTCAGATCCTGGTAGAAAACCAACTCGATAATCTCCCGGTGATGGGCCGACAATTTGTGGACGGCATGCTGCATAAGCTCATTGCGGTTTCTCTGCTCGGGTTGGAATTGGCTTTCAGCATCTGATCCTTGGAAGGCCTCTTCGAACGGCTCAGTGATTTTTCTTTTTCTGAACTCTTTGTACGCAATGTTCCGTGCTATGCCGATCATCCAGGTCGACAGACGGCTCGCCCCTTTGAATTTCGCCGCCTGTTGCCAGGCAATGGCGTAGGTCTGCACCACAATGTCTTCGGCCAGCATATCGTCACCGACAAACGTGCGGATGTAGCGGTAGATTCTGCCATACGTCTGTTCGTAGAGCAGGCGAAATGCTTGTTTGTCCCCCCGGGCGACGGCACCGATCAATGATAGCGCGTCGTCTGTCGGGCACTGCTTTGCCATAGGGTCCCCATGAGCGGAAAAAGGTTCAAAAAAAAAGTGGACCCACCCTATTGAGACGGTGGGTGGTCGACACCAGGCGTGTCAATAAACTTCGGCTCTGGGTCCAGGGCCCGATCGCCGACAACCGGAGCAATCCGGCGCAGCGTAACGAGCCAATCGATGCTATGATCTTCGGCAGCAGCGATGCCGGCGTCGGCGCTTTGTCGAAACGGAGCCCGCCGACGGGAGCTGTCGTCATCATCGCCGGTGATGTCGGCAGCTGCTTGGGCGATGGCGCCGGCGATGGCATCGATTCCGGACATCATTTGCCGCAAGGCCTGTTCTTCTCGAATCGCAAGACCGGCAAGATCCTGCTCTTCGGAGCCAAGGGCTCTGAGATATGGTGCCCAGAGCTCATCACTGTAAATGGTGTAATAATCGTTGCGTACGCCGAGAAAGAGCAATTCCTGGAAACGGATCGGTTCCAGGCGGCCCGGCAGGGCTGAATTACGCTCGTCAAGCGACAGAGAGGGCGTGGGTTCGGACGGTTCCCGGTCGGTGCAGCCGCCCCGATGATCCGGTAAAACTGCAGTTACGTAAAGCTCCGCAGCGCAGAGACGAATGGCATGCCGCTCGGCAGCAGTCAACTGTCGTTCATGGGAGGCGAGGTCGGCACTAATTCCGTGAAACAGCGAAACGAACCTCTCGGCGAGCAGATCCTCATTATCGGCCGGCATCGTCGGGCGTGTAAGCTGCTGCCGATACTGCTTCCGGAACCATTGCGTCCCTCGTGCGTCAACGGCGGTAATGGCAAGCGCCACGAGATCGGGGTTGACTGCCAGGATGCTGCCATGGAGTATCACTTCTGCGCCGATCTCAGTACCGGGATCGAGAAGGACGTTCTGCCATCTGCCTTGTTGCCGCATGTGCGTCATCAGGCGAGTCGTCAGCAGTCGCGCCTCCATTGTCCGAAACTGCTCAGTATGGCGGATCGATCGGAGAGTGCCGTCTGGTGCCGCCGTCGGTTGGAGCACCCTCAGCGACAGGAGCAGCCGATCATCTCTGCCCGGTGGTTGGGCGGAATCCGGCAGCTGGATCGGTGTCGGTGCACATCCGGCAACCGGCAGGAGCAGCAGTGACCAGAGGACGATGAGGATGCTCAGTGGCATGAAAACCGTTTGCGTGGATTTTTCTGTTCTTGCTATCAGGTCCGTTTGTACTGGTTATTGTTAACCGGTCCGATTACCGGGTGATGGTCGATCGATCGGCCAGCCGGTCCAGCATCGTCCCGATATGATCGACAAACAGATCGGCTATCCCGGGTAAAGTGCCGAGTCCCTGCTCGTGCAGGGTTACACGGATGCCAAGACGGCGCAGTCTGCCGGCCCACGATGGATGCTGGGGGCCGGCGATGTCCCGGCGGTAGTGTGTGCCGGTAGTCAACAACAGTGGAACTATCAGCGCATGCTGATATCCGGAGGCGATGATCCGGTCGATAACCGTCTCCGGAGGGGGGTAATGTTGCAGCGCTGCGACCAGGACCGGCAGACCGGTTTCTTCCTCGATGATCTGTTCAAGTGCCGGGAATATGGTCCAGCTGGGATGGGTGGTCCCGTGGCCGATCAGTACGGTGACCGTCTGCTTGTCTTGTGCCAAAAGTGGCTGCAGGCTGCGCGCGACCCGCCGAAAATCGAGCGGTGAACTCAAAAGCGGCATGCTGATACAGGCATTGTAGCGCACGGTGCTGACGATTTTTGCCAGCTGATGAAATTCACTTCCCGGTGTCAGCAGCAATGGCTGGACGACCATCGGTCCGTTGGCCGGAGGTGGGTCAGCATTGAGTAGCTTGACCAGTTCGTTCCCGCCGCCGTAGTTTGGGCCGGTCATACGAGGAAGATGAATCCGCTGCAGACTGGCGTCGGGAAACGACGCACCAACGTGTTTTGCGATAAAACGGCTGGTATCGCGGACGGCCTCATTAGTGCCAAAGGATGTCAGGATGATTGAAGTCATGCGACCAGTGGGGAAGCGGAAGATGCAACCTACATTTGTCGTCAGCAGCTTTACTGTAACGGTTTTGCACCGTTCTGTCATAAGAAATGTCTGCTGGCCGGTGGGCACCGCCCGGCCGTCAGGAAAGACTTGACATTGAGAAAAAGCCGCGATAGAAGGCAAGTAATATAGAAAATAATTAATCTGCTAAATACTGTTGTTTCGATGGGAACGGCTCGGCGTGCGCCAGGGGATGGCGGCTTTGCCGTTGAGCAGGCAAATCGTCACACAAAGAGGAGGAGCATTATGACAAAGTACCGTATGGTTTTCATTTTGGCGGGCATGCTCGTGTTGCCGGCTGGGACGCTGGCCGCCGCTCCGGTTGACGTCCAGGAGCTCGAACGCAGGATTGCGGAGCTGAGTCGGCAGCTCGAGGAGCTCAAGGCGCAGGTCGAGCAACAGGCGCAGCAGGGCTCCACAGCGGAGGGACAGCTTGCCCAACTGTCCGATGCCGTGGATGACCTTGAGTATCGGGGCGATGACTGGGATCTGGCGGCACGATTTGCGTTCAGCGGCGATTTCCGTTCCCGTTACGATTATTATAACGCGGAAACGGTATTTGGCCGGACGTTGACCAATGATTCGTTGTTTACCAATCGATTCCGGCTGAACATGCAGGTGCGGGCCATGGAACATGTCGAATTTAAAGGGCGACTGGCAATGTATAAGACCTGGGGGATGCAATCCGCGTTTGCCGATGAATCCGGGGCAATCTGGCCGGTTTTTGATGGCAATGTCAGTCGTTCTCCGGTGGATGACAGCGCTCTTTATGTCGACCGGGCTTATGTCAACTGGAACAACATCGGCGGCGCCCCGATCTGGGCCTCCATTGGTCGGCGTCCGACCACCGACGGCGCGCCGGCCCAGATAAGGATGGGCGTGGATGAGCGGCTTGCAACGCCGGTGGCGTTCATGGACTGGCCGTTCGATGGCTTCGTGCTCGGTTATGGTTATCATTGGCCGAATGAGGCGCTCGGCATCGGCAAGATCCGCTTCTGTTACGGGCGTGGTTTTGAGGACGGGTTGCGGGAAGAGAGCCAGATCAGTGACGTCGATTTTGCCGGCTTCAACTGGGATGTTTTCGACAACGGTGCACGGCTGTTCAATATTCAGTCGTTTATGGCCTTCAATGTCTTTAATTATCCGAACTTCCAGGACCCGATCATCGACGCGCAGTTCGGCACGATATCCGGACTGGGTGAACGAAAAAGCCTTGGCAATATCTGGCATACCGACCTCGTCTATCAGGCAACAACCGGCAACTGGAACTACTTTGTCGCCGGCGGCTGGTCGCAGACCAGGCCCAATGAAAACGGCATGTTCAACGATTACGCGGCCATGGCCGCCGGCTTAACGGGGCCGGAGACCGGCGAAAACAATGGGTATGCCGTTTATGCCGGAATTCGCTACGACCTCGCCAACCGGGGATTGAAGCTCGGGGCTGAATATAACTACGGCTCGGAGTACTGGCTTGCGTTGACGCCGGGACACGATGACCTGTACCAGTCGAAACTTGCCGCCCGCGGCCACGTCTTCGAGATCTATACCATCTACGATATCCCGGCAGGACCGGCGATTTCCCGTTACGGGAAGGCCTTTATCCGCCTTGGGTATCAGCGGTATGAATATCAGTATTCGGGGTCCGGTGATTGGAATATGAAGCCGTACGACCTCGACGATGCCTCAGATCTCATGATGTTGCAGATGATGGGATTGGACCCCGTCGATCATGCGGATCAGGTGTATGTGACCTTTGAAGCTCATTTCTAATACCGCTTTGCTATCGCCGACAACGCAGGGGCGAACTCTATGAGTGGAGTTCGCCCCCGTTTTTTGGCGCTTCTCAGGGGCGCGGCTTTGCGGCGAGTCGAGTGTTCTTGACAGAAAACAGTCAGATCTGCTTAAAAGAAGAGCGGATGCCGGCGGGGCGAGAGACTGTTTCTCGACGATGAAATCCCCTTGCCGCTCAGAAGAGTGGCTAACGCTCGGTTCCGAGCCGCTGAACCGCATCATGACAGGCGGTCGACAAGGAGGGCAGCTAACCGGTGCAATTCTGTTTTTTTACCAGTCAGGGGGGCGTCAGCCACGGGGCGTATGATTCTCTCAACATCAGCTATCATGTCGGTGATCAGCGGCGCCATGTCGACGAGAATCGGCGGCGACTCAAGCAGCGGCTCGGTGTCTCACGCCTGGTAAGTGCCCGGCAGGTCCATGGGGACCGGATCTATCTGGTCTCCGAACAACCGTCCGAAGATTGTGAGGTGGACGGCTATGATGCACTGCTCACCAGGCAGCGTGACGTCGGCTTATTGATCCAGTTGGCCGACTGTCAGGCGATCCTGCTCCATGATTCTTCCACCGGGGCGATTGCTGCCATCCACTGCGGCTGGCGGGGCAGTGTCGCCGGCCTGATCGGGAAAAGCGTGGCGGCAATGGAGCGGGAATTCACAACAGATCCTTCCGATCTTGCGGCAACTATCGGGCCGTCGCTGGGTCCGTGTTGTGCCGAGTTCGTCAATTACCGCGACGAGTTGCCTGTTTATTTTCAGGAGTTCCAGGTATCCCCGAATCATTTCGACTTCTGGGAGATCTCCGCCCGGCAGCTGACGGATGCCGGTGTTCCCATCGAGCAGATACAAACGGCCAGGGTCTGTACCAGCTGCTCATCGCAGTATTTCAGTTATCGTCGGGCCTGCCGCCGTGGCGATGGGACGACCGGACGCCACGGCGCGATGATCTGCCTGCCGTCAATCTGACGAACCCGGTTGGGGCATCCGCAGCGCCTTACATTTGCCGGCGGTTTGTGGTAGAATGCCTGGTCTGGCAGCCTTCGTTAATTATTTACGAGCAGTGAGTTTCTCTCATGACAACTATCTCCATCGGCACCCGGAAAAGTAGACTGGCCATGTGGCAGACGGAAAATGTGGCCCGAAGGCTCGCAGATCGCGGCATCAAAACGGCCATTTCAGCAATCGAGACCCGGGGCGATAAGATCCTTGATCGTTCCATCGTCAAGATTGGCAGCAAGGGGGTGTTCACCGAAGAGCTTGAGGAGCAGTTGGCGAGTGGGATCACCGATATTGCCGTGCATAGTGCCAAGGATCTGCAGTCAACGCTGCCGGCGGGATTCCAG
>CAZSOA010000086.1:0-13509 GCA_964608305.1 uncultured Desulfofustis sp. | reverse complement strand
TGAGAACGCCTCGGCGATCCTGGTGTCCACCGGAATCAGCTACAAGTTCTGATCGACAACGGCGGCGATGCCTCGCCCATAGCCGGGCATCGCCGCCAGTTCAGGACGCGGGTAATGCTCAGAGCCCTCTGTATGACTCGGGCTGCAAAGCGATTTTCCCCTCCAGAGCGCGGCGGATCAGGGTGAGCGCACGTTCTTTATCGTGCGGCAAACGGGCCCTGAGGGGCAGGTAGTTGGATGCATGGTTGGCATGAAACAGCCCGTCGGAAAGATCGGTATTGGCTATCATGACGCCCAGTTCCTCGAGGAGTGCCCGGGGGCCCGGCTGCTGCCACGAGCCATCCTGCCAGCGAGCGTACAATGTTGTATTGGGCACGAGCATCAGGCTCAACGCCCCGACATACTCGGGGTCGATAGCGGTCAGGACTTGACCGGTTGCCGTCGCATGCTGATGCGATCGGCCGGGTTCGGCAATACCGAGCAAAACCGTGACGGAAAGCTTGATCCCGACAGCACGGATTTTCCGGCCGACGGCGATCATGGCTGCGGCGTCCGCTCCTTTGCCGATCTGAGACAGGGTGGTATTGTCGCCGCTTTCCACCCCCAGATAGACAATTCCGAGGCCAAGCGAGCGAAGTTCCGCCAACGCTTCAGGGGTCTTTTGTTCGATACTGCGTGGCGTTGCGTAGGTACCGACTCGTTCAACCCATGGCAGCTGCCTGGCGATGGCTGCAAGGATGGTTCGCAACCGGTGTTGCGGGATGATCAGGGCATCGCCATCGCAGAGGAATACCCGGCGTTGCCGTCGGTGCAACCGGGCCGCTTCGGCAATATCGGCGTTGATTGCTTCATCATCCTTGATGGAAAAGCGGATGCCTTTGTACATCCCGCAAAAGCTGCAGTTGTTATGGGAACAACCGGTGGTGACCTGGAGGAGAATGGAGTCGGCCTCGCTCGGCGGACGAAATATGGTTCCTTCGTAATGCATATCGACCCTTGACTGACCGGGGGAGGCGGAGCGTATCGTCGGTACCACGTACGGTGGTCATCGTAGAGACTTTCCGTGTAAAATGCAAGCAGAGACGGATCACCGGCCGCCTGCCGCACATACTGAACCGACCTGTTACCAGGCAGAAAGTGAGGAATCGCAATGATCAAGGCCGCTGACCACCCCCGCTATCCGCATCTTTTTCGACCGCTTGATCTCGGTTACGTGAGGCTGCGTAATCGGGTACTGATGGGCTCCATGCATACCGGGCTCGAAGAGGAGTCAGACGGTTTTGCGCGGATGGCCCGTTATTATCAGGAGCGGGCTGCCGGTGGCGTCGGATTGATCGTGACCGGTGGCGTCGCCCCGAATCGATCGGGTTGGGTGGCGCCGTTCACGATCCGTCTTGCCGGTACCTCGCAGGTCAAGAAACATCGCCTGGTAACGGATTCGGTCCATGAGCAGGGTGGAGTGATCTGTATGCAGATCCTTCATGCCGGTCGCTACGGTTATCATCCCTTGTGTGTGGCGCCGTCTTCGATCCGCGCACCGATCAATCGATTTCGTCCGCGGGCCCTAACCCGGCGCGGCGTTCGCTCCACCATCAAGGACTTTGTCACGAGCGCCGCCCTGGCTCGGGATGCCGGCTATGATGGTGTCGAAGTGATGGGTTCGGAAGGGTATTTGATCAATCAGTTTATCGTTGCCAAAACCAATCGACGGACCGACGAATGGGGTGGTTCGTTTACCAATCGGATTCGCTTTCCGGTCGAGATCGTCCGGGGCATCAGGGAAACGGTTGGTGATCGTTTCATCATCATCTACCGGTTGTCCATGCTCGATCTGGTGCGCGACGGCAGTTCCTGGGAAGAGGTGGTACTGCTGGCCCAGGCGATCGAGCAAGCAGGGGCGACGCTTATCAATACCGGCATCGGTTGGCATGAGGCGCGCGTGCCGACGATTGCCACCACCGTTCCCCGTGCCGGATTTGCCTGGGTGACCCAGCGACTGCGCGGTGCAGTTCAGGTACCGCTTGTCGCCACGAATCGTATCAACATGCCCATGGTTGCAGAACAAGTACTTGCCGATGGGTGTGCCGACATGATCAGCATGGCCCGTCCCCTGCTGGCCGATTCGCATTGGGTGAAGAAGGCGCAACTCGGACGTGAAGATGAGATCAATACCTGCATAGCCTGCAATCAGGCCTGCCTCGATCATATATTTTCCCATCAGACCGCCACCTGCCTCGTCAACCCCCGGGCCTGCCGGGAAACGCTGGCGCCGTTTATCAAGACAAAAACCGCCCGGCGCATCGTTGTTGTCGGCGGCGGTCCGGCCGGGCTTGCCTGTGCGGCCACAGCGGCCGCGCGGGGCCATCGGGTGACGCTGTTTGAGGCGGGTCCACGACTGGGGGGACAGTTTCTGCTTGCGCAACGGATTCCCGGTAAAGAAGAGTTTGCTGAAACCCTGCGGTATTTTGAGCGCCAGCTGGCGTTGCATGACGTTACGGTGTTCTTGAATCGGCGCGCCGATGCGGACGATCTGCGCGGCTTCGATGAGCGGGTTATCGCCAGCGGGGTTCGGCCGCGGTTCCTGACGATACCGGGTATCGGACGGGACAATGTGTTGACCTATGACGAGGTTATCTCGGGACAAAACGAGGTGGGTCGGCGCGTTGCCATCATTGGTGCCGGCGGTATCGGTTTTGATACCGCGTTGTTTCTCCTCCATGAACCAGGCGTGCCACGCAGCGTCGACTCATTTCTCACCGCGTGGGGTGTCGACCGCAACTATCGACATCCCGGCGGCCTGATCCCGCCGCAGCGCCACGAGCCGTTGCGGGAAATTCATCTTCTGCAGCGTCGGTCGACCAAGCCCGGCGTCGGGCTTGGCAAAACCACCGGTTGGATTCACCGTGCCGAGTTGAAAAAAAACGGCGTGCGTTTCTGGGTTGGCGTCCGGTATCTGGAAATCAATGATGAAGGGTTGCTGGTCAGCCAGGGTGGAGAAACGCACCTGATCCCGGTCGATCACGTCGTGATCTGCGCCGGACAGGAATCGGAGCGGACCGTGGCGGATGCCTTGACCGCAGACGGTCAGACCTTTCACCTGATTGGTGGGGCGTTGCTGGCCGCAGAACTGGACGCGAAACGTGCCGTGGCACAGGGAGTTGAACTCGCCGATCGCTGGTGACCGGCATAGGCGGGAGCCCTGTCTGGGAAATGCAGCACAAGAGCAGGCGGCGTGTCGATCGCCTTCGCTTCGTCATTCCGCACAACACGCATATCTGCCGAAATGGTCATATATTCCGTTGAAAAGAAACTAAAGCATTACTGTTCGTCAACTTCTGGGAATAGTGTAATACCAAACAACATGCAAGAAAGCCTGGCGCTGAGGTGCTCTGGGGGCCTGGACAGGCCACAAGAATCCGGTTCTGTCCGGAGTTTTCTTTTTTCATTGTAGCTATTTTTGAGTACAGTTAGCAGGCTGAAGTGCTGCTATCGCCCGCCATATACGGGGGGCTCAGGAGTTCGCATGAGTGATTGCCAGGTAACATTCTTACCGCACCATCGAACGGTTCGCGTTCCCGCCGGGGAAACGCTGATTCGAGCGGCTTTGCAGGCCGGCGTTCATATCAACGCTTCCTGCGGTGGTGAGGGTGTCTGCGCCAAATGCCGGGTGCAGGTTGAAAAAGGAACGGTAACCGGCGGCCTTTCGGATCGTATTGGTGAGGAAGAGCAACAGCGTGGCTGTCGTCTTGCCTGCCAATCCCACATAGACGGTGATGTCACCATACGAGTACCGGTGGAATCGGCCATCGACCGGACGGTATTCGACAAACGGTTCACACCTCGGCGGACGGCGTCCATCAGGCAGATGGATTTTGAAAATCTCAAGGAGCGGGGACTGTTCATTCCGCCGGTGGAGAAAACCTATCTCGAGCTGCCGCCGCCGGATGCCCAGAACAATATGCCCGATGTCACCCGGCTCATTGAATACCTGAAGTTGCAGGCAAATGAGCATAAGCTGGAGCTGACCTTGTCGGTTATCAGAAAGTTGCCGGCGATTCTGCGTGAGCATGACTTCAAGGTTACCGTAACCTTGGTCCGGCCGGTCCGCGATGACGGCAAGACCATGATCACCAATGTCCAGCCGGGTGATACGTCCGGCAATAATTACGCAGTCGCTCTTGATATCGGTACCACCACCATCTATGGCCAGTTGATTGATCTGGCCACCGGTGCCTGCCTTGGCGAAGCCGGCGATTTCAACGGTCAGATCAGTTATGGTGAAGACGTCATCAGCCGCATCATCTATGCGGAGAAACCCGGCGGCCTCGAAACATTGCAACAAACCGTCGTGGGCACCATTAATAAAGTGCTCGCCGCCATTATCAAGCAGGCCGGCGTACCACGGCAGTCCATTTCGACCATTACGATGGCCGGCAACACGACGATGACCCAATTGCTGCTGGCCATCGATCCGCGTTATTTGCGACGCTCCCCGTACGTGCCGGCGTCGACGTTGTATCCGCCGTTTCAGGCGGCGTCGATCGGCATCGATCTCGATGAGCATGTTATTGCGTTGCTGTATCCGGCCATTTCCAGTTATGTCGGCGGCGATATTGTCGCCGGGATCATGGGCAACGGTCTCTACCGGGAGGAGGAACTGACCCTGTTCCTCGATATCGGCACCAATGCCGAGATCGTTATCGGCAACAAGGATTGGCTGGCGTGCACGGCCTGTTCGGCGGGGCCGGCATTCGAAGGTGGTGGTATCGAGTTCGGGATGCGCGCCGCCAAAGGAGCGATCGAGGATTTCTCCCTTGACCCGATAACCTATGAGCCGATGCTGGTGACGATCGGTGATGTGCGACCAAAAGGCATCTGCGGTTCGGGCCTGATCAATATGGTGGCGCTGATGTTTGAGATCGGTGTCATCAACAACCGCGGTAAATTTAATCGTGAGCACGGTACGCCACGGATCAGGAACAATCGCGGTATCTGGGAATTTGTCCTGGTCTGGAAAGACGAGACGCAGATCGGCCGCGACATTACCCTGTCCGAGATCGACATCGATAACCTGATCAGGGCCAAGGGGGCGGTCTACAGCGGCTGTATGACCTTGCTCGAGGAAGTTGGCCTGAGCATGGAGACCATCGAGCGGATCATTCTTGCCGGCGGTTTCGGCAGCTATATCGATCTGGAGAAGGCGATGACCATCGGTCTGTTGCCGGAAATCGATCCCGAGCGAGTGGTGTTTATCGGCAACGGCTCGCTGATGGGGGCGCGGATGAGTTCACTTACCAACAGAATTCGTAAAGATGTCGTTGAAGTAACAAAAAAAATGACCAATTTCGAACTCTCGGAAACACCGTCATACATGGATCATTATGTGGCGGCAATGTTTCTGCCGCACACCGAGATCGATCATTTTCCGGGCGTCAAACGACGGGTCAAGGCCTGGCAGGAAGTGCAGGCCGGCAGGAAATAAGACCCGGAGTCGTTGCCGGGGAGAGAGTGACAATGAAAGTTTTTAAGACGCATTTTCAGTGGTAGACAGGAGAATGGGACTGGTACCGGACAGGGGTGAACGAATGGTTGGCGTGGAACCGTTCGCCAGGCTGGTCCGGCTTGTCCGAGACTAATTTCCACTTTCAAGGAGGCTGACGTGGCATTTGCAATTAAAAAGGAGTCATACACTGGTGGTATCAAAGCGATTTCCATTGGTAAGGGTGATTCCGCTGTAACTGTCGGCGGTGAGACATGTTACCCGTTCTATACCTTCGAAGGTGACATGCCAAATAAGCCCGTTATCGCGATGGAAATCTGGGACATGGAGCCGAGCGACTGGCCGGAGGCCGCCCTGGCCCCGTTCAAGGATGTTATCGCTGACCCGGCTGCCTGGGCGAAAAAATGTGTCGAGGAATATGGGGCGGAGGCGATCGTCGTTCAACTCAAGAGCATTGATCCGAATGACAAGGATGCCAGCCCCCAGTCGGCCGCGGAAACCGTCAAAAAGGTTCTCGGCGCCGTGCCGGTACCGGTGATCGTTTGGGGGTGTGCGTCTCCCGCAAAAGATGAGGAAGTGCTCAAGGCGGTAGCCGAAGCTTGTCAGAACGAAAACCTGCTGCTTGGCCCGGTGGAGGAGAAAAACTACAAGGGTATTGCCGCTGCAGCCATGGGCTACGGTCATTCGGTGATCGCCTCGTCGCCGATTGACGTCAACCTGGCCAAGCAGATCAATATCCTGCTGGAGAATTTTGGCATGCCGATGGATCGGGTCATCGTCGACCCGACGACCGGTGGGCTCGGTTACGGCCTGGAATATTCCTACTCGGTTATGGAGCGGTTGACGATGGCCGCTTTGAGCCAGGGTGACGACAAGCTGCAATACCCGATGATCAACAATCTCGGCAACGAGGTCTGGAAATGCAAGGAGGCCAAGCAGAGCGCCGGCGAGGCACCGCTGCTCGGTGATCCGGAGAAGCGAGCCATCCTGATGGAGGCGGTTGGTGCGGCTACGTATCTGCTGTGCGGTTCCAACATCCTGGTCATGCGCCATCCCGAGTCGATCCGTCTGGTCAAGTCGTTTATCGGCGCTCTGGCGGCCGGGGAGTCGCTCGCTGACGTGGCTCCGATCACCAAACGACTGGCATCGGTTGAGATAGATTTCGCGGCCTTGGCGCCACCGCTTGATCTGACCATTGAGGAGGAGAAACAAGCCGCAGCGCCGGTGAAGAAAGAGGCTCCGGTGAAAAAAGAGGCGCCGCCGCAATCAGCCGCCAAGCCGGCTCCGGCTGCTGCACCGAAGCCGCAACCGGCTGCCGCACAACCGGCGGAACCGGTGGTCGATGCCAAAGCGCAGGCCGAGGCGGCGGTGAAAGCGCAAAAAGAAGCGGAAGCGAAGGCGCAGGCCGAGGCAGCGGCCGCCGCCACGGCTGAAGCTAAGGCCCGGGTCAAAGCGGAAGCGGAGGCAACGGCCAAGGCCGAGGCAGAGGCCAAGGCCAAAGCGGATGCTGAGAAGCAGGCAGTATTGGCAGCGCGGGCAGCGCGGGATGCGGAGGAAAAGGAATTACGGGCAAGACGAGCCAAGGAGCGGGAGGAACTGGCAGCCAAGCGCGAACCGAAGGCCGCCGGAACAGTTCCGATGACTCCTGCGGTTCTCCAGAAAACCGAGCAGCAGAAGATTCTGGAACTGCTCGACAGATTTCATAAACGTGCCTAGTTGCTCTGTTCGGTGTTCAGGTAGAAGTTCAGACTTTCTTTGTGGAGGAACAGGAAATGGCAGAATTGAGAGAAAAAGGCGCGGCGAAAGAGCTGAAGCTTGTCGACCCGCGAGAGGCATCGATCGATCCGGCAACCCAGGAGATGTTGGCGCGAGCCCAGCGGTTGCAGGTGGAAACGGTTTTTGATCGAGCCATGACGATGAAGCCGTGTGCCATCGGCATGCAGGGCATTTGTTGCAAGAACTGCGCGATGGGACCCTGTCGTCTGCCGCTGCCCAAAGGCGGCATTGAGGGCGAAGATACCCGCAAGGGCTTGTGTGGAGCAACCGCCAACACCATCTGTGCGCGAAACTTCATTCGCATGATCGCCGGCGGCGCTGCGGCTCATTCGGATCACGGCCGTTCAGTGGCCGAGGTCTTTCGCTCGGTGGCCCGGAAAGAGACAGACGATTACAAGATTAAAGATCATATTAAACTGATCGATATCGCTCCGCATTTCGGTGTTGCCACCACGGTTGAGGTCGATGGCAAGACGATGGATCGCAATCTCGACGAGATCGCGCTTGAGGTTGCCGAGGCCGCCTATGCCGAGTGGGGCAAACCGGAAGGCAGTATCAAATACATCAAACGTGCGCCGAAACCCCTGCAGCAGAAATGGGAGCAGGCAGGTGTCGTGCCCCGCAATGTGGACCGTGAGATCGTCGAGATCATGCATCGCACCCACATGGGCGTCGACCAGGATTACAAAAATTTGATGAAACAGGGCACCCGGGCGGCGCTGGCAGACGGTTGGGGCGGTTCGATGATCGCCACCGACCTGCAGGACGTCATGTTCGGCACCCCGTCGCCGCTCCAGTCCGAGGCCAATCTCGGCGTCATGAAAGAGGACCACGTCAACATCATCGTCCACGGCCATGAGCCGGTGCTCTCGGAGATGATCGTCGCCGCCTGCCAGTCCCAGGAGATGATTGCCTACGCCCAGAAGAAAGGGGCGAAAGGCATTCAGTTGTCCGGCATCTGCTGTACCGCAAACGAAGTATTGCAGCGGCACGGCGTGCCGCCGGCCGGCACCTTCCTGCAGCAGGAATTGGCGATCATTACCGGTGCCTGCGACGCGATGGTGGTCGATGTCCAGTGCATTTTCCAGAACCTGGCCAATGTCGCCAAATGCTTCCACACCAAGCTGATCACCACCCATCCGATCGCCAGGATGGAGCAGGAGAACGTCATCCATATCGAGTTTGACGAGCATCACGCGATGGAAGATGCGAAGCGCATCGTCACGATGGCTATCGACAACTTCCCCAACCGCAAAGCCGATGTCATGATCCCGCGCCACAAATCTTCGCAGATCGCCGGTTTCGGTGTCGAGTCGATTCGATATCATCTCGGCGGGACCTTCCGCGGCGATTACTACACCCTCAACGACAACATTATCAACGGCCGGATTCGCGGCATTGCTGGTGTGGTCGGGTGCAACAATGCCCGGACCAAGCACAACGAGGAGCACATCACCATCATCAAGGAGCTGATCAAAAATGATGTCATCGTGCTGACCACCGGCTGCAGTGCCATCGCCGCCGGCATGCACGGTCTGTTAACTCCTGGCGCCGCTGCCGTCCATTGCGGTCCAGGCCTGGCCGAGGTCTGCGAGACGGTCGGCATTCCGCCGGTGCTGCATCTGGGCTCCTGCGTCGATAACAGCCGGATCCTGCTGGCCGCCACCGAGGTGGTTAAGGCGGGCGGCCTCGGCAACGATATCTGCGATCTGCCGGCCGCAGGCAGCGCTCCGGAGTGGATGAGCGAGAAGGCCATCTCCATCGGCCAGTATTTCGTCGCCTCAGGCGTCTATACGGTCTTCGGCTATCATATGCCGTTGGAAGGCGCTCCGGTATTCAAGGATTATCTCTACAAGGATATGGAAAAGATGTATGGCGGTATGTGGGATTGCGAGCCCGATCCGGTCAAGCATGCGCATAAGATGATCGCTCATATCGACAAGAAACGCAAAGAACTCGGCATCGACAAGGCCCGGGAACGTGTTCTGATGGATATGGCCGATCGTCAGGCCCTTGGAATGGAATAAGCACACACACCTGCAGGGGAGTCAATCCTGAATAAAGGAGGATAGCATGTCAAGATTAGTAGCTTTTGCAGCGATACAAGGCGGCTATAAGGTTGTGTCGCAGGTCGAAGGTGAGTTGGAAAAAGCACTCGCGTCCCACGACGCTTCCACTAAGATCGGTTTCGGCAATACCGCCTATTATCTGCCGGTTATCTATTCGTTGACCGGGATGAAATGTGAGACGCTGGAGGATCTGAAAAAACCGATGGAGTTCGCCCGCGGTCTGTTGCCGCCCCATGTCAAGGGGCAGAATCACCTGCCCTATCTCGGGCCGCTGCTCGACGCCGGCATGGCCGGGATCTTCGCTTATGAAGTCAAGGAGGCGCTGCGCATTCTGCGGGAGCCGGAGTTCTACACCTTCACCGAGGACCCCGATGTCGACGCCGGCAAGATCTGGGTCGGTCCGGCCGACGATACCATTCTCCGCAAGCGCGGCGTCGAGTTCGTCGACGGGTCCGCGCCCGGCTTTGCCGCTATCGTCGGTGCCGCACCGAATCCGGAGGTGGCCAGGATGATCGTCGAGGATTACCAGAAGAAGAACCTC
Source organism: uncultured Desulfofustis sp. (assembly GCA_964608305.1). Lineage (GTDB taxonomy): Bacteria > Desulfobacterota > Desulfobulbia > Desulfobulbales > Desulfocapsaceae > Desulfofustis. The sequence goes on along the minus strand of CAZSOA010000086.1, from coordinate 3,623 downwards.
TACATCTTCTGCGCCGCGAACCATAACGGCAAGACGGTGGTCGAGCAATGCCTGGAAGCCGGTATGCAGGTCGGCTGGAACACTCGTATTGTCCCATTCGGGCCGGACATCAGTTCGGCCGTCTTCGCGCTCGGATTCGCCAACCGTGCCGCCATGGCGTTTGGTGGTGTCCAGCCCGGCGATTATCGGCGTATGCTGATGTACAACAAGAACCGCATCTTTGCCTTTGTCAACGCGCTGGGCGATGTCGGCACCGAATGGGCGGTGGCGGCGGCCGGTGCGGTCAACTGGGGCTTTCCGACGCTTGCCGATACGGACATACCGGAAATCCTGCCGACCGGTATCTGCACTTATGAGCACGTGGTTGCCAATGTGCCTCACGACGAGATCTGTCAGAAGTCCGTCGAGGTCCGCGGGCTTAAAATCAATATCACCGAGATCGATATCCCGCTGGCATTCGGCCCGGCCTTCGAAGGTGAGCGGGTCCGCGGGGGTGATCTCTATTGCCAGATGGGCGGCGGCAAGACCCAGTGTACCGAATTGGTCAAGATGGCCGATATGAAGGAGATCGAAGACGGCAAGGTCGAGGTGGTCGGCCCGGATATCGCCGATCTGAAGGAAGGGGGGACGCTGCCGCTCGGCATTTACGTGCAGATTGCCGGCCGCGAATTTCAAGAAGATTTCGAACCGATCCTGGAACGTCAGATTCACCATCTGATCAATTATATCCAGGGCATCATGCATATCGGCCAGCGCGATATCTCCTGGGTCCGGGTGAGCAAAGCCGCCGTCGAAAAAGGCTTCTCGCTCAAACATCTCGGCATCGTCCTGCATGCCAAATTCCATCAGGAATTCCAGAAGATTCTCGACAAGGTGCAGATCACCCTCTATTCCAAAAAGGAAGATGTCGACAAATTGACCGAGCGCGCCCGGGCCGAATATAAGCACCGCGACGAACGGGTCGACAAGATGACCGACGAGGATGTCGACACCTTCTATTCCTGCACGCTCTGTCAGTCGTTTGCACCGAGCCATGTCTGCACGGTCAGCCCGGAGCGAACCGGTTTGTGCGGCGCCTATAACTGGATGGACTGCAAGGCCTCTTTCGAGATCAATCCGACCGGGCCCAATCAGCCGATCAAGAAAGGCAAGGTCCTCGATCCCAAGCTTGGCCGCTTTGAGGGCGTTGATGAATTTCTCAAACAGGCGTCGAAAGGGGCTCATGAGACCTACAATTTCTACTCCATGGTCTATGCACCGATGACCACCTGCGGCTGCTGCGAGTGTATCGCGGCGATGTTGCCGTCCTGCAATGGTGTCATGACGGTCAACCGCGACTATGCCGGGGAGACGCCGTGCGGCATGAAGTTCACCACCCTGGCCGGTGTCATGGGCGGTGGCGCTGCCTCGCCGGGCTTTGTCGGTCATTCCAAATTCAATATCACCCAGAAGAAATTCATCCTCGGTGACGGCGGCCTGCTGCGCGTCGTCTGGATGCCGAAGAGTCTCAAGGATGAGATCTATGACCGGCTCAATGCCCGCGGCAAGGAGATGGGGGTGGAGAACCTCGCCGATATGATCGCCGATGAAACCGTCGGTCTGACCGAAGACGAGATTCTGCCGTTTCTCCAGGAAAAAGGACATCCGGCCCTGAACATGGAGCCACTGATTAGCTAATAATAACGGGCCCCGACCGACCGCGCGTGGAGCGGTCGGTCCTGTTTTTTGTCCCGAAAAACAGAAGAGGAGAGAACACCGATGGCATTAACAGGAATGCAGATATTCAAGCTCCTGCCGAAGACCAACTGCAAGGAGTGCGGGGTGCCGACATGTCTTGCCTTTGCTATGAACCTGGCGTCGGGCAAGGCGGAACTTGATTCCTGCCCGTACGTCTCCGACGAGGCTCGGGCCCAATTGGAAGAGGCTTCGGCGCCGCCGATTCGGCAAGTAGCACTGGGCAAGGGCGTCAGGGCTGCCAAGACCGGTGGTGAAACGGTATTGTATCGTCATGAAAAAACCTTTTACAACCCGACCCTGTTTGCCGGTTTGATCACCGCCGACACGGCGGCTGACGACGTTGCAAACAAGCTCAAAAGCTGGCATGCCCTGCAGTATGAGCGGGTCGGCCTGAACCTGCGACCGGAACTGGTCGCCGTCAAAGATGTCGGCGGCGGCGCGGACGCGTTTGCCGCTGTGGCGAAGCAGGTTGCCGAAACATCCGAGTTTAATGTCATCCTGATGAGCGAAGATGCCGAAGTCATGGCTGCCGGGGTGTCGGCCTGCGCTTTCAAGCGGCCGCTCATCTATGCGGCAACGGCCGGTACTGCAGAGGCATTCGGCAAACTGGCGCTGGACAACGGCCTGCCGCTGGCGATCAAGGCGGATTCTATCGATGGCCTGATTGAACTCAGCACCACCTTGACCGGCATGGGTCTCAAGGACCTGGTCCTTGATCCGGGGTCCCGGGAGGTGAAGCAGGCGCTTGAGGACATGGTTGCGCTGCGTCGGGCGGCATTAAAAGACGGGAATCGTGCCGTTGGTTTTCCGACCATTGCCTTTCCGTGCGAGATGGCCGGCAATACCGATATGGAGGCGCTCATCGCCGCCGCCTATGTCTCGAAATACGGCGGGATCGTCGTGCTTTCCGATCTGACCAGCGAGGCCTTGTTCCCGTTGATGTTGGAACGCCTCAATATCTTCACCGATCCGCAGCGGCCGATGACGGTAACCGAGGGAATCTATGAAATCGGTACGCCAAACGAGAATTCCCCGGTGCTGGTGACCACCAACTTCGCGCTGACGTACTTTATCGTTTCCGGTGAGATCGAGGCGAGCAAGGTGCCTGCCTGGCTGTTGATCAAGGATTCCGAAGGACTGTCGGTGCTGACCGCCTGGGCGGCCGGCAAATTCAGCGGCGATGATGTCGGGGCCTTTGTCAAGAAGTGTGGTATCATGGACAAGGTGAAACATACCGAGCTGATTATTCCCGGCTATGCCGCATCGATTGTCGCCGATGTCGAAGAGGAGTTGCCCGGCTGGACCATCACCGTCGGCCCGCGCGAAGCAGCCCACCTGCCTGGATTCCTGAAAGCCAGGTGACGGGGAGCGGCGAAATCCGACGCGGACGCGGACAGTCAAGAAGACTATCTTGAAAGGAGAGAGCATATGATTTTATTTGGTGAGAGCCTGAACGTGATTTCGAAGAAGATCGGAACGGCGTTCAGGGAGCGCGATCCCAAACCGATCCAGGAAGAAGCCCTCGAGCAGAAGAAGCTCGGCATGGACTATATCGACATCAATCTGGGTCCGGCGAAAAAGGACGGCCACGAATTGATGCCGTGGGTCTGCCAAGTCGTTCAGGACGTGGTGCCGGATATGCCGCTATTGCTCGATACCAGCAATATCGCCGCCATCGAGGAAGGGCTCAAGGTGCTGAAACCGGTCGGCAAGCCGCATATCGTCAACTCGATCATGGCCCGTGCCGAGCGGTATGAAGTGATGTTGCCGATGGCTGCCAAATACGAGGCCGATATCGTGGCCCTGCTCTGGGGACCCGACGGTCTGCCGCGCGATGAGAACGAGCGGGCGGCGCTCTGTGTCGAATTGCTTTATGCCGCGAACGA
>CAZSOA010000085.1:6022-13588 GCA_964608305.1 uncultured Desulfofustis sp. | reverse complement strand
CATCTGGTCCGGGAGGGCGTTCGGGTGGTGATTGGTGATATTGCCGAGGAGCGAGCCGAGCGGACCTGCCGGACCATCGGCGAGGGGCACTGCTCGTTCATCTATCTTGATGTCACCGACCGGGACAGCGTCGCAAGCGGTGTCAGGCAGGTCACCGAAGAGCTTGGCGGAATCGATATCCTGGTCAATAACGCCGGGGTCAGTCGTCGCGTGACCCTGCTCAGCATGGAACCGGAGGATTGGGACCATATCTTTCGGGTCAATGCCTTCGGCCCCTATCTGACTACCCGGGCGGTGCTGCCGCAGATGATTGAGCGCAGGAAGGGCAAGATCGTCAATATCGCGGCGATCAGCGGCAAGAAGCCGATGCCGACCTACGCCCATTATTCGGCGTCAAAAGCGGCGCTGATCGCCTTTACCGAGGCCGTGGCGCTGGAATATGCCGAGTATGGCCTCAATATCAACGCCGTCTGCCCCGGGGCAGTGGCCACTGAACTCTGGTCGCTGGAGAACCTGGAGACCGCGGACAAACGCTTCCGTGCCACGTTTGACACCGACATCGTCGGCAATTTTTCTCTGGGCCGTGCCCAGCGCCTTGAAGATGTCGCCAATATGGTGTGCTACCTCTGCTCCGATCTGACCAAAAACATCACCGGACAGAGCTTCAACGTAACCAGTTAACAATAAAGGGGTCAGGTCTTGTCTTTTGACATTGCAGTTCAAATGTCAAAAGACAAGACCTGACCCCGATCACATGGTTTTGAACTGTCTGCTTGTGGTGGCGGTTTTTTCTGCAATGGTCTTGAGATCATCCGATGTTGTCAGGATGCCGCCGACCGTCTGCTCCACCTGTTCCACCGCTTCGTTGACCGAATTGGACATCTCGGCCATATTGCCGGCGTAGACCGCCGCTTGGGAGACTTTCTGATTGGCGTTAAGCAGGACCTCGGCTGCCTGGGAGAGCGAGGTGGCGATTTCTCCCACCGTGGCCGATTGCTGTTCGACGGCGCCGGCGATCGACGTGATGATTTCGCTGTTCTGGTTGATGATGTCGGCGGAACCCTGAATCTCGGTAATGGTTGACTGGGTAGCCTGTTGCACCTCGTCGATGCGCGATTTGATCTCCACCGCCGCTTGAGCCACCTGTTGCGCCAATGCCTTGATCTCGTTGGCAACCACGGCAAAGCCCTTGCCCGATTCACCGGCCCGGGCCGCTTCGATGGTCGCGTTGAGCGCCAGCAGATTCACCTGATCGGAGATGTCGGCAATGGTCTGCGTGACATTGCCGATCTGGTCGGCGGCGGAACCGAGCCCGGAGATGGTCTGCAACGTGTGGCTCATGCGGGTGGTGGTTTCGGTTGCGTTGGTGTGCGCCTTGGCCGAGGTCCTCGCAATCTCGCCGACGGTGGCGGTCAACTCCTCCACGGCCGATGATATCGTGTGAAACGTGCCGGACGACTCCTCGATAACCTGGGCGATCCGCGTCATATCTCGGTTCTGGTAGCCGGCCGAGCGATAGACCGTCTGGGTGACTTCCTTGGCCTGGAGTGCCGTCTGCTGAATAGAGCCGATGCTGTCGTGGATGATCAACGCCGCCTTGTTGAGGTGCGTCGCATCGTCCTGCATATCTTTGATGATACCGCCGAGTTTTTCCAGGAAGGTGTTGAAATAACGGGAGACCTCGCCGGTTTCATCGGTAGAGGTGACCGGCAATCGTTGCGTCAGATCGGCGTCGCCGGAACTGATATTTTTCAGGCCGTCGGCAACGGAACGGATCGGGGCGGCGATCTGGGAAGCGATAAACAATGCGCCGATGGCCGCCAGAACAATTACTACCAGAACGATGGAGACGAAAATCTTCGCGGTGGTTGCCACCAGTTCGTCGGCCTGTGTGGCGAGGATGGCAACCGCAGCTCCGGTATCCGCTTTTGCTGACGAGTCGGCCGTCTGCTGTGCGGCCAGGGTCTGGCCGAATGATTCCAGCGATTGATTCTTGAAATCGTTGAGGAGATAGAGCGAGAGCGCGGTCAGGAGGATGCCGAAGGAAATGGTGCTGGGTACGACAAACCAGAAGATTTTCGCCTTGATGGAGAGATTTCTTAAAAAATTTAGCATTGATTTATTTCCATTCGTAAAATGACGGCTCGTTTCACGAGCAGACAGGCCGACAATTTGTGCCATATATCCTATGATAAAGAGGTCTGTAACCTACTCGCTTATAGCCTGTATCGTCAAGCAGCAGGGAAAAATTTAGTGCCACTGTATATGGGGTGGCGGTCGGTACGGGAGGCGGGCCACTCCCACCCGGCCAAGCCGCCGCCTGCTGGTTCTTCTCGGGTAAGGATTCTTGCACGATGCCACCGGATCAGCTATCCTGCGGCGAAAGATCGGAAATCACGCAGCCGATGCGGTGACAATCAGGTTCATGAGGGAGCGGCAATGCAGGCTATTGAAACCTATCTGTTGCAGATCGTTTCGTTTTTCACCGGTAACTGGGTAGCCGCCGCCATCCTTGCGGCAGCCATCGTCCTGCTTTATCTGAAGAAGCCGAAGCTGCTTTTTCAGATCGTCGGACTGATCGTACTGGCGGTTGCCGTTCTGTACATCATGATCTTTCTGGAGCGATCGATGTTCTCCGGGGTCTCGTCAAAGGAACGGGCCTACGAGGTGGAACGGCAGAGCCAGTAATCAGGGGGAGGGGTCAGGTCTTGTATTTTGACATTTGAGCTGCAATGTCAAAATACAAGACCTGACCCCGTTGCTTTTTGTACTGCGCTGGAGAGTTCAGCGGCGGTAAACGGTTTCTGAAGGAAGTGGATCTCGTCGTCGGGGCCGCCGTTTGCTGACATAATGTCGGCTGTGTAGCCGGAAATAAACAGCTGTTTCAGATTGGGATAGCTTGCCAGCAGGTGCTCCGCCAACTCCCGGCCGTTCATCTCCGGCATGATGACATCGGTTATCAGCAGGTGGATTTCGCCATGGTGCTTTTCGGCCAGGCGAATCGCCTCGCTCGGCAGGGGGGCGGAGATCACCCGGTAGCCCTGCAATTCGAGCAGCGTTGCCGTCATCTCGAGAATCTTCGGTTCATCCTCCACCAGCAAAATGGTCTCCTGACCGCTTATTGCGGCCGCCGGTTCGGGCGGTTGCTTTTCGACGGCAGGCTCAATGGCCGCGTCGTGGCGCGGCAGCAGGATGTGAAAGACCGTTCCCTGTCCCGGCGAGCTCTGCACGATGATATGGCCGTCGTTCTGCTTGACGATCCCATACACCATCGCCAGGCCGAGTCCGGTTCCCTTGCCGATTTCCTTGGTGGTAAAAAACGGGTCGAACAGATGTTCCCGGGTCTGGGCGTCGATGCCGCAGCCATCGTCGCCAACTGCGAGTTGGACGTAGTCGCCCGGAACAATGTCGCCCTGCTGTCCCAGCAGTGCTGATGAGCCGGCCAGGTTGCCGGTTTCGATTATCACGGTACCGGCTCCGGAAATGGCGTCCCGGGCATTGACGCAGAGATTCATCAGGACCTGCTGAAGCTGGACGGGATCAATCCGGACCGGCCACACAGCGTTTCCCGGCAGCCACGAAAGCTTGATCTGCTCCCCGATAAGGCGGTGCAGCATCTGTAACATCCGCTCGACGGTATCATTGAGATCGATTACTTTCGGGGCCACCGTCTGGCGCCTCGCAAAGGCCAGCAACTGCCTTGTCAAATCGGCGCTGTGTTCGGCGGCTTCCTTGATCTGTTGCAGATTGGCATAAAGGCGCTCGGATGGTGCCAATTGCTTCATGCTCAACTCGGTGTAGCCGAGAATAACTCCGAGCATGTTATTGAAATCATGGGCGACGCCGCCGGCAAGACGGCCGACTGATTCCATCTTCTGGGCGTGCAGCAATTGTGTCTGCAGCTTGTGACGTTCTTCCTCGGCCCGGCAACGCTCGGTGATATCGCTGATAAAAGCAAGCGAGCACGCGCCTTCGGCAAGGGTGATCATCGTTACATTGACAGCCACCGGGAAATGACTGCCATCCATGCGTCGGCCAATGGATTCGAACTGCAGTGCCCCCTGTCTTCCCGATTGCACCCACGTAGCAACGGTGTGCTTGACCCGATCGACCTCGTCGGTGGCGACAAAGTCGAAGAGTTGCCGAACGGTCACTGCTTCAAAACAGTCTGCGTTGACGAGTTCCATGAAGGTTCGGTTGGCATAGAGGATGTCGTTCCCGTGGCAGAGCAGAATCGGCAGGGGCGACATCTCGATCAACGCGCGGAAGCGGGCTTCGCTCTGACGCAGGGCGGCTTCCGCCCGCTGACGAAAGACGATATTGGCGGCCAGCCCGATAATGAGCAGCAACAGGGTGATAAAGGTGGCAATGGTTGACCAGATCAATGCGGTGTAACGTTCATAAAACGACGGCGGCGGCAGGTTGAGAATAACCGCGTCGGCGGGCAGCCGCTGTTTGTCGATCTGCCAGCGGACGAGCGCCTGGTAATCGAAAATCGGTTTATTGGCATGCGCGCTCACCGGGATCGACGCAATCGGTACCCCGTTGAGTATCTGTACCGCCATCTCACCGGCACGTCGGCCCTGGGTGTGCCCATGCACAAGAACACCACCAACGATCCCGCCGCTCAGGAAGGTGTCTGCATGGGTGTAGATCGGCACCGAGGCATTTTTTGCCAGCAGGGGGATGACGTCGTCGGCGGCAAACGTCCGGCCGGTGCGATCATGCCAGAAACTGCTGAAAAAAATGATTGTGTCGGCAGGCAGATGCCGCAACCGTTCAAGCAATTCAGCTAAGGATAGCTGTCCGCTGGAAAGAATGACTGGTGCAAAGCTGCAGTCTTCTTTGATGGCGTGCTTGATCAACCCGGCATCGATGGCCCCCGTCCCGGTGGTGTCACTGATGATGGCAATTGAGCGGGCGTCGGGGTGCAGACGCCGGATCAGGCCGAGCGTGGCGCCCATCTCCTTGTCCTCAGCGACCCCGGTACTGCCGGGGAGTCGAGAGTGCAGGGTGGGGGAGTAGTTGTTGATGCCGCAGAAAACAACCGGTACATCAGGAAACAGCTGCTGCTGATGAACGGCAAGAAAATTAAAGGAGCTGTTGTCGCTCAAAATAATGAGATCGACCGGCTTGCGTTGGTACTTGTGCAATAGAAGCTCGGCACAGAGCTGGTAGTAGGCGGCGGTCTCTTCCTGTCGTTTGGTATCGAGGTACTCGTAGGAAAATTCGATTGGTGTATCAAACTCGGCAAACGCCGCATGAATCCCTTCGATGATCTGCTCGGTCCAGGAGTAGTCGCGGTGGTAGGAACTGAGAATCAGGATATGCCGGGAACCAATTTCACCGGCGCTCGCTTGGTCCGCCGGCGTGACCGCCGGCGCAGCGAAACCACCATGCAGGACAGGAAGAAGGGTAATAACAAGCAGCAACGAGACTGCACGGCAACAGAATCGAACACGCAGCATACGATGGTCGGCAGTCTCAAGAGGCGCGATAGTTCGCTTTATATGGTGCGGAAGACGGGATTATCAACCGGACCTGCGCATATTTCATGTATATACCAAAAACGACGGCTTCGTCAAATAGAATGGGGGTCAGGTCTTGTCTTTTGACATTTTTCATAAAAATGTCAAAATACAAGACCTGACCCCCCGATTAAAAGAAATCTTCAACGAGGGCTTGCCGCCAGCGCACCTCGAGCAGCCGCCAATCGCCGTCCTGTTCATGCAGGGTCAGCTCGAACCAGTACATATCGGCGTCAATCGTTGGCAGCAAGGACGCATCGTTGATCGGCCGGCCTGCCAGTGCTGCGAGCACCGTAGCCTCGATCCGGCCGTCGCGTTCGATGGCCTGCTGGAGCCGGGTGAAGACGTGGACCGAGCGGTTGCGCAACAGGTAACCGGCAGCAATCGCCGTCACATCGGCGGCGCTGCGGCCGTATTCGTCGCGGTACTCGGTGGAGATGAGGCGGCGCAGCTCACTTGGCCGTCGGCTTTCCGCCGCCTGAATGCAGGAGGCGACAAACTCATCGGCAATCGCCTCCGGACCCGGCTTTTCGCCACAGCCGACAAGCAGCAGGATGAGCATGAAATAGACGACGGGGTCAGGTCTTGTTGTTTGACATTGAGTAAAAAATGTCAAAAAACAAGACCTGACCCCGCTAGAGCTTTTCTTTGAATTGTTCATTGACGCGGTAGACAAAGGCCAGCACCTCGGCGATGGTTTGGTAGAGTTCAACGGGGATCTCCTGACCGAGAGGGACTTTGGAGAGTAGTTCGACGAGATCGGGATCTTCGTGGATATGGACACCGGCTTCACGGGCGGTTTCGATGATTTTTCGGGCGACCAGGCCCTTGCCGCCGGCAACCACCCGCGGGGCGTCTGCGGTCTTTTTGTCGTAGAGCAGGGCGACTGCCTTGTCCTGTCGATCAGGAGGTTGCATCTCAGGCCGTCGTGTCGAGGATGGATTTTTCTTCCGGGATCAGCCGCCGTACCAATTCGACTGCCGGGTCGACAGCTCCGTCACTATACGAAACCGAGACCAGCGGCGCCACTGACAGGGCCTCGCGGAGCTGGTCGCCAAACGTTTCGACAAAAGCCGCCTTTTCCTTGGTTTCCAGGAAAAAGCGGACGAACAATCCTTCTTGATTGAGCAGGAAGGTGATCTTCATGTGCCCCAGACCGCTGAGGCTCAGGTGCACCGAAAACTGCTCGGATTCGGGTTTTTCACCGCCCTCGCGTTCCTCCTGCTCATGGCGCTCGACGAGCACATAGCCCTGGTTCAAAAAAGGCAGCGGCAACGGAAAGATCAATAGCCGCTCCTGGCCAAGCTGCAACTGTGCGAGTTGGAATAATTCAAGCGTGGCGAGCAGCCGACCGGCCTGCTCGCTGACCCGTTCGGAATGCTGGAAAAGCTGGGCGATTTCGAGCAGGGCCGCCTTGAGCGTCAACGGCGCCTGTTTCGTGTTGCCCTGGGCGAGCAGGGTCTCAAGATTGAGGCCGAGGCGGTCGAACAATTGCCGGAGAAAGGCGCCACCGTCACGGCTGCCGATGATCGCCTGCAGCCCTTCCGGCAGAAGAGAGGTCAGCGTTGCCGTGGTGGTGGGGCTGAGCCGCGCCATCGGCGATGGGCTGCCCTGCATCAGGCTGGTGAGCAGGGCGGTGATGTCAAGCGGATTGCCGAGCAACACCAATGATCGGCCGGTGAGCGCTGAAAAGACATCGGAGACGATCTTCAGCTCCACCTGTGGATTGGTCGAGGCTACCTGCAGCTGCAACTGCTGGCCCACCGTCAACGGCGCCTGACTGGTTGCCAATAGCCGATTGCCGCCGATATCGAGCAGATAACGTGCACCGGCGCGGGCCTCAAGCACAGTTGCCTTGATCACCTCGCCAAGCCCGGGCGGCACCGGGACACCGGGCCGGGCGGAACCTTGCCGCGAAGTCGCCGAACCGATCGGCGGGATAGGTGATAGGGGCGTAATGGTACTCATACGATCGTATCGACCGAAATCGAGACCTTCTTAAGCAGGGGTGGGGTCAGGTCTGAAAGCGATGGGGTCA
>CAZSOA010000085.1:0-5922 GCA_964608305.1 uncultured Desulfofustis sp. | reverse complement strand
TGAAAGCGATGGGGTCAGGTCTTGTTTTTTGACATTTGAACCTCAATGTCAAAAAACAAGACCTGACCCCCCTTCCTTGACCCCACTTCTTACATGCTTTCCATGCGCTGCCGGAGTTGGCGGCGTTGCTCCTGCAGGCAGGCGGTGATGATGATGTCGCGGTTCTTCCGGCTGATCGAGTCAAAGTGCAGGGCCACCTGAATACGGTTCTTGCGCAGTTTTTTGGTGCGGACCACGTGGGCGATGCACTCGACACGCTTGTCCGAGCCGGGTAGGGTGACGTCGAGGAAGATGTTGTGATTGTTTTCAAATTCGGCGGGGAATACGGCGAGCACCCCGGTACCGGAGAGGTCCACGGTCATGCCCTTGAGCTCCCACGGCCGCTGCCGGCTGTCCTCACCGGTCGGATCGAAGGCGGCGGTGATCGGGGTCGAGACCATCACCCGGAAGTATTCGCGCAGGCTCACCGGGTCGATGGTGTCCACCGCCCGCATCTCAATGGAGCGATCTCCCTTGAATGACTCGATCACGGCGGCCAGCGTCACCGGCTCCTCGCCGGAGGAGATGGCCACCGAGCATTTTTGTTTTATTTCCAAATCCTTCGGGATGGCCTGCGGCGGAAAGACGAGGAAGAACAGCGGCGCTTCGGACTCTTTGTAGATGCAGTCCAGATGCAGCATCTCGCCGTCGGCGCCGGTGACCCTGATCTTGGCCAGTTCACTATCCTTGATCGATCTGACGATGCTGTTGATCGAATGCGACACGCGTATTGCCTCTCTTTCGTTACGTGGCAGTATCGGGAACCTGCACTTTCAGACGGAGCAGGCGGCGTTGGATGACGAGACAGCAACCGATGATCTTGTCCCGGTCCTCGATGGTGATGTCGTCGAAATGAAAAGCCACTTCCCAGCGCTCGTCGTCGATCTGTACGGAGCGCACCGGGTGGGCCAGCACCGACACCGTCTCCGGTGGCTCGGTGGGCAGGGTGATGGCCAGTCGGATCGGCTCGTCCATCGGCACCTTCTTGGGAAACGAGGCGAGGATACCGCTGCCGCTGATATCGATCGTCGTGCCCTGCATCGACCATGTTGCATCGCTTTTCCCGAACAGCTCCGGCTTAAACGAGGTGCCGATCACCTCGGTGGCGGCATCGACCCGGAAGAACTCGCGCATCTGGTCATGGGAGATCGACTTCTGGACAATCATCTCGAGCACCTGCGCCGAGGCCGTGGTGATCATCGCCTCCACCGACACCGTGGGCCCGCCCATATCGATGATGATCAGGCACGGCTGAACGGTATCAAGCTCATCCACCGGCAGTACCCCCGGCTTAAACAGCAGGTTGAACCGGGGCGGCTCGGTTTTCTTGTAGATCCCGCCGATCCGAAAGCGCTCCTTGCTCCCGGCAATGGGCAGAAAGATCCGAACCGGTTTGGCGTCCGGAACATCGTTGAGGATGTCTGGCGATACGGTCATGTTAGGCTTGCTCGAGGTCGAGGTTCACAGTCCTGCTACTCTCGTCTGGTGCCGTGATTGTCCATTGGAACCGGCACGATGCAACGGATAATAGCATCAACCCGGGCGATTGGCAAGCGGGGAAAGCAAATGGAAAGGTGGCGGGGTCAGGTCTTGTCTTTTGACATTGCAGTTCAAATGTCAAAAGACAAGACCTGACCCCCTTTTATAGTTTTCCAGCTGGTGTTTTTGGCGGGTGGCAGTTACCGCCACCCGGTCGATGACCTCGATGGCGGTCGTCAGGGCCTGCTGGTAGGCGCAGAGCAGCGGGTTGCCGAGGACCTCGCTGCCGACGAAGGTCAGTATCTGGTGGAGTTTCTCGTCGTGGGCGAGCAGGTCCCGGCACTGGTCATCCAGCCGCGCGCAGCGGCGGTTGATATCGGCGACGGAGAGATCACGGAGGTGTTCGTCGAGCAGTTCGGCCTCGGCGGCCAGCCGGTGGTAGCTGGTGATCGATTCCCGCAGCCATTGATCGACGGATTTCATGGTGGTGTTCTCCGATCAGAAGCGGGGTCATAGGGAGAGGGGGTCAGGTCTTGTCTTTTGACATTGCAGTTCAAATGTCAAAAGACAAGACCTGACCCCTCTTTTAACCCTTTCACTCATGTGGCGCTGTTGATCAGCCGGCCCTGGTGCATGGTGCCGCTCTTGTAGCCGCTGAGCGCGGTCCGGCCGGTTTTCAGGGTTTGCATCTCGTCGGCCAACAACGACTTGACGCTTTTTGCCCCGGGCAGAATCGCGGCCAGCAGCGCCACGATATCTTTTTGCAGTGCGGTCCGCTGTGCCAGCAGCGGCAGTAGTGCGGCGGCCGGCGGTCCGCCCTGCAGGCAGCGGAGCAGCTCATCGTCAACCAGCCGGGCCTGAGCGTGAATCCCGCTGAGCTCATCGTTGAGCTCGGTGAGCTTCTCAAAGGCCTGCAGCTCCAGCTCCTCCTGGAGCCGGTGCAACAGGTGGGCCATCCGGTGATGCTGGTCGATGGACAGCCGGATCAATGCGTCCGGGGTGGTGGGGGCGGTGGCGGTCATGGCCGGATCCTCGCAGGCAATCATGAGCTCAGCTGGAAATAGCCAGCGGCGTGTAGTGTTCTTCCACCGGCCGGCGGAAGTTCGCGGCCGGGGCCGCCGCCTGCTTCTTGTTGAGCTCGATGGCCTCAGCCCAGGTCTGGCGCAGATCGCCGAGCAGTTTTTCAACGTTTGCCAGCTTGTCGGCATCGTCCTTGAGGTTGGCGGCCATCAGCTCGCGGATCATGAAGTCGTACAGCGCGTCGAGGTCTTCGGCGATCTTGCCGCCGATCTCGTGGTTGAGCGAATTGGAAAACTCGCTGATGATCGCCATCGCCTTGCCGATCCCGTAGCGCTTCTGCTCCGGCCGCTGTTCCTCAATGCCCTGCAGGGCCTGGCGGGTGAAACGAATGGCGCCGTCATAGAGCATCAGCAGGATGCGTTCGGGAGAAGCGGTGGCGATCTGGTTCTGCTGGTATTGATTCATGCTGTACGTGCTCATTATTTTCGTCCTTTGGTCATCATGTTGGCTATGATGTCCATCTGCTGGGTGAGATAGTTGCTCTGGGCGTTGAGATTGCTGACCAGCAACTCCAGCGACGTGAACTGGTTGCGGATCCGCTCCTCGATCTTGCCCATCAGGGCTTCCTTCTGGTCGATCTGCTGATCAAAGCGCTTGACGGCCTCGGTGTAACGGGCCCGCTTGTCGGCGTACATGCCGCTCGTGGTCGACGTGACGTCGCGCAGGTAGGTGTTGAACCGCTTCATCACGCCGTCCACGGCGCCCTGACCGGCGAGCAGGCCGACCACGTCGTCGAATTTCGTGGCCAGCGTATCGTCGAGTTTGGCGGCGTTGAGGTTGAGCGTCCCGTCCTGGCGGGTGGTGATACCGATCTCAGCGAGGATCTGCAGCGAACCGCCGCTGCCAACGCCGGTGCTGAGCAGTGACTGGAGGCTGCGCTTGATCTTGTTGATGGTCGCATCACCGCGGAGCAGGTCGCTCAGCGGCTGATCCGTGGCCTCATCGCCATCCGCCCCATCGCCCGTCTGCTGGTTCCTGCCGCCGACCTCATAGCCGGCAACGATCCATTCCATGATCTTGTTGTACGCGGTGACGAACTCGCCCACCTTTTCTTTGAGTGCCCCGGTGTCCGCCTCGACGGTGAGATTCGTGGTCGCATAGACGGGCGGCGTCTGGCCATCCCCCGGCGTAACGATCGCACTGGTCTGGTTGAGGTTGAGCGTCACCCCGGCGATCACGCCGGTCAGCGTATTGGTATTGGCCACCACCTCGATGCCGTCCACATAGACAACGGCCTGCTGGGCGGCGCGCACGTGAGTGGCGTCGATGGCGATCGGTGCGCCCTGGCCGTCCTGCAGGTCATAGGTCAGCGAGAACGAGGTGGCCGCGTCCTTGCCGGTGAGCACCAGGTGAAAATTGTCGCCGGTCGACCCGTCGTTGATGATCGATGCGGTCACCCCGGTCTGCGCCGAGACGCTGTTGATCGCCCCCATCAGACCGTCGAGTGAGTTATTGGTGCTGTCGATCTGCACCGCGACGTTGTTGATCGCAAAGGTGCCGCTGCCGAAGACCGCCGCGGTGCGCGAGCTGTAGCCGGCGGTGACGGTTTTTTGCACCTGGGCGAGCTGGGCCACGGCGATATCGTAGCTGCCGGTGGCAGCGCCGTTGGAGGAGGCGCTGATGGTCTCATTTGAGCTGAGGCGGACGCTCGTGGTGCGCACGTCGCTCGTCAGATTCAGGTTGGCCACCGCATTGCGCAGGCCACCGAGCAGCGTGTTAAACTGAGCGTAGGCCTCGAGCCGCTTGGTCTCGGTCTCTTTTTTCGCCTCCAGGCGGTTGAGCGGCTGCCGCTCAATCGCCATCAGGCTCGATACCAGGTCTTCTGTGGGCAAACCGGTGGCAAGGCCACCGAAACTGATCTCTGCCATGGGCTCTTCCTCAGCAGGGTTTGGCGACGAACGTACGAAAAAAGCGCGATACAATCAGCTCAGCGAACGGTGTCGACGATATTGCCGCGCAGCTCGGCCAAGCTCGCCTTCATGCCGAGAATCTCCTCGGCGGGCACCTGGCGGATCAGCTCGTTCGTTTTGCTGTCGACGATCTTGACGATCAACTCGTCAACGTCCGGGTTGTTCTCGAAGCGGACGCTGTAGAGGCCGTTTTCCGTCAACGATTTTATCTGGCTCAACAATTCTTCCGGCTGGACCGCCTGCGGCGACGCTGCTTTGCTCTTGTCGCTATCGGCCTGGTCACGGCTCTGATCCCGGCGGGCCGCGCTGATGGTATCCGCGGGGCGCGGCACCTGCTGCAGCGATGAACCGGTGATATGTAACGCTTCGACTGGCATGATGTGCTCCTTGCAACCAGTTAGGGGCAACCGCGGTCCGTCATGGTCCGCGGCGGCCGAACCGGGAAAGTCTCAGCTCCCCCGGTTCGGGTCAGGGGTTAGCCGAGCAGCGACAGCGCCAGCTGCGGCGTCTGGTTGGCCTGGGCGAGGATGGCCACGCCGGCCTGCTGCAGGATGTTGCTCTTGGTCATCGCCGAGGTCTCCATGGCGATGTCCGCATCAAGGATTCGGGAACGGGCCGCGGACAGGTTCTCGGCCACGTTGTTGAGGTTGGCGATCGTCGATTCGAACCGGTTCTGCACCGCACCGAGTCCGCCGCGGATCCGGTCGATATCCATCAGCGCCGCATCGACGGAGGCAATGGCGATATAGGCGTTCTCGCGGGTATCGACGGAGATCTGGTCGATGGTGGTGGTGGCGTTGCCGACTTCGCTCAGTCCTGCATCAGCCAAGCCGTCACCGGAAAGAACGATGTCGGAGGTACTGTCCAGAGAAATCTGGCCATTAAATGTCGTATCGGTGCCGTCAATATCAGCCAGACCGGCGCCAGTCGCATTGGTGATGGTTTCAGAAATGGTAAAACTTGAACCATTGGTTCTCGTGATCTCCACCTGACCGGAATCATTTACAACCGCACTAAAGTTGGCGTCTGAGTCAATAGCTGCGACCACATCATCCACGGTCACGGTAGTGCCCGTGGCCAAAGCAGCGACGTCAATAGCTGCTCCGCCGTCCAAGGAGATGGTATAGGTTCCGGTAACGGCGGCATCCGCACCCGGAGTAATATCAGCTAAAGGTGCTGTTGGGTCATCGATGCTGTCGACACTAATCGCCAGAGCAGTTTGTGAAGTAGCGAAGCTTCCGCTGTCAATGTCTACTATAGTAGCATCTCCACCATTGACTGTACCATCCCAGCTCGCACCTAAGTTGCCATCAATATAAGCATTTCCATCTGTTGCAGCTGTGGTATAGTCAGTGTCGTCTGCTATGGCAGCCGCTACTTCAGCTGCTGTCAAGCCACCTGAAACAGCAGTAAC
>CAZSOA010000084.1:0-13618 GCA_964608305.1 uncultured Desulfofustis sp. | reverse complement strand
TTATCCGTCTTTATTGATGGTTTGCCCATGGGGTGGCTGACCGGCGGATGGATGACAGAGCATAAGGGGATCGGACCCATGGTGCAGAAATTGGTAATGGCGGCGGTTGTCGTGCTTCTGTGTTGCGCGGTTCCCGCCTGGTCGCTGGATTTCACAACAACGCACGACAGAGGGCCGTCTATAACTCCTGACATTACGCGGCCGACCCAACCTTCACCGCCGCAGGAGAAGCAGCGGATCGTCACCTTTGGAGACTCGATAACCCAGGGCTACAAGGCGACAGCCTATTCAGTGTATCTGCAGCAATTGCTTGATGAAAATAATTGCAACGCCGTCGTTATCAACCAGGGAAAGGGCGGCGAGTCGATCACCAACGGCGTTAGCCGCATCGCTGGTGTGCTGGACAAATACAAGCCCCATTTTATCTTGATCATGGAAGGGGCCAACGATGTCAAATACGGCCTGTCTCCGGGGGCCTTGTCGGCAAACCTCGGGGGCATGGTCGATAAGTCGCGGAATATGGGGGCGCAGCCGATTGTCTCGTCGATAACGCCGAACACCCAGTCCGGCTCGGAGCGTAAGGAAATTCCGCAATTGTATAACCCGAAGATTGCCGAGATGGCGTCGCTCAAGGGGATCCCATTCGTTGACAACTATGCTGCGTTGGCGGGAAGCAGTTGGTCGAGCTATAATATCGACGGAATTCATCTGTCCAATAGCGGTGCCCGGGTAGTCGCCCGGCAGTTTTTCGCGGCGTTGCCGTGCGGCGGCGGTAGCGGTGGCGGAGGTGGTGGCGGTGGCGATGGTGGTGGCGGCGGTGGCGGTGGTTGCTTTATCGCGACGGCGGCCTTTGGTTCAAGTATTGATCCGTATGTTCGGATACTTACGCAATTTCGCGATGAGTATCTTTTGCAATCCGAGTTCGGTCGGTCGTTTGTCCGTATGTACTACAGCTATTCGCCTCCCGCGGCTGAGGTAATTGAACGTCATGAATTTTTGAAAGCGATCGTTCGCCCCCTGTTGCTCCCGTTGATTGGCGTGGCTTATCTCCTGCTCAACGGCCTTGTTGCGCCGGTGGCCGCCGCGCTGTTGCTTGTGGTTGGTTATGTCATCGGCTATCGCCGAAGGACGCAGGAGAACGTGGTGTCGTAAACGATCGCTCAGCGCGGTGATCTTTTATAAACCGGCCTGGCAGACAGGCCGGTTTTTTCATTCAGAATCAGAGAATCAGTATGTGTGGTATTTGCGGTTTTAACTGGAATGATGCGATGCTGGTCCGATCGATGGCCTCTACGATGCAGCATCGGGGACCGGATCAGGAAGGTGTGTATTGCGACGAGCGGGTGTCGCTTGCGCATCGCCGGCTGTCGATCATCGATCTCAGTGAAAATGGTCGCCAGCCGATGACCAATGAAGATGGCTCGGTGATTGTCGTCTTTAACGGTGAGATCTACAATTTCATGGAGCTGCGTGACGAGCTGCTCAAGAAAGGTCATCGGTTCTTCAGCCGGTCCGACACCGAAGTGATCGTTCACGGCTACGAGGAGTGGGGGATCGACTGTCTTTCCCGGCTGCGCGGCATGTTCGCCTTTGCCCTCTACGACAAAAAGACCGGAAAGCTCTTGCTGGCCCGCGACCGGATCGGCATTAAACCGCTCTATTATTATCACGAACACAATCGGTTTCTGTTTGCTTCGGAGATCAAGGCCATTCTCGAAGATCCGAAGGTTGAACGTCGCGTCAACTACCAGGCGCTCTACGATTATCTCGGATTTGAATTTGTGCCCGCGCCGCAGACCATGTTCGCCTCCATTCAGAAACTGCCGGCCGGCTCCTATCTGGTGCTCGATGGCGATCGACTGACCGTACAATCGTATTGGGATCTGTCATTTCAACAAGGTGACGCACCAAAAGACTTCAATGAAGCTGTCGAGAAGATGCGGGAACATCTCGACCATGCGGTGAAATCCCATCTGGTCAGTGACGTGCCGCTCGGTGTGTTTCTCTCCGGTGGGCTTGATTCCAGCTGTATCGTCGCCCTGATGCGGCGGCATATCAGCGGTCCGCTGAAAACGTTTACCATCGGTTATGAGGACAAGAGCTTCAGCGAGTTGGACTACGCCAAGATCGTGGCCGACCATTGTCAGACCGAGCACCACGTATTGATGCTCGATACCTTGCGGCCTCATTACGTGGAACAGACCCTGTACCATCTTGACGAACCGATGACCGACCTGTCGACGGTCCCGCTTTATCTGTTGTGCCGTCAGGCGAAAGAGCACGTGACCGTCTGCCTGTCGGGAGAAGGGGCGGACGAGAGCTTTGCCGGCTATGACCGCTTTAAGGCCAGCCGGATGAATCGCTGGTTTTCGCTCATTCCGTCGCTGGTGCGCCGTGAGATGATCGGCAGGATGGTAGACCTGTTGCCCGATCAACCGCAGAAAAAAGGAGCTGTTAACGTTCTGAAACGATTTATCGAAGGATCAAACCTCCCTGCCGACGGCAGGCATCTGCGCTGGCAGTACTTTCTCAGCAAGCGCTGTGAGCAGAAATTGCTCGCCGACCTGTTGAAAAGCCGGGTGACGCTTGACCCGTTTCGACAGATCCGGGAGTATAGTGAGCGGTGCGATGCCGCTGAGGATGCGTTGAACCGGGAAATTTATCTTGATATGCGGTTCATGATGACCGACTCGGTCCTGATGAAGGTCGACCGGATGTCCATGGCCAGTTCCCTGGAAATCCGGGTGCCGCTGCTTGACCATGTCCTGGTCGAGTATATGGCATCATTACCGGGGGATTGGAAGCTTCGCCGGCTGACCACCAAATATATTTTCCGGGCCGCCCTTGCCGGCCTCTTGCCGGACAAGGTTGTGCATCGCGGGAAGCAAGGGTATAGTCTGCCGGTAAAACATCTGCTGCGCGGTGAACTCAAGGACTATATGGTACAATTGCTCAATGATTCGGAACTGATTCGGCAGACGATGAATCCGGGGTTTATCAACACCCTGATCGATGAGCATTTGACCATGAAACAGAACCACAATCACATCCTCTGGGCGCTGATCAACGTGGCGATCTGGCATAATCGTTTTTTCGCCCGTGCGTAAGCACGTCGCTTCGTGTCCGGCAAGAATCGACAACGATGAAAAAAACCCATGCAGCCGTTACCGGCGGCGGTTCTGCGCTGGCGAAATATCAACAGGTCGTCGTCGGCCGTTCGTCGTTTCGGGCGTTGCTTTATTTCGAATTCTGTCAAGTGCTGTCGGCTATCCCCGGTGCTCCGGGAATGCTGTTCAGGAAAGTGTTCTGGCCCCGGCTGTTCGCATCCTGCGGGCGCAAGACGGTATTCGGACAGGGGGTGGTGCTGCGCCATCCGGGGCGCATCAGGATCGGCGAGTCGGTCGTTATCAGTGAGTATTGTGTGCTCGACGGGCGCCGCAGTCAAGACGATGGGGCCATCGTCATCGGAGACGATGTCATCCTTTCAAACAACGTGATGCTCTCCTGTAAGGATGGGACCATTGAGATCGGCCATCGGGTCGGGATCAACGCCCAGACGGTCATCCAGTCGACCAACGGTAACCCGGTCAGCATCGGTAACGATTGCGTTATCGGGCAGCGCTGTCTGGTCATCGGCGGCGGTAACTATGACATCTCCGATTCGCAGCAGCTCATCAGAGAAGCTCCTATTGCGCATGACGGCGGCGTTATCATCGAACCCAATGTCTGGCTTGGCGCCAACGTCACCGTACTCGGTGGGGTTACCATAGGATCCGGCAGTGTTGCCGCGGCAGGCGCCGTAATCAGCCGGTCTCTGCCCGGCATGTCAATAAGTATGGGCGTTCCCGCTCGGGTGGTCAGGCAGCGGCGCTGAGATGAAACGACCGGCATTGTTTTTTGTCAAACTGACCGTCAGTCTCGGGTTGCTCTATCTGCTCTATCGGCAGACACCACTGACGCAGATCAAGCATTTGCTGGTTTCGATAGATCTGGTGTATCTGCCGTTGATCTGTTTGTTGCTGTTTGTTAATACGATCATCAGCGCCTGGAAATGGCAACTTTTTTTGCGCGCCGACGGGGTGCATTTGAGGTTTGGTTCGCTGATTGCTTCCTATATGAGTGGGACGTTTTGTAATCTGTTCCTGCCGTCCAATATCGGTGGCGATTCGTACCGGATCTACGATATTGCGAAGCGGAGCAGTGATGCGGCCCGTTCGGCGGCGTCGGTTTTTGCCGATCGATTTTCCGGATTCATCGCGCTCGTTTCGCTCAGTCTCCTTTCCTCATTCTATGTCTCGGCCCAGTTCGGTTCCGTCGGTTTTCTGGTGGCGCCGTCGCTGTTACTGCTTGCCTTTCTTGGTATGCTCTGGTGCATAGCCCGCCAGACTCCGTTGCGCCTGTTGTTGGGGTATACCCGGCTGAGCCGTATCCAGGCGGTGAGCCGGATCACGGAGCGGCTGTTTGTTTCATTTTCCCGATACGGCTCGAACAAAGCCTTGTTGGTCAAGGTGATGGGGTTGTCCTTTGTCTTCCAGCTGTTGCTGATCGTTGTTGTTTTTTTGATGTCCCGCGCGCTCGGGATCGATCTTTCTTTTTTTTATTTCAGTGCATTTGTACCCCTTATCACGTTGCTGGAAGCATTGCCGGTGTCCATTTATGGTGTCGGTGTCCGCGATTATGGGTACGTCTTTTTTTTTACTCGGGTGGGCATGTCTGATGTCGAGACGAGAACACTGGCGGTGCTGTTTGTCGTCGTGGCCGTCTGCTATTCGTTGATCGGCGGGCTGTTTTTTCTCTACCGTCTCTGGAATACTCCCCGTCAGGCAGCGGTCAAGACCAGGATTGAAGGTGGCAATGATGAACGGAGCGCACCACGGTAAGCACCCCGGCGAAGGAACGGTTGAAGGAGGATGTGTGAAAATTTCCGTTGTTATTCCGGCTTATAACGAAGAACAGAATATCCGCTTGCTGTATCAGGAGACCAAGAGTGTGCTTGATTCGATGGCAGCAGCCTACGAGTTGCTCTTTATCGATGACGGCAGTTCCGATACAACCCTGCAGGTTCTCCAGGAAATCCAGCGAGCCGATGAACGGGTGGTGGTGGTCGCTTTTCGTCGCAACTTCGGCCAGACGGCGGCGATGTCGGCGGGCTTTGACTATGCCTCCGGGGAGGTGATTATCACCATGGATGCCGATCTGCAGAACGACCCGCATGACATCCCACGGCTCATCGAAAAGATCAATGAAGGGTACGATGTGGTTACCGGATGGCGCTACGATCGGAAAGACGCCTTTTTGAATCGGCGATTACCGTCGATCATTGCCAACAAGATCATCTCCTGGACGACACAGGTGTCGTTGCATGACTACGGCTGCACACTCAAGGCCTTTCGTCGGGAGGTCATCAAAAACATTCGCTTGTACGGTGAGATGCACCGTTTTATTCCGGCGATTGCCAGTGGCATGGGAATCTCGTACACGGAGATCAAGGTCAATCACCGTCCCCGCCGGTTCGGGACGTCCAAATATGGCATTTCGCGAACCATCCGTGTGGTGCTCGATCTGATCACCGTCAAGTTTCTGCTCAGCTTCGCAACCAGGCCGATCCAGGTCTTCGGCCTGCTTGGGGTGATCTCCGGCGGCGTCGGTTTTCTGCTGGCGTTGATCATGACCATCCAGCGCCAGTTTTTCGGGGTTCCGCTCGCCGATCGACCGTTGTTATTGTTAGCCGTCGTCCTGATTTTCATCGGAATTCAATTTATTTCCCTTGGGTTGATCGCCGAGTTGCAGGCTCGAACCTATCACGAATCGCAACAAAAACCGGTCTACCACGTCCGCGAGGTCTGGCGTTCGGCTGGAGATGGTGCCGGCGCGACCAAGCCATGAACCAGTACGCCGAAACAGGCATCGATATCGTCATTCCCAACTGGAATGGCAGGGCGATGCTCGCCACCTGCCTGAGCTCGCTTGACGGATTGCAGCAGCGGAATTGCCGGGTGATTGTCGTCGATAACGGGTCCACCGACGAATCGGTAACGTATGTGCAGACCAGGTTTCCCTGGGTCGATCTGGTATGCCTGCCGGAGAACCGGGGATTCAGCGCCGCCGTAAATGCCGGCATTCGGGCCGGCACCAATCCATGGGTTTTGCTGCTGAATAACGATACGGAGATGCATTCCGGCTGTGTCGATACGTTGCGGCGGCATGCCTGTGGCGACGAGCGCTACGACATGTTTGCGCTGAAAATGATCGGCTTCGAACACCGCCACCTGCTTGACGGCGCCGGTGATGGAGTTTTGCGCGGCGGCGTCGGTTACCGGCTCGGCACGCTGGAACATGACGGGCCGGCGTATGCGCTGCGTCGCGATGTCTTCGGCGCCTGTGCCGGGGCGGCTTTGTATCGACGTGCCCTGTTTGCTCGGATTGGTCTGTTTGACGAAGATTTCTTTGCGTACCTCGAGGATGTCGATTTCAATTTTCGCGCGGTGCGGGCCGGGGCGAACTGCTGTTATCTACCGGAGGCGATGATCTACCATATCGGCAGTGCCTCGTCGGGATCGAAAACAAGCGCGTTTGTCATCCGCCTGTCCACCCGCAACAACCTGTTTGTTATTGCAAAACACTACTCGTGGCGGCTGTTGCTCAGATTTTTGCCGGCGTTGCTGGTCTACCAGCTCTTCTGGTTGCTGTTTGTCATCAAAAAAGGGCAGGTGGGAGCCTATTTTCAAGGGGTGGGTCAAGCCGTGCCGAAGATTCCGGCGATGATCCGTAAGCGCCGGGACAGACGCGATACGGTCACGATTCCCGAGCGTGACTTTGCCCGCCGGATCATTGCGTCGGAGCGGCAGGTCATCCACTCCATCATGTCGCGCCGGACGCAACAGGGCAAGGGGAACCGACTGTTGCACCTGTATCTGCGCTGCTTTTGCTGAGATTTGTGACGACTGGGGACGATATGCCATGACGATTCTTCGCGCAATATCCTGCCTGCCGATTGTTTCGGCCTCTCGATCAGGCGCCGGTACGACAGCGGATAACGAGCCGTTCCAGCCGGCTGACCGGCGTTCATGAACTCATCTGCGCTGCAGCCATGATCATTCCGATTATCGTTACCCACGATTCTGCCGCCGTACTTGACCGCTGCCTTGCCGCCATCGACGCCCAGAGTGTGCCGGTTGAGCGCGTGGTGATCGTCGACAGCGGATCGGCCGATCGTCATTATCTGTCATCATTTGCGCAGAATGCTCGCTACCATGTTGTCTTCGCTGACAATATCGGGTTTGCCGCAGCGAACAACCGCGGCGTGGCGGCAGTTGGTGATGATTCCGCCCATCTGTTGTTCCTTAATCCCGATGCCTTTTTGGCGCCTCAGGCCCTGGCAACGGCTCGGCAGATTCTGGCAGCGTACCCCGCTGTCGGAGCGCTCGGCGGGCGGCTGGTCGGCTATGATGCAGTGCAGGATCGGCCGACGGGCAGACTTGACTCCACGGGGGTATTCCGCACCTGGTATGGGCGATGGTTTGACCGGGGACAGGGTGAAGCCGACGATGATCGTTATCGGCTTCCGGAGGTCGTACCGGCGCTTTGCGGAGCATTTTTGTTGTGTCGGCGGGAGGCTTTGGCGTCGCTTCATGGGGCGATTTTCGATGAGTCATTCTTCCTTTACAAAGAAGATATCGATCTCTGCCTGCGGCTCCGGCGCTCGGGGTGGCAGTGTCTGTATCATCCGGAGGTGGTTGTCGCACACTGCCGTGGATGGTCTGCCGACCGCCGCCGGATGACGCGTTCGGCGCGTCTGTTGGCGGCCCGCAGTGAAGTGCGACTGACGATCAAGCATCGATCGCCCTATCTCGTTTGGGCACTCGCCAAATATCTGCTGGTTGCCGTTGCCGATGCCTGAACAAACACCCCATCAGCCAGATGCCGCATCTGCTGTCCGCCCGTTGCCCACGGTGCCGAAGGTATCGGTGATTATCCCGACGCGCAACGGCAGTCGAACCCTGCGCGAGTTGCTGGCGGCACTGCGCATCCAGAGTGTTGCTGCCGACGAGATACTGGTTGTCGACTCCCAATCAACCGATGATACGGTATCGGTCGCCACGCAGTATGGAGCGGTTGTTTTCTCAGTCGCCGCCGCCGACTTCGACCATGGGGGCACCAGAAGCTTTGCGGCCGGAAAGGCGAGCGGGGAAGTGCTCGTCTTTTTTACCCAGGATGCCCTGCCCACCAACCGACAGGTGCTGGCAAACCTGATAAAACCGCTGCTTGGACAACCGGCAGTGGCGATAGCTTACGGTCGGCAGTTGCCGGCCTTTGATGCCGACGCCATCGCTGCCCATCTGCGCCTGTTCAACTATCCGCAAACGCCTGCCGTCAGATCGTTTGGTGACCGGCACCAGCTCGGGTTGGCGACCATTTTTACATCCAACTCCTGTGCCGCTTATCGTCGCGACGCCTTGGCTGATATCGATTTTTTCCCAGGGAATCTGATATTTGGCGAGGATACCTGGGTCGCCGGTCAACTGCTGCAACGTGACTGGCGTATCGCCTACGCCGCCGATGCCACCGTCTATCACTCCCACAACTATCGGCGTGAAGAAGAATTTCGCCGATATTTCGATATCGGGGTACTCCATGCCGGCGAACCTTGGCTGTTGCAGACCTACGGCGGCGTATCCGGCAGGGGCGCGAGCTACCTGCGCTCCGGATTGGCGTATCTGCGCAAACGCCGAAGCTATAGTGCGATCGGTGAATTTATGGTAAGAGTTGCCCTGAAATGGATCGGATATCAATTGGGACGTCAGCACCGCTTGCTCCCGGTGAATCTTGCCCGAAACCTCAGTATGAACAAGCGATGGTGGGATCGGCGCGGCAGGTCATGAAGCGCCCGGCCGGTCAGCTTGTTCGCAGGATATAATCGAAGCAATGCTTTCTACCAACCTGCGCGAGCAGAGTTCACTGATGGCACGAGTACTCCATCTTGTGGACTGCCTGCTGGTGATCGGCTGCCTCTTTGCCTTGACTCATTGGTACCGGGTACCCTGGACCGAACACTATACCCGTCTGGCCATCATTACCTTTTGTTTGTGCCTGTTCTTTTTTCAGTCGTTTCAATTGTATCGATCATGGCGCGGGTGGAAATTCTATCTCGAATTCTTTGTTATCATCAAAGCCTGGGCCGCGGTTATCGGTATTCTGTTGTTTTATTTCTTCGTCTTCAAGATTTCCATCGCCTATTCCCGAGCAGTCTTTCTGATCTGGTCCCTGTCGATGCCGCTGCTGTTGTTTCTCGTTCATATGACCGCCCGCAGGGTGCTGCGATTTTTTCGGCAGCGCGGCCGGAATGTCCGCCGTGCTGTCATCGTCGGGGCCGGTGATCTTGGTATCAGCCTGGCTCGCGAGCTGGAGAGCATCCCGTGGGCAGGCATTGAAATCATGGGTTTTTTCGATGACAAGGTGGCCGAAGAACCGGAGCTGACCGCCATGGGCAAACCGGTGCTGGGCGATATTGCAAAGCTTGCCGACTACTTATCAAAAAATGATATCGACTATGTCTATATCGCACTGCCGATGCGTGCTGAAAAAAAGATCTTTACGATCCTGCGGGAATGCCGATCGCTGGGGGCGCGGATCTATCTTGTTCCGGACCTCTATCTCTATGGACTGCATAATGCTGAATTGCAGTCACTGGGCCGGATGCTGGTCCTGAATTTCAATCCACATACCGAATGGAAACGTGGATTTGATATGGTGTTTTCGCTGCTCGTGATCGTTTTCTGTCTGCCGCTGCTGGCAATTATTGCCGTACTCATCAAACTTGAGGATAAAGGCCCAATCATTTACCGGCACAAGCGGATAACCGCAGCCGGCAAGGAATTTGACTGCCTGAAATTCAGGACAATGCGGGTCGGGGCAGATCGTGAGCTGCACACCTTGCTGACTGAAAACCCTGATTTGCGTACCCAATGGGAGCAAACCTACAAACTGAAAAATGACCCGCGTATTACCAAAATCGGCCGGCTGCTGCGCCGCACCAGCCTCGATGAGTTGCCGCAGTTTTTCAATGTGCTCAAGGGCGAAATGAGCGTGGTCGGAGCACGGCCCATTGTCGGCGGCGAACTGTATCACTATTACAAAGAAAGCGCCGGCCGCTATTGCTCAATGAAGCCGGGGATTACCGGACCCTGGCAGGTGAGCAAACGTTCCGATATCAATAATTACCAGGAGCGGGTCGACCTTGACGACTGGTATATTCTTAATTATTCGTTATGGACTGATATTAAAATCATTCTTCGCACCATTTATATCATGTTCAAACGCAACGGTGCCTATTGAAAACGATCGTGCTTCGTGGCATCGATTAACGAACTCATTCATTACGAATCAACACAACGAAAGAGGAATTACCATGGAGCAAGGAACTCAAGCGATCACGATAACCGAGGCGAGACAGGATGCCGCTTCGATCTTTCTCGCCAAAGTCTTCAATTGGATGGCCGTCGGTCTTGGAATCACCGGTATGGTTGCCTATGCTACTGCGGCAACCGGGCTGGCGGCGGTCATCGCTGCGTCCCCTTTCTTTTTATTGCTGGGTATCGGTACCATCGGCCTGGTTTTTTTCCTGTCGGCGCGCATCAACGCGATCCAGGCCGGTACCGCCTCGGCGCTGTTTGTCGGGTACGCCGTGCTCAACGGGTTGTTTTTCTCCACGTTGTTCCTTCACTATACCGGCTCCTCGATTGCCGGGACGTTTCTGATAACCGCCGGGATGTTTGGCGCCATGGCCGCCTACGGGTTGGTGACGAAACGCGATCTGTCGGGATGGGGGTCGTTTCTCTTCATGGGCCTGATCGGGATCATCATCGCGATGGTGGTCAATATTTTCCTGAAAAGCCCGGCGGTCTATTGGGTGACATCGATGATCGGGGTGCTCATCTTTACCGGTCTGACCGCCTATGATGTCCAGAAAATCAAGCGGATGGGCGAGGAAGGGATCATGACCCAGGGGCAGGAAGCAATCGTCAAGGGTTCCATCATGGGGGCCCTGGCGCTGTACCTTGATTTCATCAATCTGTTTTTAATGCTGCTGCGCTTTTTTGGCGGAAGCAGGAATTAGCCGATCGTGTCGGTATCCTATGGTGGTAAACGGATCGTCGTTGGTGTAACCGGCAGCATCGCCGCATTCAAGGTGGCCGGTTGGGTCAGCGCGCTGGCCAAGGAAGAGGCGCTGGTCGATGTGGTCATGACCGCGGCCGCCAGGGAGTTTGTTGCACCGTTGACCTTTGCTGCCTTGAGCGGTCGGCGGGTCTCCGACGACCTGTTCGCCGGTGCGGGCGACACGGTTATGGCGCATATCGACCTGGCGCGCGAGGCTGACGCCATACTTATTGCGCCGGCGACCGCCCAGACCATCGCGCGGCTGGCCCACGGGATGGCCGATGATCTGCTGTCGACGATTGCCCTGGCGACCACCGCGCCGGTGCTGATCTGTCCGGCCATGAACGTTCGGATGTACGAACATCCGGCAACGGTCGGCAATATCGAGTCGCTCCGCAGATTCGGCTACCGGGTGGTCGATCCCGACAGCGGGGTTATGGCCTGCGGGGATCAGGGGGCCGGGCGGTTGCCCGAGTGGGAGGTTGTCAACGAGCATCTGTTGCGCGCCCTGGCCCGTCAGGACCTGGCTGGGCAGACCGTCCTCGTCACCGCCGGACCGACCCGTGAACCGTATGATCCGGCCCGATTCATCAGTAATCGTTCCTCCGGGAAAATGGGCTACGCCATTGCTCGAACCGCCTTTCGCCGCGGCGCTGCGGTTACGTTGATCAGCGGCCCGACGACGCTGCCATGCCCAGCCGGAGTAAAACGCGTAATGGTGACCACTGCCCGGCAGATGTATGAAGCGGTTATGGCGCATTACCGTGAAGCGACGGTGATTGTCAAGGCGGCGGCCGTCTCGGATTTCCGCTGTGCCGACGAACACCTCGAAAAAATCAAAAAGGACAAATCCCCGCCGGTGTTGCGTCTGGAACTCAATCCCGATATTCTCAAAGAACTCGGGCAGCGCTGTGACCATCGGCGGCAACTGCTGGTCGGTTTTGCGGCGGAGAGTTCCCGGTTTGAAGAGGAAGGGCGGAAAAAGCTGGTCAGTAAACAGCTCGATCTCATCGCCGTCAATGATATCGGGGCCGGTGATGGTGGTTTCGAGGTCGACGGCAACCGCTTGATACTGATCGGTACGCAAGGTGTGACGCGGTTGCCGCATTCGTCAAAAATCCGCAGTGCCGATCTCCTCTGGGACCATATTGTCGACAATGCTCTGTTGCGAACCGGCTGAGGGCACAAATCAGCCGTGCGGCGACCTTGGCGGATGCTCATCAGACGGTGCAGGCCATGAAGCGGATGCTCCAATGGATTCGTTCGTGGCGGGCCAGCGGCCTGGCACTGTTTCTCCTGCAATTGTCCGGCCGTGATCTGGTACGCACCGGCGGCTGCCGCTGCTGCGGTTCGTGCTGCCGCTCCATCAATCTTCGAGTCGATGGCCGCTGGCTGACATCGTCGGACATGTTTATCACGTTGCAGCAGGCGTGCCCGGAATATCGTCGATTTGTCATTACCGGTACGGATCCGGAAGGGTTGTTGCAGTTCACGTGCAAAGCGTTGCAGGACGACGGTCGCTGCGGTGCGTATGCTGAGCGCCCGGCAATCTGCCGGGAATTTCCCCATAAATCGCTGATTCTTTGCGGCGGCACGCTGCCGCCCCGGTGCGGGTATGCTATCCGTGCTGCCGTACCGTTTCAGAAACGATTACAGACCGCGCTTCGAGACCATGATCGGAAACAGGATCCTGCTGCTTGAGGCATACTACGGTGGTTCGCATCAGCTCTTTCTCGATGGTTTGACGAGGGCCGTCCCGGCGCGGTGGACGCTGCTCAGTCTCCCGGCCAGGAAGTGGAAGATGCGCATGCAGCTGTCGGCGCCTTGGTTCGTTGAGCAAATCAGGGCGATGGCTGCGCCGCAACGTTTTTTTGACCTGGTGCTGACGTCGACTTTTACCGATCTGGCGGTCTTCAAGGCGCTTGTTGTCGATCTGCCGGGATGGAATAAAAACTGCCGCTATTATTGCTATTTCCACGAAAATCAGTTCCACTATCCGAACCGGCTGGCAAAGAACACGACCCATCAATTTACGGCGATCAATTTCACCACTGCGCTGGTTGCCGATGAAATCGCGTTCAATTCCGACTATAATCGCCGGACCTTCCTGGAGCACTGCCGCACCTATCTGGACAAGGTTACCGATCTTGATCTGCGGTCAACGATAACCACGCTTGCAGCAAAGAGTACGGTGCTCTATCCGGGCAGTTGTTTTAAACAGATCGACCGGTGCTCTGGGAGCACCGGCAAACACCAGCCGCCATTGATCATCTGGAATCATCGCTGGGAACATGACAAGAATCCCGACGAATTCTTTGCTGCCCTCCTGGCATTGCAGCAAGACGGTATTGATTTCCGTTGTGCCGTACTCGGCCAGCGATTTCGTGAAACGCCGGCATGTTTTGCGACATCCATGATAAGTAGAGTCAAGGGAAAACGGAGATTTCCCTTTCACCTCCCG
>CAZSOA010000083.1:0-13723 GCA_964608305.1 uncultured Desulfofustis sp. | reverse complement strand
CCGGTGTACCCTGTCCCAGGTGATCATCGCCTGGACCATTGCGCGGCTCGGCTTGAGCCATGCCCTGGTCGGTGCCCGGACCGTCGCGCAGGTTCGGGAGAATGCCGGGGCCGGCGCGACGGTGTTGCATCGCGAAGATCTGAAACAGATGGATGACGCGCTGGCCGACTACGGCCGGGGCGTCATCTGACCGGTATGTCGCCGGTGGTGGCAAGCGTGATGCGGTGACCAGTGACGGAAAGATGCGATGAAGATTGCGGCATTGATCTTTGATATGGATGGCACTCTGGTTGATTCGGAGCCATTGCATCATCAGGCCTGGCGGCAGACGCTGCAGGCGCATGGGGTAGACTCGTTTTCCTGGGAGCAGTTCATGGTCTATATCGGGACGAGCAATGAAAAGGTCGCTGCGGATTTTATCGCGTCGGCCGGCCTGCAGCTCGAGGTGACCGAACTGGTACGCCGTAAGCAATCGATCTATCTGCAGATGATCGAGAGACTGCAGGTGTTGCCCGGCGTGCGCACGGTCTTGCAACGGTTCGCCCCATGCTGCCGGCTGGCGGTGGCTTCTTCGTCACATCTGCTCGAACTGGAGCGGATTCTTGCCGTTCACCGACTCGAGCAGTGCTTTACGGCGGTGGTCGGTGGCGACATGGTGACACGAAAGAAGCCCGAGCCGGATATCTATCTTGAGACCTGCCGTTTACTGGCGTTGCCGCCCGATCGTTGTGTCGCTTTCGAGGACTCGACTGCCGGCGTGCTGGCGGCCAGCCGGGCCGGACTGAAGGTGATTGCGGTGCCCAACAGCTGGGCAGGGCACCTTGATCTCTCCGCTGCCGACCTGATCGTGCCCCGGATCGATCAGGTCGATGCTCTCCTGCTTAACGGCCTTTGATTTCCTCGGTCGGCACCTGCTTCCGGTCCTCGTTGAGATAACGGTAAAAGAGCGGGAAAGCGACGAAGAAAGCGACGCAGATCAAATATTCGACCCCTTTGATGTGGCTGTAAAAATCAACCAGGGTATGAAAGGGCTGGATCATGCCGGTGGCGATCATATATTGCCGCAACAACTCGGATACCTGCCAGCCGGCCTGGCGTAGACCGCCGATCAGGGCGGCCAGGGCCCAGATACCGACCAGGCCGCCCAGGGTCATCATCGCCGCCACCACAATGTGTGTAGCTCTTGTTTTCATGGGGTTCCTCCGTGATTGCGTGCTTCTTTCTACATGCCGGTAATGGCGGTCACATATCCTTTGATCATGCCGATGAAACCGCTGCTGATCAGGCCGCCGATCAGACAGGCAATTCCCCAGATTCCGAGAATGACCGCCGAGGTCGAGACCACGGTGAACATGAAACCGGACACTTCGTGCTGCAGATCGGTTTCGGTCTTGGTGCGGGTTTCGATCATGGTTTTCATGGCAACCTCCTGGGTTCGGTTAATCGGGGTGTTGCTTCTTTGCCCTTGTT
The DNA here is from genome assembly GCA_964608305.1 of uncultured Desulfofustis sp. Taxonomy (GTDB): domain Bacteria; phylum Desulfobacterota; class Desulfobulbia; order Desulfobulbales; family Desulfocapsaceae; genus Desulfofustis. The sequence goes on along the minus strand of CAZSOA010000083.1, from coordinate 12,253 downwards.
ATTGCAGCAATGATGCCAGGGGGTGCTTGTTTTATCGTCTTTTGAGCATTTTATATCATTGAAATAACAGTATAAAAAAATAAAAGTAGGCAAGCTGTGCCGGACTTTGTCAGACAGGGATCCCCGTGCCACAGCATTGTTGTGTTTTACACCGGTGATGTCGCACGGGTTCTACAGAAGTGTTGGACGCTATACCGGATAAAGCGGAGCGACCCGACCAATGCTTATCTGCAAGGCGATCTGCTGTCGGTCGGGTCGTTTTTCAGGTTTTCTGCCACTGGAATACCACCGGCAGTCGATAGAGGATGAAGCGATACGTTATGAAGTAAAACCCGAGGATGGTTATGACGACCCAGGTCTCCTGCCAGGTCGGCAGTTCTTGATACGACTGCCAGTTGTAAGCGACCAGAACGGTATTTAAACGATTCCAGATGATACCGAGAACGGCCGCCAGAGCACCGACTCGCAGCAAAAAAAGTGAGCGGTTTCGTATCCCGCGGGCGAACAGCAGCATCGGCAGGACGACCCCGAGTGCCAACTCCAGCAGATAATATACTCCCCAGCCGGTGATCAGGTATTGCCATTCCTGGTCATGCGCGACGGCGACGAGCTTGATGACCAGGTACGTGATCATTGCGTAGGCGGATCCTTTGGCCAGACCGATGGTGATCGAATCGAGGCTATCGAGAAACCGGCGGTCGCATCGCCAGGCAAGGAAATGTTTGATCAGAGTGGAGATGACGATTACCATGCACAGGCCGGCAAAAATTGATGAACAGAAAAAATGAAGCCATTGAAATTCCGGCGAGATCCAGAGGGGGTGGATCTTGGCCGGTGCGTAGCAGAAGAGCGCTCCAAGGGCCCCCTGATGCAGGGTTGACAGGATGATGCCGGCGATGGTCAGGCCAAGGGCAATGTTTTTGATCCATCGCTTGGCTGCCGGCCAGTCGGCCCATTCGGCGAAGGAAGGGATCATTTCGGCTATTTGCACCGATAAATAGGTTGCTACATGCCAGGCCACAAGAAACAGGACGGCCGCTGGTCCGAACGATACGAACATCGGGTAGGTAAGACGCCAGGGCATGCCGAGATCAACGAGCAGATAGACAACTGCGAAAAAATAGCCGAGCAGGCCGTTGAGCAGGGCCAACCGTTCGATGGGGAGAAAATCTTTGCGATGAAAGATCTCCACACTGGTGCTCAGCAGGAATCCCGAGGCGGAGAGCGGTACCATGCCGAAGAGGCCGAAACCGAGCAACAGCCCCCACGGATAATCCTGTGACCCATGGGTGATGCTCGCAAGACCATAGAGGTAGCGCTGCGCAAGCAGCGGAATACCGACGGCGAGAATTGCCGCCAGTATCCAGTTGACCGGGTTGCGCAGCAGCTGCAACAGGTAGTCCCGCGCTGACAGGCCGAGCAGCAATTTTTCTTTGAATCGCCAAGGAATACGCTGATCTCTATGGCTACGGTCGATGGGGAGCCCGTGAATCTCATTGACCAAGGTCTTCATGGCGATCCTCCTCGGCGTCCTGGTCTGCGGTCGGCAATGGTTTGCCGCGGCCGGCCAGGAGATGGAAGCCGGCGAACAGTGCCGGCCAGATGGTCAATACCATCGGCACAATGGCCAAAAAGTCCTTGACATAATTGATAATCGGTTGCTTCGGAACGCTCATGTCGAAACCGACTTCCTGGTGCGGTACCCCGGAAAGATAGAGCCAGGCGGTTCCGCCCGCTTCATGCTCACCGTAGATATGGTCGACATAGCGTTCAGGCCGTTCCCGTATCCGTTTCCGGGCAACGCGCAGCAGAGTTGTCCGCTCGCCGAACGACAGCGCCTCAGTCGGGCAGGCCTCGACACACGCCGGCGGCAGCCCGTTCACTAACCGGGTATCGTAGCAGAAAATGCATTTCATGATCCGCGGTTCAAAGGCGCTTGCGTAGGTGAATGCCGGGATCGAAAACGGGCAGGCGATCATGCAGGTGCGGCAGCCGACACAGACGGATGGATCGTAGATAACGGCCCCTTCCGGCGTTTTCGTGTAGGCATTGACGAAGCAGGCGGTCAGGCAGGCCGGTTCGAGGCAGTGATTACATTGAATTTTGCGAAATAACGGATGGTCCGCCAGCGGTGTCTCGTAGCGATGAACAACCGTGTAAGCGGTATCGTCGGGCCGCCGTTGCCGGCCGTGCTCATCAGGCGCAAAAGCGGCGGGGTCGTCAAAAGCGATTGCCGGTTCCGGGAGACGTTGTTCTCGATTGCACGCTTCTTCACAACTGCGGCAGCCGATACAGCGGGTAAGATCGACGAGCACCCCCTTGCTTGTGTCGTAGCCGCTGAAATCACGGGCGACAGCCGGCGAACTGCGTCCGGCCACTGCTGTCGAGAAAAGTGCGGCCAGGCCGATTCGCAGCAGCGATCTGCGTGTCAATGGACTGTTCATGGTTCGTTCCCCCTTGTCAGCTTTAATGTTGATGGCAATCCAGACATCCTGTCGGGGCATCGACTGCGTCATGGCAGGGGAGACAATTCAGGTGGTACGCCCCCTGTAACCCCGGAATGTCGATGTGATAACGGTTTTCTCCTGACAAACGCTCAGGTGCCGCAGCGTCGTATGGCTGGCTGGGGTGACATGCCGCACAGGCCATCGCCGGACCGGCTTCACCAGCCTGATGACAGCCGCTGCAGAGTGGGTCGGTTGGCGGGGTGCCGGCGGTGTGATGATGGCATTCGCTGCAGGCCGCATAATCGGCATGCAATTGGTGGTCAAAGTCAACACCGTTATAACGATTGCGTAACGATCCGAGGAGTACTTGGGCGGGTGGTTCCGTCGATTCGGTGGTCAATGGCGCCAGCACAATGAAAGACAACACAATCACGGTGATTGCCGTAAGGGGGGATGGCCGATGGTTGCTCATGGTCGAATCCTCTTCAGCTGGGGACGAGGTCCCAGGTTTTATGTTCTTCGCGACGGCGATTGCGGTAGCAGCGATGAATGATGTCCACTTCTTCGTGATCAAGGGTCTCGTTGAGCAGCAGCGCCTCGGCAAGCATGTGGAGAAGGCCGATATTCTCTTCGATGGTTTCCCGTGCCGAAGCGTAACAGGTTTGGACAATCGACCTGATTTCCAGATCGATCTCCCGCCTGGTCTGCTCGCTTCGCTGCCAGACGATCCCCCCGCCATGCTCGGATGGCTGGTCGATCAGATCGGAACATGACAGCGGTCCGATCCGGTTGCTCATGCCGAAATCACAGACGACCCGATAGGCGATTCGGGTAATGGTCTGTAAATCGTTGCTGGCGCCGGTGGTCAGCTGATCGAAGATCGTTTCCTCAGCCAGCCTGCCGCCGAGCAGGATTTTGATTTTGCTGATCAGGTAGTCGTAGGAATAGGTCAGATGCTCGTCCAACGGCAATTGTTGGGTCAGGCCGAGAGATTGGCCACGCGGGATGATGGTGATTTTGTGCAGCGGATCGGCCTGCGGCAACAGCACCGCAAGCAGCGCATGACCGGCTTCATGGTAGGCCGTGAGGCGGCGAGCCTGTTCGCTGATAACCGCATTCTTCCGCTCCAGGCCCATTACGATTTTATCCTTGGCATCTTCGAAATCATTCATGTCGACCTGCATTTTTCCATGCCTGGCCGCCAGCAACGCCGCTTCGTTCACCAGGTTGGCGATCTCCGCGCCGCTGAATCCGGGCGTTCCTTTGGCGACAAGGGCCAGATCAACGGCCTCACCGATGACGACTTTGCGGCTATGGACTTCAAGGATTTTTTGACGGTCTCTGAGGTCAGGCAGGGTCAGCGTAATACGCCGGTCGAATCGGCCGGGACGGAGCAACGCTGCGTCGAGGATGTCGGGCCGGTTGGTGGCGGCGACGACAATGATCGTCTGCTGGGAGGCGAACCCGTCCATTTCGACGAGCAATGCATTCAGGGTCTGCTCCCGCTCTTCGCTGGAGCCGCTGCGCAGGCTTGCCGACCGCCTGCCGCCGATGGCGTCGATCTCGTCGATAAAAATGATGCATGGGGCATGTTTCTTCGCTTCGTCGAAGAGCTCCCGAACGCGAGATGCCCCGAGGCCGGCGAACATCTCAACAAAGTCGGAGCCGCCGAGCGAATAAAACGGAACCGAAGCCTCGCCGGCAATGGCCTTGGCAAGCATGGTCTTTCCGGTTCCCGGCGGTCCCGTCAGCAGGACGCCTTTGGGTATGCGCCCTCCCAGGGCACCAACCTTTTCGGGTTCTTTGAGAAAAGCGGTGATTTCTTTGAGTTCTTCTCTGGCCTCGGCGATGCCCGCGACATCTTCGAAGGTGACTCTGGTCAACTGCCGGTGGTTGACCGGCAGGTTCTTGTTCCGGGCGAACTGTCTCGATTCCTGCCGACTTTTTCTATTGAAAATCACCCACCCTCCAAGCAGGAGCAACACCAGGAGCAGGTCTCTGGCGATGCCGCTCCCCGGCGGCGGCGCTTTACTGATAATCTCAACCTGTTCGTTGCGCAGCAACGGCAACAATGAAGCGATATCCGGCGAGAAGGTGGTGTACAGGCGGTCTTCCCGATTCGTGGCGGTAACCTGACCGTCACGAATGACAACCCGGACGATGTCACCTTGTTCGAGGTCGTCGAGGAAAAGATTGTAGGGGCGTTCGGGCAGTCGATTGCTGATGTGATAGAAGTTGTAGCCGATCAGGCCGGCCACGGCAACGAGCATGATGGTCAGCAGGCTTCGTACCGACACGTTCATGCGCGTCCTCCATCGGAGCATAGTTTCGCGGTATCTTGTTGCCGGAATCGTGGGCGGTGGTGGAGCAATGAGTTGAGTAGATGCTCGAAAACGGCTTTCCGGTTACCCAGCAGCTCACTGTTGGTCCGGAAAACAAATTCGTCGAGGTCGTCCTGAAGGTGAGCGCTGGTGCGTTTTGGTCCGCGCTGCTTGGAAAATATCCGGGTAAATCGCTGAAGTGTACCTCGAGCATGTTCCTGCCGGGTACTGCCGAATTCCGGCAGATAAAGATAATCGGTATGGCTGAGCAGCCGAAACGGTGTGGTGTCCGGAACGAGGATGATGCTGCCTGGCTCAATGGCGGTGTCAATGAAATCCTGGATACTACCCTGAGCGTGCTGATTAAGCGGGGAGATCCTGACCCGGCCGCTGACCCGGCTGGTCGGATCGACTTCGACCGCTGCCGCCAGATAGCAACCGGTGGCGGTTTCTTGATTAAAAGGGAGATAGGTACTGTCTATCTCAACCGTTCCGGCACAGGTTCGTCGGTTCGCACAAGCCATGGCCCTGCGGATGGTGCGCCGAACCGTCCACGTTGCCTGGTAGCTCCCTAATTCCAAGTGATCTTGAATGGTTGCCACTGGTTCATGGCTGAGTACGGGGTCGCAGAACTGCCAGATCAATCGCAGCCATTGTGAAAGGGGCCGTTTGGTGCCGTGCAGCAATGTCTCACCGGTGATCGATGTAGCCTTGCCGCATCGATGGCAGGTCATCAATGCCGCCGGTGATCGCAGATTCTGGTTGTTGCCGCAACGGGGGCAGGTGAAGTGATCCGGCCAGCGGAGCAGGCAGAGATAGCGGATGCACCAGGCTTCATCAGCGAAATGCGAGACGAATTGGTCTCGAAGAATAGAAGCAGGCGCGCCTTGAGACATGCTGCCCTCCATAACACCGGGTTGTATCGATGCTTTGCTGGTGACGGTGCATTTTGGGTGCCGATGTTCAGTGGAAAGGACCGATTTCCGTTAACGGTGGAGCGTCTGGTATTTGTTTGAAAAAACAAAAGCGTTTTAATGAGTTGTTTGATTTGAACGGCCCCATGGCGGTTCATTGTAAATAATCGGCCTGGTCGGCGGCGGCGACCGTGTGCCGAGCAGCACAACACTTCTGTTTCATGGTGCTACAAAAGTGTTGCAACGGAAGTGTGGTATTGATGTTACTCAAACATCAGAAGAGATGCATCAATGTCGTATTCTTTGATTTTCCGGTACAATGTTGACCGATCGATACCAAGGATGCGGGCTGCCCTGGCTTTGTTGCCGCCACATTTTTTAAGAACCTGGAGGATGCGGGAAAGTGTTTCATCGGCTGTATCTGTTTGTTTGGCAATAGTGCCGGTGAGAGTGGGTGGCAATGCGCAGAAACGACCGGCAATTGTTGTTTTCAGGTTGGCCGGAATGGCCAGGTCGTGGGGGAAGTCGCGGGTGGTAATCGTTGTGCCCTGACAGAAAACCACGGCCCGCTCCATCAGGTGCTCAAGTTCCCGGACATTGCCCGGCCACGGGTGATTCGCAAGCATTGCCAGGGCATCGTCGGAAAGACCGTTGATCGGTTTGTTCAGTCGATCGGCAAAGCGTTTGATAAAAAAACGCGCCAGCATGGTCACATCGATATCCCTCCTGCGCAATGGCGGTAGATTGATATCGATGACCCGCAGCCGAAAGTAGAGATCTTCCCGAAACGTCCCTTGCTCCACTTTCTCCCTGAGATTGGCGTTGGTAGCGGTGATGACCCTGGTATCGACGATGGTCGGTGTGTCGCTGCCCACGGGATAGAAGGTTCTTTCCTGCAGGAAACGTAACAGGCGGAGTTGGGTCATGGCGGAGATCTCGCCGATCTCGTCAAGAAACAGGGTGCCGCCGTCGGCTTGCAGCAGTAATCCGCGCCGATCTTTGTCGGCGCCGGTAAACGATCCTTTTTTATGGCCAAACAATTCACTTTCCAACAGGTTTTCCGGGATCGCCGTGCAGTCGACCTTGATCAGTGGCTGGTGCCGCCGGGGTGATTCCTTATGCAGCGCCTCCGCCGCCAGTTCCTTGCCGGTTCCCGATTCGCCGGTAATCAAGACGGTGGTGTCGACCCGGCCGACGCTCTCGATCATAGTATAGACGGCCTGCATCGCATCACTGGCGCCGATAAACCGATGGAAGCTGTGGCGCCGGTCACGCTGCCGCCCCGTCTGCATGGACATGTCGCGAATAACGATCACGGCGCCGTGTCGCTCGCTCGTTCGCTCTTTGAAGGGAGATGTGCAAATCGATAATATTTTCGGCTTGTTGTCGAGTGTCTTGCATTCAAATCGATGTTCGATGACATCTTCACCTGTCTGCAGGACGCGTAATAGATCGGTCTGCAGGGTTGAAAATTCCGTGGTTTTGATCGTTGTATTCAGGTTCGTTCCCTCGGTGAAACCGGGGAGCAGGTCGGCGAATAGCTGCTGCGCTGCGGCGTTGAGGTTGATGATGTTCAATGCATCGTCAACGATGACGATGGCGTCCGAAACGCTTTTGAATACCGTGTCGAGCAGGAGGCGATAGCGTTCCCGCTCTTCTTCGGCTTTGATTTTCAGTCGTTCGAGGCGCCGTTGGCGCAAGGCAAGCTTTACCGAACGGAGCAGGGAATCCTTGTCGACCGGCTTGACGATGTAATCAAATGCGCCATAGCGAACCGCATCAGCGGCAGTCTCCACGTCCGGATATCCGGTGATGATGATAAAAGGGCTGTCGATACCGCTTTGTCGTGCTTTTTTTAATAACTCGATGCCGGACGCCTCTTGCAGGACGATGTCGGAAATAACCAGGTCCACCGGACTGGAGAGCAACGTGGCGAAGGCCTGGTCAAAACCAACGGCAGTCAGAACCGGTTCGTATCCTTCCCGGGAGAGAAAAAAATGAAAGGTTTCCCGGAGGCTTGCCTCATCATCAACGACGAGTATCGAGCCGCTTTTCTGTTCGTTCATGGCTATCCCTCCTCGGATTACCGTTGATCGGTCAGACGTAGATGCTCCGGTCACGAAAGACGACTACCGCTCCTTTTATCACCGAGCCTTCAATGATGGGGGTGGAGACGTACTCCACCGGGAAACTGGTCCCCTCCTTGGTCCAGAAGACATCGTCGGAACTGAAATGAACGATGCCGTCCAGAAACGCCTGTCGAATCGGGCAGGCGGACGAATCATGCGGGGAGCCGTCTGCGTGGCGGTGATGTACCAGTTCGTGATGGAGCTGTCCCAGCAGATCTTCCTTTTGCCAGCCGAGCATCAGTGCGGCGGCATTGTTGACGAAGGTGACCCTGCCTTCGGTGTCCAGGCCGAAAATGCCTTCGCCGGCGGAGTTGAGGATCAGTTCTGAACGTTGTTGCAGTTCTTTGCTCTGGGCTTCGGCCTGGATCCGTTCACCGATTTCACGACTGAGCGAAGCGTTGACAACCGATATCTCAAACATCCGCTTTTCGATGGTTTTTTCGAGGTTAAAGACGATGTCATCGAGTTCCGCGTTTTTGTCGACGAGCCTTGCTTCAAGGCGCTTTATCGTTTTTCTCGGCGATGAGACGACCGACAGCAACAGAAAAAAGACGACTCCGAAGATGATCACCAGTCCCGTAGCCGGTCCGACAACACCACCGGTATGAAGCAGGACGCCCTGCATCAGCAGATAGGTCGGCGCGGTCAAGAGTACGGTGTAGACAGCGAGAATGACTCCAATGAGCAGCGTCTGTTTTTTAAAGTCAACCATGGTTCCCTCCTGAATCTATCACGACCGGCAAGTCGATTGAAACCGTCGTTAACGATCCGAATCTACTCTTTATTTTCAGGTATCCGCCATTGTCGCGGATCAATCCATAGCTGATGCTGAGTCCGAGGCCGGTGCCCTGGCCATCCGGTTTGGTTGAGAAAAATGGTTCAAAAATCCTGTTGATCAGCCGATGTTCGATCCCGGTGCCGAAATCGGTGACCGCAATACGCGCGTAGGGCGTCTTTCCATGACAGGTCAATGAACCATGGATGACGATTTTTTTGTTGGAGTGCGGTTTGCGGTAGCGTTCATTGAGTGCATAGCGGCTGTTGCTGATGATGTTGAGAAACACTTGCTGGATTTGAGAAGCATTGCAGAAGATGAGCGGCAGTGACGTGTCGAGCACCAATTCGATTTTGATATCATCCTTCTGCAATTGATGCTTCACCAGTTCCAGGCAATCGTGAAGGAGTGCCGAGCAGTCGACCGGTTCCGGTTCTTCGCGGCGTGGCCGGGAGAAATCGAGTAAATTCTTTACGATACCGGCAATTCGTTTGCTCTGCGCTATGATTCGAGCGGCAATTGTTGCTTCCTGGTCATCATGGGAGAGATCCCGCAGCATTTGGGCGTAGTTGAGGATGCCGTTGATCGGATTGTTGATTTCGTGGGCAACACCGGCAGCCAATTCGCCGATTGATGCGAGCTGCGCGGCTCTCAGCGCTTCAGCCTTGTGCCGTTCCTCCTCCGTCATGTCGCGGGCGACAAGCAGCGTCATGTCCTCGTTGACCGACGTGCTTGGGCACGGGCTGATGGTAAGCAGGAATTCTCCGTGCAGACCGGTAAGCTCGGTGTGTAAAATACGGCTTTTGCCGCTTTTAATGATCATTTCCAACGGGCAGTCACTTTCTCGCCTGCGTCCGCCATGCAGGACGATGCAGACCGACTCACCGATAACTTCTTCCCGCATTCTTCGTGATGCCGAAAGGGTGGCGTGGTTGGCATCGAGAATGATGCCGGCACGATTCACGATCAAGGCCGGATCCTGAATGGTGGTGAAGATGTTTTCCCATTTGGCGACGGCACTGTCATGTCGCCGATCCGCCGCAAGGCGATCGGTTATATCGAGGCCGAGCAATACCATTCCGACGGTGCCTTTATCGATATTCGGTTTGATCGAACTATGCCAATCGATGGTCCGCATGGTCCCGTCCTTGGTGACCAGCGGGGCACGGAAATTAAGGTGCTGTGTGTCGCTTTTCAGCAGGTCGGAAATCAAATTCTGGTAATGGCGGCATTGTTCCGGCGGCAGCAGCGCATCGACCCAATATTTGTCGACCATCTCCTGCTGGCGAAAACCGCTGACACGCTCGGCCTCTGTGTTGAAGCGCAGAATTTTCCCGCACGGAGTTACCGAGACCATCAAAGCCTGGATGGAATCGATAATCTCGGTATTGAAATCTCGCTGATATTGGAGCATCAGAGAAACGGCATGGACATAAATCGCCAATGACAAGTCGGCGATAGTGCCGTCGAGAAAATCAAGCTCAGTTTTCGAAAAGGCATTGGTGTCATCAGAGTAGACGGCGATAACGCCATACCGGTGATCGAGATGGGAGAGGGGCCAGAACCCCGCCGAGCGAAACGTGATTTCTCCCGGCAAAAGCGGGATATGCAGGGGCGGATCAATTTTTTTGAGTAGGACCCGTCGATTCTTGATGATGGCGTCTCTGACCGGGGCGAGGATTTCCTCGTCGAGCAGTACCTGCTTGCGAAACAATTCCCTGGTGCCGTCTTGGCGATTGAGCGGCAGAAAGAAGACGAGCGGCCGAATCTGCTGCTCGTCGGGATCGTAGCAACCAACCCAACCGCCGCAGAAGGTGCTGTTCAGCAGCAGGATTTCGCCGCAACGACTCAACATCTCATTGTGGCTCAGGCGGGTCAAATCCGTGCTGGTTAAGCGATTGATTGCCCGAAGTACACCGGTGCGCCGCAACAGTACAGCGGGACTTCGTTTTGCTCGGTGTAGCATGGCCGGTGTCATCGCCCCACCTCCCCCGTCTGCTGTCGCCCGCGTCGCATGACAATGGTCGGCCGCCACAGAGAGCCGACCGAATGCAGTATACCACAAAAGTGTGGCAGGATGTCAGGTCACGGTCTGATACTCGTGTTCATGCAACTTTCGCACCGACATTGCCGGTTATCAACCCGAAAATAGATCGGTGCGCAGCCGTGCGGTCGATTCGGAGAAACGCTTAGGCGATGATCCGTGAGACGGAGCAGGCCAGACAGGATCCGGAGCGCGCCCGGGCGGCGTCGGCCAGACTCAGCATGCCGGTCAATCGGCGGCCGCCTGGATCGGTGACGAACAGCCGGCCGACTTCGGCGAAGATCATCTGCCGGATGGCGTCCTCCAGCAACGCGTCGGCGCTGCAGGTGGCGATCGGGCGGCTCATGATCAGGGAGGCCGGCTCGGTCAGGGCGATCCCGCGTCGGTAGGCGAGCGTCAGATCGGTCTTGGAGATGACACCGGTCGGTTGACCGTGCGTGCCAAGGAGCGGCAAGGCGCTTTTCCGGCAGTCGGCAAGGTGATCGATCACCGTGAAAATGGTCTCGGTATCCTTTCCGATGGGGACTGATCTCGTCATGACCTCGCCGACCGTGAGTCGTGACGGTCCGTGCTCACGAGCGGCGCCGCGGTTTCGTCGACTGAAATCGCATTGGCAGCAATAGCGATAGAGCGCGCCGACCACGTCGGTGTACGAGAGGGCGCCGATTGCTGAATTGTCGTCGCGATCGAGTACATAGACGCGCTGGATGCCATGGTGTTGCATCATGCCCAGTGCCGCTTCGAGCGAATCTTCAGGCGCGCAATGGATCACCGGAGACGCCATAATGTCGGCAACCGGGGTGCTGAGTTCGAGCATCGCGAAATAGGCGGCCATCACTTCGGTCTTGGTGACCACACCAAGCGGTGTCTTGTCTTTGCCGATCACCAGGGTCGCATCACTCTTGTGTCGAATAAACGATCTGATTGCAGCGGTGATGGGATCGGTCTGCTGATTAGTGACGATATCGCGGTGCATGACATCGGCCACCGCCAATGCGGAGAACGATGGTTTTCCGGCAGGCTTTCGTCGCAATGGCTGCGGCATCGGGATTCGGATTCAGCGGTTTTGCCGGTCGATCTGCTCGACCAGATGGAAAAAGAGGTCGGACAGATAGACGATGCCGATGACCCGTCCGGCTTCGATCACCGGTAGCCGGCGAATATGATGGCGGTTCATCAATTCCAGGACGGCGAAGATATGTTGATCAGGCGAGACGGTAATCAACTCGGTGGACATGATGTCGCCGACAACAATATCGCGACTCTTCCGGCACATGGTCTCGATCAGGCCGGAGCAGTCGATGTCGCTCATCGCTCCCCACAGGTGAACATGTTTGGGCTGCAGGAAGCTGAGGATGTCGTACATCGACAGGATGCCGACCAACTCGTCGTGATCGTCGATGACCATCATGCCGAATACCCGCCGGCCCTCGTCTTGGGAGGCGCGGCGAAAGAGTCGGACCGCTTCGGCGATCGGCAGATCGGGACGGAGACGGTGATACCTGCCGCTCATGATCTGCCGGGCGTTCACCGGTCGGCCTCCGGTCGAATAAAAGGGCGGTGCAGGTAGCGGGGCATGCGTTTTAAGCCGGTTTTGGTTTCGGCAGGTACGGGGTTATATCC
>CAZSOA010000082.1:0-13903 GCA_964608305.1 uncultured Desulfofustis sp. | reverse complement strand
GCTGGTGAATCAGGGTCGGCTCCTTGCCGCGATACTCAACGAGTGATGCCTTGGCGGTCAACGTGAACGGATCGAACCACGGAATCCGCACCTTTTCGCCGATGCCGATATCCTGGGCGAGCAGGTAGGAGCGCCGCGATGTGGGCAGCAGGGGCGGTTCCGGCAGGATGATCTGATCGTTGATGGTGGTGCTGCCGGTATCCAACGAAAAACGCACGGTCGTGCCATCGACCGTGCCGGTGGCATGCATTGTATAAAACGGCGAAACAAAATCAAAACGAAAATCCCGAATCCGGTGAAAACCATCAATTCGCGCCAACAGATCCAGGGCGATCGGGTGCGTCTGCCCGGAAATATTGAGGTTCATCGTGGCATGCTGTTTCATCTCCAAGGTATCGTCGGCCAATGGGGCAAAATGCTGTTCGACGTAGCCGATTTTCTGGTCTTTGAAATATATCCCCTGGTATTCGCTGCGTCGGGCCCGTTCGACTATCTCACTCTCCCGGCTGTCCAGGGTTCGGACAAAGGAATCCCGGTAGAGAAGCAACGCAAAGAGCAGCAGCCAGGTGATCAGGAACGTTGCCTTGATGATGCCGGACGGTTGGATGGCAGGGAAGCGGATCATGATGAGTCGGCGGGCAGCATGCTCCAGGCGACAACACGATTGCGGCCGGTCTGTTTGGCGTGATAGAGCGCTTTGTCGGCGCGTTCGGTTATCAGCTCGAGAGTATCGTTGAGCTGGTATTCGGCCAAGCCGATACTGACGGTGAATGGAAAGGGAATGCGCGGACTGATGCCGGCTTCTATCTGCCGGCGGATTCGATCGGCAAAGTGAACCGCGCTTGCTTCGTCGGTGGCCCGCAGCAAAATGACAAATTCTTCGCCACCCCAGCGTACCGGTGTATCGTAGGGGCGGCACTGTTTCTGGAGAAAAGCGCCCAATTCTTTGAGTACCACGTCGCCCTGGTAATGACCATAGGTGTCGTTGATTTTTTTGAAATGATCGATATCGAGAAAGAGCAGGCTGAGGGTTTCTTTCCGCCGCAGATTTCGCGCACACTCATCATGAAAAATGTGCGCGAAATAGCGCCTGTTTTTCAGCTTGGTCAGCGGATCCTGGATGGCCATGTCCCGAAGTTGCCGGATGCGCAGTTTCAATTCAGTCTCTTTTTCCTGGCGGACGGTCCCCAGGATACCGAAGACGATGCCGAAGATCAGTGGATGAACGATGAAGAACCACTGCAGGGGCGAGCCGAAGATGGCGAGATACGGGGTTTCGGTATGCAGCGATTGCATCCAGCGCAGTTCGTAGAGCAGGGTTACCAGGGGAATGGGCAGCCCCCAGAAGATACCGAACCAGATGTAGATATTGCGGCGTACATCGTAACTGAACGGACGTTTTGCCGCGATGAGAAATTCGGCTATGGTGGTAGGGGGCGAAAAGGCCATGTCCGGTGTCGCTCAGGTGTTGTGAGACAGGAACATGAATGGCCGGCAGGCGGTCATCAGGAAAATCGGGTCAGTTCTCGCTCCAGCTGTCTGATTCGCCGCTGGCTTTCCTGGAGCATTGCGTCTGTTTCTTTTAATCGATGGGCAAGCTGTCTGGTCAGCGGTTTGACGATCGGTAACTTACTGTTGAGCAGCGCATTATTGAAGGGCTGCTCGCCGACCACGATCAAGCGGGTCTGCTCGACGGCCATGGCGGTTGCACAGCGCGGTTCGTTGGTGAGCAGGCAGAGTTCTCCGAAAATTTCGCCGCTGCCGAGTCGGCTGACCAATTGACGGCGGCCATCGATTGTTTTATAAATCTCCACCGTCCCGGTCAGGATCAGATAGACATGCCGCCCCGTCTCACCCTGGTGAAAAATGATCTCGTTGGCACCGCAGGTGCGCGTGATAATAGTATTCTCCGATACGTTCATGGCAGGTCTCTCCCTTCTGGGTCTGCACCTTCTGGCTGCCGACAGGCGGCTTCATGACGCGGGTATGCAGGCGATGATGCGACAATAGTAGCATGACGGCAACGATTTTGTAAGGGGTTGTCTTTCTATCACCATTATTTCTCGAAGGATCAGGCCAATCGAGAGATCTGCCGGTCCCTGTCACCCACGGCGTTAGACCTATGTTCATTACTCATAAGCCGCTGATTCTTGCCTCGGCCTCCCCCCGTCGAAAAGCCTTTCTGGAGCAGTTGGGGCTCAATTTTACGATAGATCCCGCCGATGTGGATGAAACCCCGTTGCCGTTGGAATCGCCTGCCGCCTATGTGAGAAGAATCGCTGTGGACAAGGCGGTGCAGGTCGGCGGTCGACAGACGGCTTCTTGGGTTCTGGCTGCCGATACAACCGTCGTGCTTGATGAAAGAATCATCGGTAAACCAAATTCTTATGACGAAGCAGTAGCGATGCTGCTGTCGCTTGCGGGCAGAACGCACACGGTAATGACCGGATTCGCACTTTGCTGTCGGACCGAAGATTCGTTGCGTACCGGGATGGTGACGACGGCGGTCAGTTTCGCACCATTTGGCCGGGCCTTGGCAAGAGCCTACGCCCGTACCGGAGAACCGTTTGACAAAGCCGGCGGCTACGGCATTCAGGGGAAAGGGGGAATGCTGGTCAGCAGTATCGCCGGTTCATACTCAAATGTGGTTGGCTTGCCGCTGGCGGAGATCGTCGAGCTGCTCCGCGTTGCCGGCGTCATCGCCGAATGCTGTTGATCGGTGATTCTGACTTCGCCATTAACCATCCGTATTTCTTGACTTTTGATGGAAATGCGTGGTACTCAGAGAGAGGAGGCAGCCGGTTCTTCCGGATTGACGCAATCCCGGGGGCGCTGAAATTGCCGACAATGCGCTTTGATTCTATAGGCTTATCGAACAGCAAAAACGTTTTCGATGAGGGTGGGGGAAAAGTGCGTGGAGCCGCGTGTCTGAAGACAGATCGAGAATTCGATCTCTGAAGAACTGATGGTCGAATGGATAATGCCGTCCAGTAGAGAACGCCGGATACCTGGTTGATGACGCCTATGGATATCGAACGCAGACAACATGAAGCTCTCAAGGCATTGCTGGCGTTCAACAATGCGGTTACCACCTCGCGCCTTTATCCGGCGACCTCTCCTCAGGTGACGAATGCAGTCGAGAAGGCCTACCAGTCGATCAAGTCATTTTCGCGCACTTTCGGCCCGCTCAGTTTCAGCGTGTCGGAACAGGGGCCGCTGCTGTGTGGGCATCCGGCTGTCGATCAGATCGGCGACGAAATCAGGAACCTCGTTGTCTACCGCCACCTCGATCTTCTGAAACTGCAGCATGTGCTGCTCAGGCCGAGTTTTGATCGGCAGATGTTCGCGGCTATTTTGACGATTTTTTCTGCTCGGAAGGAAAAAATTGCCCGTGAGGGTGGCGGCCGCCCCTATGCCGACAGCCTTGGCCTTGCTTCCTATTTTCCCGACGAATGTCCGGCGCCTCCAGCCGCGGCGCCCCCTGCACAGCCGGGTACGTCGGTGCTGCCGGTGGAACTGGAGCCGGCGTTCTCTGGGCTGCTTGATGCGTTGTTCAGCACAACCATGCAGCCTGGATCCGCCGAACAGGTCACCGCCCTGCTGCGGGATGCCGATCAGGGAAAAAGGCTCGTGCTGGCCGGTATCGAGCGGCTGGTTCGTGAGGTAACCGGGCCGGATGGCGCAGTCTCGGCCTCCCGGGTGAGGGGCTTTACACGTTTTCTGCAACGTATCGATGCGCCCTTGGCAGACGATCTGCAACCGGCGGTTGCCGACGGAGTCGTTGCCGCCGTCACGCAGACCGGTTCTGCACCGCTGCTGGCCTTGCTCTATTGTCAGATCTTTCCCGAGGGGTTCGGCAGCCGACTCGTGACGACCTTGATCGAGTCGTCTGCCAACGACCTGTTCGATGCGACCATGGACTGCCTGAAGCGCTGGCGGGATCCGGCGACATCAACACCTGGCGGAGCTGGTGCTGACCCAGCCGTTGTCGGGACGGCCATGGACATGCTTATGGCAACCGGCAAAGGCAAACTTCATCTCGGCCGGCAAAGAGTGCAGTCGTTGCTCAAAGGCGGTGAAGAGGAGCGTCGTGAGCGACGTTTGCAGGCCGGGATCAATGCCCTGTTGAACGGCAGCACCGCAGCCCTGCGCAGCGAGGAGTTGCTGCTGCAGTTGCCTGAAGAGATTGCCCAGCGCTATCGGCAAGCCAAAGATGAGGAAGCGGACCGCCTTATTGAGATCATGGCCGCTGAAATGTTCAGCGGTGACGATGTCCTGCGTCGCCGCCTGATCCGCAGTCTTGCCATGGTTGGTGATAGCGTGCTTGAACGCAAGCGCTGGTCGATGCTGGACACGTTGACCGGCGCCTTCCTCTCGTGGATCCGCGAGTCGGAAGAAGGTGATGCAGTTTTTGAGAAGACCGCCTCTTTTCTCCAGGTCGCCATGGTTCGGGCCTGCCTCGGGGGGGCCTATGAGCGAGCCGATCAGATCCTCCATATTTTTCAGAACATCCGTACCGGACAGTTGGCCAAGCCGGCACCCATCCCCGCCCTGGTCGGTCGTATTCAGGATCGCTCGTACCACCGTGAGATGTTTGAAAAACTCTTTGTGCGTTTCCTTGAAAGCGAGGGAGCGAGCAAGGCCGGCGAACGGCTGAGCATGATGGGGCGGCCGGCGGCAACCTTTCTGATCGACAAGTTGTTGCAGGAGGAGGAACCGAAAGATCGGTTGCGTATCATCAGCTTGTTGGCCGGTATGGGGCCGGTCATCCTGACGGTGGTCCTCGATAAACTGCCTGAGCCGATGCCCTGGTATGGGAAGCGGAATTTGATCAAACTCGCCGGTGAGGTAGCCGGCCCCGAACAGGTTGCCGCCATCATCCCGTTTCTGCGGCATGAAGATCTGCGCGTCCAGCGTGAAGCCTTCGCCTGCATCTACACCATCAGTAAAGATCAGCGCAATCAGGCGCTGCTCGCCGCGCTGAAGACGGCCGGTGAGACCATGCTGGTACAGATCGTCAAAGCGCTGAAACGCTCCACCGACGACGAAACGATCAAGCAACTGGCGGTGCTGCTCGAGGATCAGGAACATTATTCGGAAGGAGTTCGCGAACCGCTGATCCGGGAGATCATCGAGGCGTTGGCTCGATCCGGCTCCGAGACCGGCCGGTCGGCGCTGCAGCATTTTGTCGACAACCGCCAGAAAAAAGCCAATCGAAAACTCGACCAGCAACTCTTTATCGACGCCGAACAGGCCGTCCGTGCATTGTTGGCCGAGCGCAGGGGCAGCAGCCCGACAACCACCGGTCTTCCCGGTACAACGGAAACAGCGCAAAAACCGCGTTCACCGCAACCGCCGGCGCCGGCCAAAGCAGACTCTTTGGCGGAACGGTTGCGGCATCTGCCGGAGACCCATCAGGTAAAAGACCTGCTGGCTCAAGGCAAACAGGAACTGGCGCGGGAAGCGATCATGAAAATGATCGCCAGATCGGTGACAAAACAGCGCTTTCAGGAAGCGGAAACCCTGCGGGAGTGGTTGATTGAAGTAGATCCGATGGCCCTGACCGAGATTATCAGGGCAGCGGAATTGATCGAGGAGGAAAAAATATCTTCCATCGACAAGGATCAGATCGAGGTATGGTCGGAACTCTACGAAGCTTTGACCACCGAGGAGTTCGCCACTTTTTTTCATGCGTTGCAGCGGGCGCTGTATCAAAATGAGCAGTATGTCGTCCGCCAAGGCGATCTGCAGTCGGGACTCTATCTGATCAACAGCGGCAAGGTGCGCATCACCTATCGGGATAAAACCGGCGAAGTTCTCGTCAAGACCGCCGGCCGCGGCGATATCATCGGGGCGGACACGGTTTTTGAGGCATCGGTCTGGACGGTCAATGTGGTCTGTCTGGCGCGAACGGAGATTTTGCGCCTCACTATTGAAACGCTGCTCGCCTGGCGGGAAGATTTCCCTTCCCTGGAATCGAAGCTTCACGATTTCTGTATGAAGTTCGCCAGCCTGCAGCCCTTCTTCAAGACGAGCGGCAGAGACCGGCGGGCGAATAAACGTCACCAGATATCCGGTCGGGTGACCTCGTTGCTGCTTGACAGCAAAGGACGGGAAACCGGAATTGCCTCCAAAGGCGAACTGTTTGATATTTCTCAGGGCGGTGTTTCGTTCTACCTGCGAATCTCTCAGAAAAAAAACGCCCGATTGCTGCTCGGCCGCAGTGTCCGGGTCGTGCTTCCGATGGAGGGCGCCGTTGATCGGCAGGTCGGCATTCTCGGGATGATCATTGCCGTGCGCGGCCATCAGGCCATGGAAAACGAGTATTCGGTGCATGTCCGTTTTATCGAGGAGATCGCTTCGGTCGATTTGCAGGCCATAATCAAAGCCTGCAGGAGCGGTTTTCCATCATGATCGACTGGTTGGCCGGGGAAAAAACGGTATTTAACGATGAGTGATTACGCACAGGCGGTCTCCCGTTTTTATCAGCGCCATCTCGCCGACGGTGTGCTTGACAAGACCATCTATACGGCAGACTGCCCGTTTTGTGCCGACAAGGGGCTGGACGGCAGGAAACGCCTCGTGGTGACCGTGAATCCCGACGGTTTCTTTCACGGCTACTTCCGTTGCCTCAATCGCTGTGTGCCCGGTGGTTTTCCGCTCTGGTTTGCCGCGCTGGCCAAAATCAGTCCGGAAACCACCCCGGGGTTCGATCCGGATCGAGAGCCGCTGCTGCGGCAGACCGATTATCCGGTCCAGACGATTAATCAACAGGTCAGGGCCTGGCAGGATAATCTGAGCGAACCCATCCTGGCTCGTTTTCACGATGCAGGAATCGGCCTGCCGGTCCTGCAGGAGCAGCGCATCGGTTATAACGGGCGCTATCTCGTCTATCCCTATTTTCAGGAAGACGGGAACTGCTACGCGGCGCGCTGTGTGTTTCCCGATCGTCCCAGCGATTGCTTCTGGCATGGCGACCAGGCAATGACCGCTGAGTCGTTTCAGATCTTCAACGTCGAGGATATCGGGCGTTGTGAAAACGGCGCGCTGGTACTCTGTGAAGGAGAGGATAACCTGCTGGCACTCAAGCAGATCGGTCTGCCGGGAATCGCTGTGCCGGACAGCCAGCTGTTTGAAGCGATCGACCCACAGCGGTTCGCGTATGTTCGCACCCTGTTCATCGCCATTGTCAATAACGCCGAGGCGGAAACGCGTGCACGGGCGTTGGCGTCCCGCATCGGTTACAAAGTTCGCCTGCTCGGCTGGCCGGCCGGTCTGGGGCGCAACTACAGTCTCTGGCAGCTTGCCTGCGACAAGGGTCAGGAGTTCAGTGGCGCGGTGGTCGGCATGGCTCGGAATTCCCGGGCCTTTTCACCGTTTGCCACGCCGAAACGGGAGCATGATCGCTTTTTTCATCGATTGCAGCAGCAGGAGGGGAGTGATTATCGGGGGCTCACCACCGGCTTTGCAAAACTCGATCGAGCCATTGACGGCCTGCACGGCATCAATATCATCGGTGGCGCTCCGAAGGTCGGCAAGTCGTGTTTTTTGATCCAGGTCGGCACCGATATGGCGCGTCGGGGCATACCGGTCATCTACTACGATTTCGAGAACGGCCGTCAGAAAATCCTCCAGCGCACCCTGGCGCGTCTGAGCAGGCTGCCGGTCGGGTCCCTCTCTGCCGATCACCTCGAGGCCGGTGACCGTAAGCGTCTTCAGGGGGCACGTCAGGATTTCAAGAAATTACTCAACTGGTTTCGGATCGTCAACGATCGCAAACTGACGCCGGAGATCATGCGCCGGCACATCGATTTTGTCCGTCATGAGACCGAGCGTGACTATCCGGTGGTGGTCGTCGATAGTCTGCACAAGCTGCCGTTCAAAGACATTTCCGAGCGGCGCAGCGGTATCGATGCCTGGTTGCGCCAGTTCGAGTCGATTCGCGACGAACTGCAGGTGTCGTTTCTCATTATTTCCGAGCTGTCGCGAGGAGAGCATGGGTCCTATCGGGAAACACCGCACCTGGGGGTGTTCAAAGGATCCGGCGACATCGAGTACAGCGCCGATAACGCGTTTGTCCTGTTCCCCGATTGGGAGCAGCAGGATCTGCCTGAAACCAGGCAGCGAATCAATAATCTCTGGCTGGTGGCCAGCCGGGAACATAGTCCCGGCCTCGTGGCCGGCTATCGTCTAGACTATCCGTTTTGGGGATTCACCGAGCTCTGAAGCGGCTTGATTGGGGCCCCGTTATCAAGGCCGTTGGCGGCTATCCAGGCAGTGAGTGCTGTGGCGGACGCTTCGGCGCGTCGCTGGCCGCGGAGTCGTTTGGGGACTTTCCCCTCCCAGACCGGAAACAGGCCGAAATTGACGTTTGACGGCTGGAAATGGCGCGGGTCCGTCTCGGTCAAATGACTGATAAGCGCCGCCAGTGCGGTATGCGGTGGTGGGACGAGCGCCGGTTGGCGACAGGCCAGGCGGGCGCCGTTAATCCCGGCCAGCAACCCCATGGCGGCCGATTCCACATAGCCTTCGACACCGCTGAGTTGTCCGCTGATCAGGATATCCGGTCGTCTTCTCAGCTGGAGGGTCGGCTGCAGCAGATCCGGGGCGCACAGGAAGGTATTCCGATGAACGGAGCCGAAGCGGGCAAACTCCGCTGCTTCCAGTCCCGGGATCAGGCGGAATACGCGCTTTTGCTCAGGGTAGGTCAGCTTGGTCTGAAAGCCGACCATGTTATACAGCGACCCTTGCCGGTTTTCTTTGCGGAGTTGGACAACCGCATACGGAATCCGACCGCTGCGCGGATCTTCAAGGCCGACCGGTTTCATCGGGCCGAAGCGCAGGGTTTCCGCACCTCTGGCGCGCAGCACTTCGATCGGCAGGCAGCCCTCGAAGTATTTCACCTCCTCGAAGTCGTGCAACGGCATGTATTCCGCCTCGGCCAGTGCCGCAATAAACCGCTCGTAGGCGGCTTGATCGAGCGGGCAATTCAGGTAATCACCCGGTCCGTCGTCGTATCGCGATTTCTCGTAGATGATCGTCAGATCAAGCGATTCCCGATAGAGAATCGGGGCAATCGCATCGTAGAAAAACAGGCGCTTGCTGCCGGTCAGAGCGGCCAGTGATTCAGCCAGCGGAGCTGCGGTCAGCGGCCCGGTGGCGAGGATGCAGATCGATTCGTCCGGTGGTGGAATCTCGGTGATTTCTTGCCTGACAACAGTGATCAGTGGATGCCGGGTGATGGCCTCGGTGATCGTCCGGGAAAATCGGGATCGATCGACCGCGAGCGCCTTGCCGGCAGGAACGGCGGTGAGCTCGGCAACCTCCATAAGCAGGGAGTGCAACCGCCGCATCTCCTGCTTGAGGAGCCCGACCGCACTGTGTGGATCATTCGAACGCAGCGAATTGGAGCAGACCAACTCGGCCAGATCGGCTGATTCGTGGGCCGGGCTGAAGACCTGCGGTTTCATGTCGTAGAGTCTGACCGGGCAGCCACTGCGGGCAATTTGCCAGGCGGCCTCGCAGCCGGCGAGGCCGCCGCCGATTACGGTGATGGGAAGGATCGAGGTGGTAGTATTGTTCATCGGTGATGGTTTCGATGTCATTTACGGACGTTCGATACGGACATGGACACGGCGCCGGCCCCAGTGCAGGGCGTCGCCGTGTGATTTGTAATAGATGTCGATCCGCTCCGGTCCCTTGATGGCGCTTCCCCGATCCTCTACTACTCCCCAGCCCCAGCCGGGGACGTGCATCCGGGTCCCGAATGGGTAATAGGCGGTGTCCGCGGCAATGGTGCCGCTGTGCGGCAGCAGGTACCACGGCAGGACTCGCACCGGTATCATCCACGGCCGCTGCAGGCTGTCCAGCGAAAAGAGCCCCTCTTGCGGCTCCCGCGGGTAGGTGCCGCTTGCCGTCTGTCCGGTATAGACGGCGCCGCGCCGCGATCCGACGCTGACATATTTATTCCAGAAATCAAGCTTGAGGTAGCGCCAACTGCCCCGTTCCCAGCCGCAGCAGGTTGCACAGCCGCAATAGGCGGTGACCTCCATGATGCGGCCGGTCGGCTGTTTGGCGCAGCCCGCCGGCAGACCAAGCAGCAGCACCAGCAGCCAGCAGCAGATACGCCGCGCCGGGACGCCCGCCCGTACGCTGATCAGGTTCGAGAGAACCATTTCTTCAGATCCGTTTCGCGAAAGGTTTTGACCACCGGCCGACCATGCGGGCAATGGGAGAAGAGCTCGGCGCGCGCCATTCGTTCAAGCAATGCCCGCACTTCCCGATCGCTGAGGTGATCGCCGGCCTTGACGGCGGCCTTGCAGGCCATGGTTGCGAGCACCGTGTCGATGATGCTGCCGCCGGCGGTGGTTCGATCATCACCGAAGGAGGCAAGCACATCGATGAGTAATTGTTGTGGTTGCAGCCTGGCTGCCAGGGCAGGCACGGCACCGATCACCCAGGTGGTTCCACCGAAATCGCGTAGGCCAAAGCCCATCTGTTCCAGGGTTGCCAGATTGTTTTCGACAATCTCCGCCTGACGGGCGGTCAACTCTGTGGTTACCGGAAAGAGCAATTGCTGTGACGCCAGTCGGCCGCGGGTGAACTGATTGCGCAAGTCCTCGAAGAGCAATCGTTCGTGGGCGGCATGCTGGTCGATCACCACGAGGGAGTCTCGATTTCGGCAGAACAGGTAGAGATCGCGATACGTGCCGATGACGATCAAGTCTTCGACCTGGACCGGTTCAGGCACGCCGGTCGCAGCTTCCTGTGTGGTGTTGTGCGTCGTCCCCAAAACAAGTTCGATCTGCTCCTCGGCGGTTGCCGGCGGTCGCCATGGAAGTTTTGGGGCGCCGGCAACGGCTGCGGCTACGTCAGGCTGTTTCGCGGTGCCGGCAGGCTTTGCAGCCGGTTTTGTCGGCGTTGGTCCGGGAGTCGGCTCGACACGGGGCTCCAGGCGTTCGGGAACCTGAAACATATCCCGGCGGAGCCGTTGTTGATTACGCAGCATCGCGTCGCGAACGGCGTTGCTGACCAGGTGGTGGACGGTACGCCCATCCTGAAAGCGTACTTCGTGCTTGGCCGGGTGAACATTGACATCGACGGCTGCAGCCGGCAGGGTGACGGCAATAAATCCGGCCGGGGCGCGTCCCTTGAGCAGAAACGAACGCAGCCCTTCGCTGACCGCGTGGACCAGGAGTCGATCGCGGATGACCCGGCCGTTGACGAGCAGCCGCAACCGTTCGGCAACCGGGGTCGTCGCCTCCGGCGGCACAAGCAGACCGCTGACGGCGATGCCGTCGGGTCCGGTTCCGCCGCTGTCAACCGGGAGCAGATCACCGTGGTAATTGAGTAACTGTGCCAGACGGGTACGCGGATCGTCACCGGCATCGAGGCGCAGGGTCTCTCGGCCGTCGATGCGCAACGCGAAAAACACATCGGGGCGGGCAAGGGCGGCGCTTTTTACCGTATCGTCAATGTGGGATACCTCGGTTCGGACGGTACGCAGAAATTTCCGCCGGGCCGGGGTGTTGCCGAACAGGTTGGAGATCGCAATGGAAGTGCCGATTTTCGCGCCGCATTCCTGCACGGTCTTGATCACTCCGTAGTTCGCTAGCACCATCGTGCCCAGATCGCTGGTGCGGGGACGGGAGATTATGGTCATCTTGGCAACGGCGGCAATCGATGGGATTGCTTCCCCCCGGAAGCCAAGCGTCGTTATGGCGCTGAGATCGGTTTCCGTGTTCAGCTTGGATGTCCCGTGGCGTTCAAAACAGAGCAGGACATCGTCCTCGTCCATGCCGTCACCGTTGTCGATCACCCGGATGGCCCGGGTGCCGCCACCGTCGATCTCGATTTCAATCCGGTCGGCCCCGGCGTCGAGGCTGTTTTCCAGCAGCTCCTTGACCACTGAGGCCGGGCGTTCGATCACCTCACCGGCGGCTATCTGATTGGCGAGTTGTTCGGGAAGAATACGAATTTTGGGCATGATCGATGACCGGCTGCGGTGAATTGCGGTTGCTCGTTTGCGGTGACGCGGCTAGAGTAGGCCGAGTTTTTCACTATAGGTGGTAATTGTTCTTTCTTCAATAACGGACGGCTGGTTATGGTAGGTGCAGCAGCGAAAAAGACGGCTTCGATCAAGCGACGCAAGCCGTTGAACGAAAAACACGTGATCGGCTTTTTCTTTTCCGTGGCCGTGCTGCTCTCCTGCTTTCTTGCCGGGCTGCTCGCCGCTTTCGAGTACCTCAATATGCCCGGTATCGGTTCCGTCTCCCAGTATCGACCACTGCAAACGACGCTGATCTACGATCGGAACGGCCGGATCGTCGATCAGCTGTTTGTTGAAAATCGCACCGTTATCGGGCTTGATCAGATGCCGCCGCTGTTGCCCAAGGCGTTCGTGGCCGCCGAAGACGGTCGTTTTTATGAACACCCCGGGTTAGACCTGTTTTCGGTGTTCCGGGCCGTGCTGGTCAATCTGCGGGAAGGCCGGAAGAGCCAGGGTGGTTCGACAATTACCCAACAGGTGGCCAAGGGGTTGCTGCTTTCCTCGGAGAAAACCTATCTGCGGAAATTCAAGGAGGCCATTCTCGCCTGGCGCATCGATACCCTGTTGAGCAAGGATGAGATCATGTACATCTATCTCAACCATATCTATCTCGGCGGCGGTGCTTACGGCGTGGAAGCCGCGGCCCGGACCTACTTCGGCAAGAGTGCGGCACACCTCGATCTGGCTGAGATCGCCCTGCTCGCCGGTTTGCCACAGGCCCCGAGCCGCTACTCTCCGCGAGATCATTGGGACCGCGCCCAGGCCCGGCAGCGCTATGTCCTCAATCGCATGGTGGTTGACGGCTATATCGACGCTGAGACGGCAAGAAAAGCCTACGAGCAGCGCCCATCCATCGTCGCGCCGCTCGGTGTGCGGCTGGCGGAGGACGGGTATTATCTTTCGGAGGTGCAAAAACGTGCCCGGCAGATGATCGGGCAACCGCTCGAGACCGCCGGGGTTCGTGTCCACACCAACTTTGATCAGGCGCTGCAGCAGGCGGCATATAAAGCGATTGTCGACGGGAAGCGCGCGGTTTTCGCCCGCGGCGCCACCGTCGGCAGCGGTACGGCGCCACCGGAGGGCGCGCTGATCTGCCTGGAGGTCTGCTCCGGCAAGGTCCGTGCCCTGGTCGGCGGCACCGACTATACGAAAACCCCGTTCAACCGGGCGGTGCAGGCCAAACGGCCGGCCGGGTCGGTGTTCAAGCCGATCCTGTATGCGACCGCCTTTGAGCGACGTTTTTCACCCGACACGACGATTGTCGATGAGCCGCTCACCATTGCCGGTGGAAATGGCCGTGCCTGGCGGCCGCGGAACTTTTCCGGCGGGTTTCATGGGACGGTGACGCTCGGCTCTGCGCTCATTCACTCGTACAATATTCCGGCGGTCAAGCTGATGCAGCAGGTCGGTGTCAAGCCGGTTCATGAACAGGCCCGCCGGGCCGGTATCACCGCAGCGTTGCCGCCGGACCTGTCGCTTGCACTCGGATCGGCCGATGTTTCGTTGCTGGAGATGACCGGCGCCTATGTACCGTTTGTCTGTGGTGGACGGTACAGCCAGCCGACCCTGATCGATCGGATTACCGACGGCGCCGGCAATGAACTGTATCGCGCTCACCCGGAAACCAGCCAGGTGATTTCGGCGGGAACTGCCGAACAGATGCGGAGGTTGCTGGTGCGGGTCATTACCGAGGGAACCGGCCGGGCTGCCGCTGGTTTGCCGAAGACGGCCGGTGGCAAGACCGGAACCTCTGACGATAACCGGGATGCGTGGTTTATCGGGTTCCACGACCGGTTGCTGTCCGGGGTCTGGTTCGGGCATGACCGCAACAAGAGTCTTGGTTCAGCCGAAAAC
>CAZSOA010000081.1:0-13913 GCA_964608305.1 uncultured Desulfofustis sp. | reverse complement strand
ATGCGCCTTGGTCCTGGCAATGGCCGGAACCGGTTGGTGCGGTCACGAGATTCATCTGAAAAACGGCGTCGTCATCAAAACCGATTTTATCGAGCGGGACGGAGACCGGGTGAGCTATCAGCAGTTCGGCGGGATGGTCACCATCAGCCTCTCCGAGATCTCGGAAATCAGGTACAACGTCACCGACCGCGCCCCACGCCCGCGTGGTGCCGCCGATCCGCCCGCTTCGTCCGCCGTCGCACCGCCGGTCGGGTCTCGGGACTTGGCGGCGGTGCTTGCCGCCGCCGTTCCCGGCCGCACGCCGGTGGAAACAGCCAGCCAAGCGGTGGTGATGATCAAAACCGAGACCGGTTCCGGATCCGGGTTTTTCGTCAACGATCAGGGGGTGATCGTCACCAACCGCCACGTGGTTCGCGGCAGCGAGGAAAACAATCGCCAGATCGAGCAGCAGATTGGCGAAGCGAGCCGACAACTGGAACACAACCGCCGAATCCTCGATCAGGAGCGGGCTCGGATCGCCGACTATGAGCGGCGGCTTGTCAGCGATCGGGAAACGTTTGCCCGGCGGGTCGCCGAATACGGCAACCGGATCGACCCGCAGCAGCGCCGCGAGGTCGAACGCAACCTGCAGGAGCGCGAGCGCACATTGCGCGCCTGGCAGCGCGATTTTCAGACCCACCGCGACGAGTTCGAACGCCGGGAACGGGACTTCCGGCAACAGCGCGATGGCTGGCGCGCCGGCAATGAGCAGTTGGCCCGGCAGTCGCGGTTTGTCGTGATCCTTGCCGACGGCGCCGAACAGTCGGCGCTGCTCTACCGCGTCAGTGACACCCACGACCTCGCGCTGCTCAAGCTCAACGGCTTCGTTACGCCGTATCTGCGGCCCGCTCCGCCTGAAGCGGTGATTTCCGGGCGGCCGGTCTATGCCATCGGCTCGCCGCTGCAGTTGAGCAACTCCGTTACCGCCGGAGTCATCTCCGGGACCCGTGACGATTATATCCAGACCGATGCCCGGATCTATCCCGGTAATTCGGGTGGGCCGCTGATCACCGAGGATGGCCTGGTGGTCGGGGTCAACACGAAGAAGCTGATCACCGAAAAATTTGAAGGGCTCGGCTTTGCCATTCGCTACCCACGGGTTCAGGAGGAGTTCAAGAATTATCTTGGGCAGTGATCGGCGTGTCGTGCGCCGCCGACCGTCAAACAACTTGACAGCAACGGCTATTCTTGTGATAAGAGCACAGTGTGGGGGGTTCCAGCCAATTCCAGTCGTCATGTCATCGGCCCGATGCCGATTTGACATAGTGGTGCAGACGGCCGCCCGGTGCGGTCGAAATCCGTCTCAGACACTTCTTCAATGACAAGGAGGGCTTCGATGAAACACGTGATGCGGACGATCCCGGTCATGGCAGCGGCATTCTGCCTGGCCACCGGAGTTGCAACAGCGGGAACCCTTGATGACGTCAAGGCGAAGGGCTTTATCCAGGCCGGCGTGAACGGGGATCTGTTCGGCTTTGCCAAACCCGACGAAAAAGGTGTCTGGCGCGGCCTCGATGTCGATACCGCGCGTGCCGTCGCCGCCGCCGTCTTCGGCGACGCGGAAAAAGTCAAATACACGCCGCTGACCGCCAAGACCCGGTTTACCGCCTTGCAGTCGGGCGAAGTCGATGTGCTCACCCGCAACGCCACCAAGACCCTGAGCCGCGACACCGATCTCGGCCTTAATTTCGTTCAGGTCAACTACTACGACGGCCAGGGCTTCCTCGTGCCCAAGGCGCTCGGGGTGAAAAGCGCCACGGAACTTGACGGCGCCTCGGTCTGCGTCCTGCCCGGGACCACCACCGAACAAAACGTCGCCGATTACTTCCGGGTGAAGAACATGAAAATGAACCCGGTGGTTATCGAGAGCACCGCCGAATTGTCCAAGGCCTTTTTCGCCGGGCGCTGCGACTGCATGACCTCGGATGCCTCCCAGCTTGCCGGCATCCGTGCGGTAGCGCCGAATCCGGAAGATTATGCGCTCTTGCCCGAGATTATCTCCAAGGAGCCGCTGGCCCCGGCGGTGCGGCATGGTGACGACCAGTGGATGGATGTGGTCAACTACTCGGTACTGGCGATGATCGAGGCCGAAGAGCTCGGTATCACCTCGGCCAACATCGATGAGATGATGGCCAGCACCGATCCGAAGGTGCAGCGGTTCCTCGGCGTTTCACCGGGTAACGGCAAGGCGCTCGGTCTCGAGGAGAACTGGGCGTATAATATCATCAAGCAGGTCGGCAACTACGCCGAGGTCTTCGAGCGCAATGTCGGTGTCGAGACGCCGTTGATGCTTGAGCGGGGCCTCAATGCCCTGTGGACCGACGGCGGCCTCATGTATTCTCCGCCGTTTAAATAACGGGCCATCTTTTCGGTGATGCCCGGACCGCGGTTCGGGCATCACCCGACGGCGGGTATGCAGACGAGAGCACCGGAAAAAATACCGTTTTTGCGTGATCCCACCAAGCTGTCGATCCTCTATCAGATCGTCACCATGGTGGGAGTGGCGCTGCTCGGCTATTACCTGATCAGCAACACGCTGGCCAATCTCGAACGCCAATCGATCTCGACGGGTTTTCAGTTCCTGGAAAAGGAGGCCGCCTTTGAGATCGGTGAATCGCTGATCAGCTATTCGGCCGCCGACTCCTATGGCAAGGCCCTGGTAGTCGGCTTCCTCAACACGCTGATTGTTTCCTTTATCGGTATCATCCTGACCGTTATCCTCGGCACCATCCTCGGGATCGCCCGGCTCAGCACGAACTGGCTCGTCTCAAAGATTGCGGCTGCCTATATCGAGATATTTCAGGACATCCCGATCCTGCTCCAGCTCTTTTTCTGGTACGCCTTCTTCTACGAGATGCTGCCCGGGCCGCGCCAGGCGCTCAACCCGTTGCCCGGGCTGTTTTTCTGCAATCGCGGGATGATTTTCGGCGTGCCGCACTGGCACGAGGCGTTTTCCGCCGCCGCCGTTGTATTTCTGGCCTGCTGTATCGTTATCTTCTTCCTGCGGCGCTGGGCGCTTCGGCGCCAGGCCGCAACCGGCCAGGTCTTTCCACTGCTGCGGGTGTCGCTGGCATTGCTGGTCGGCCTGCCGCTGCTGGCCTGGTGGCTCGGTGGAGCGCCGACCGCAATGAACGTTCCCGAACTGATCGGCTTCAACTTCCGCGGCGGGGTGACCATCAGCCCCGAGTTTACCGCTCTGCTGCTCGGTCTGGTGCTCTACACCGCGGCCTTTGTCGCCGAGGTGGTGCGGGCCGGCATCCAGTCGGTGGGCAAGGGCCAGCGCGAGGCCGCCACCTCGCTTGGCCTGCGGCCCGGGAGAGTGATGCACCTGATCATCCTGCCCCAGGCCCTGCGGGTCATCGTCCCGCCGCTGACCAGTCAGATGCTCAACCTGACGAAAAACAGCTCGCTGGCGGTGGCCATCGGTTATCCCGATTTCGTCTCGGTTGCCGGGACGACGATCAACCAGACCGGTCAGGCGATCGAGGGGGTGGCGCTGATCATGATCGTCTACCTGATCTTCAGCCTGTCCACGTCGGCCTTTATGAACTGGTATAACAAAAAGATCAAACTGGTGGAGCGGTAGAGGTCCCATGGAACTGCCCGCACGCGCAAGCCACAGCGACGAGATCAAGCCACCGGTCACCGAGGTCGGCATCATTGGCTGGGCCCGGGCCAACCTGTTTAACGGCTGGTTCAATTCGCTGCTGACCGTTGCCGTTGCTTATCTGCTCTGGCTGACGGTGCCGGGAATGATCAAATGGGCCTTTATCGACTCCGTCTGGCTCACCGGCAGCGATGAATGCAAGGCCGCCGGCGGCGCCTGCTGGTCGATCATCACCGCCAATATCCGTTTCATCCTGTTCGGTTTCTATCCCCACGATCTGCAGTGGCGGCCGCTGCTGGCCATGGGTATTCTCGTTGCGTTGCTCGTCTACAGCCGGGATCGCACGCGCTGGAACACATACCTTGCCTGGCTCTGGCTGGTCGGTCTGTTCACGATGGGCTTGCTGCTCAAGGGCGGTCTGTTCGGCCTGACGGTTGTCGAGAGTGCCAACTGGGGCGGCCTGCCGCTGACCCTGCTGCTCTCCGTCTTCGGCCTCACCGCTGCCTATCCGTTCGGCGTGGTGCTGGCCCTTGGCCGTCAGTCGCGGATGCCGGTCATCAAGTCGTTTTGCGTCGTGTACATCGAGCTGATCCGCGGCGTGCCGCTGATCAGCCTGCTGTTCATGTCGTCGGTGGTCTTCCCGCTCTTCTTGCCCGAAGGCGTCACCGTCAACAAGATCCTGCGCGCTCAGGCGGCCATCATCTTGTTTACCGCCGCCTATATCGCCGAGGTGGTGCGCGGCGGTCTGCAGGGGATCGACCGCGGCCAGTACGAGGCGGCCGAATCGCTCGGCCTCAATTACTTTCAGACGATGCGGCTGATCATCCTGCCCCAGGCTCTGAAGATCGTCATCCCGCCATCGGTGAGTATCCTTATTTCCGCCTTCAAGGATACCTCGCTGGTCGTCATCATCGCGCTTTACGACCTGCTGAAAACCACCCAGACCACGCTCAGCGACCCGAAGTGGATGGGCTACTCGGCGGAGGCCTATATCTTCGTTGCACTTATTTATTTTATCTGCTGTTTTGCGATGTCCAACTACAGCAGAAAACTGGAAAAGGAACTCGATACCGGCCGGTAGGGACCGGTCCGCCTCCCGATACACCAAGGAAGAGCGTATGCAAGCAGAACTTGGCACCGACACCGCCCCGATCATCGTCATCGAGCAGATGCACAAGTGGTTCGGCGATTTTCACGTCCTGAAAAATATCAACCTCACCGTCAATCGCGGCGAGCGGATCGTTATCTGCGGCCCGTCCGGCTCCGGAAAATCGACGCTGATCCGCTGTATCAACCGGCTCGAGGAACACCAGCGCGGCCGCATCGTCGTCGACGGCATCGAGTTGACCAAGGATCTGAAAAACATCGAGAAGGTCCGTACCGAGGTGGGCATGGTATTCCAGCATTTCAATCTCTTCCCACACCTGACCGTGCTCGAGAACCTGATGCTCGGGCCGATCTGGGTACGCAAAACCCCGAAAAAAGAGGCCGAGGAAACCGCCCGCTATTTCCTTGAAAAGGTCCGCATCAGCGAGCAGGCGGCAAAATATCCCGGCCAGCTCTCCGGTGGGCAGCAGCAGCGAGTGGCCATCGCCCGCAGCCTGTGCATGCGGCCCAACGTCATGCTCTTTGATGAACCGACCTCGGCGCTCGACCCGGAGATGGTCAAGGAAGTGCTCGACGTCATGATCAGCCTGGCCCAGGACGGCATGACGATGATCGTCGTCAGCCACGAGATGGGCTTTGCCAAAAGCGTCGCCCACCGGGTCATGTTCATGGACGGCGGCGAGATCCTCGAGGAGAACGTGCCTGAGGAGTTCTTCAATAACCCGCAGCACGAGCGTACCAAGCTGTTTCTCAGCCAGATTCTGTAACGGCGGCCGGCACCCCGAACCGATCGGACCGATTGGAGGTTATCATGGAGATCAACCGCCGCCTGCTCAAGGAGGCCGTGGCGCGGGGCCTGCTCGGCGAGCAGCAGGCCGACAACCTTTGGGATTTTCTTGCCGGCCGGCGCGAGGATACGCCGGGCTTCCGGATGAACCACATTCTCTATTACCTGGGCGGCCTGATCGCCATCGGGGCGATGAGCTTGTTCATGACCCTGGGCTGGGAGGCCTTCGGCGGCTGGGGGTTGCTCGCCATCGCGCTGGCCTACGGCGTGGGCGGCATCTGGCTCACCGAATTCCTGCTGCGCCGCCGCTTGCCGATCCCGGCCGGCATCACCGCCGCCTTCGTCGTCGTACTGACCCCGCTCGCCATTTACGGCCTACAGTCCGGCCTCGGTCTCTGGGTGGAGGGCAGGGTGTACCGTGACTACCATAATTACATCGACTGGCGCTGGCTGTTCATGGAACTGGCCACCCTGGCCGTGGCCGCCATAGCCCTGTATTGCTACCGGCTGCCGTTTTTGATCATGCCGGTGGCGGTCACCCTCTGGTACCTGAGCATGGATCTGACCCCGTTCATCTTCGGCCAGGAAGATACCACCTGGGAGTTGCGCAAGCTGGTCTCGCTGTGGTTCGGCCTGCTCATGCTGCTGTTTGCCTTCTGGGTCGATCTGCGCACCCGCCACACGAAGGACTTCGCGTTCTGGCTCTACCTCTTCGGCCTGCTCGCCTTCTGGGGCGGCCTGTCGATGATGCGCTCAGACAGCGAGCTGAGCAAGTTCTTCTACCTCTGCATCAACCTGGGACTGATCGTCATCGGCGCTATCCTGTCGCGCCGGGTCTTTGCCGTCTTCGGCGGCCTCGGCGTCACCGGCTATCTCGGCCACCTCGCCTACACCGTCTTTAAAAACTCGATCCTCTTCCCGTTCGCGCTCACCGGCCTCGGCCTCGCCCTCGTCTTCCTCGGCATTCTTTGGCAGAAACACGAACGGAGGATCACCACAAAACTACGCTCTCTGTTGCCGCAGCCGTTACAGGAGCTGATTGACAATAACCGGGGGTGAAGGGGTTTCCGAAAACTCTTACAAGCGTGTCGGTGCTGACCGTGATTGTACACCTACCCTTTTTCTTCGGGTCGGTAACCTGCTCAAATCCACTTGCAACGACAAGAAGGCATCAGTTACCGGGCAATTCTGGCTGATTCGATAGCCTTTTCCAGGGACTTCTGGAGTTCGTCAAATTCTTCCATTGCCGTCTCATTCCAGCCAGGCTCACCTTGTTCCTTGAGTTTCGCGAACTTCTCTTTGATGGCCTTTTCTTTGGCGACGATGTCCTCGATAACTTGATAGTGCTCGATTTGCGGATTGGGATCGGCCTCTTCCGCGATAACCCTGAATCTATATATTTCCTTTTCCCAGTTTTCAATGTTCTTTTCGACGGTTGCAAGATACGAGTGTAAATTGATCATGGTGCCCCTCTGATGGATTTTCTCGTAAGCGGATGCTGTTTTCTCACCACGAAAACGCTTTGCCCCAAAGAACAGCAGCTACGGAATATGACAGTGAACTGGGCGGCAGCCTGCTGGATACATGATGATTAGAACAGCTCAACTACCAGAACCATAATACTGAATGCCTTGAAAAAAAGGTTTCTGTGCTTTTTCACGCAGGAAGACACGTGGCTGGACCTTTATTCCAATTTGCGAGATTTGCCGGAGGCTTCATTCGCCGTGCACGGTCTGACGGAGTTCCAGTCAGCACCAGTACCACGAACGCTCCGTTGTATCACTCTGCCAGGTGCTGCGGGATATTGCGCATTGCCTCGATATCAATATTCCTACCCCAGGCACCCGCTCCAACGGGTAGAGCGGTCAAGGCGCCCAGAAGCGATGCCGCCTGACCGAAAAAGCGTGCCTCTTTCTGAGGCGTCAAGTGCAGCGGTAAGCCGTTGGTGTCCTTTGCCAGTATCTTCGCCATTTTCAAAAGTTCGATACTTTTCCCGTTGGCACTCATCGCCCTGGGGCTCACCCTCGCTTTCCTCGGTGTCTTCTGTCGGAAACCAGAGGACCGTGACCACAAACTAAGCTCCCTGCTGCCACGGTCATTACAGGAGGTGATTGACAGTAATCAAGATGGTAAGGGGGTTCATGTTGACGTGAGTATGTCAATGATGGATTAATTGTGTTCTGATACCTTTTATTGAAGATTTGACATATTGCCATTGCGCCTTACAAAAGGTTTAAAAGACTATGCCACGGAGTCGTGATCCGGGCGTGCTGTCACGGGGGCGGTGAACGCTATCCCGGCGGGTTGACGGCCGATGCGCCTGCCGTGGGAATAGGGATGTGATGAAGAATCCGACCGACCAAGACAGCATGGATGCCGTTTTGCGCACCATCCTCGAAGGGACGGCCGCCGAAACCGGCGAAACGTTCTTTTCGGCCCTGGTGGTCAATCTGGCCGGGGCGCTTCGGGTACCGGCGGCCTGGGTGACCGAGTATACCGCTGCATTTCAGAAACTCCGGCCGCTGGCTTTCTATCTGGACGGCACCCTGCACGACGATGGTGAAGCATCTGTCAAAGGCACGCCGTGCGAGGTGGTCATCAAAAACGGGCAGATGTACCATGTGGCCGATCAGGTGGCAGGCGTCTTTCCGGACGATCCGGATCTGGCCGCCATGGGCATGGTCAGCTATCTCGGTATTCCCTTCAAGGATACCGCCGGCAACGTCCTGGGGCATCTGGCTGTGATGGACCGCAAGCCGATGCCGCAGCAGGAATCCACGCTCGCCATCATGCGCATCTTTGCCGCCCGGGCCGCGGCGGAATTGTGCCGTATCCAGGCGGAAAAGCGGGTGCGGGAACGCGAACAACGATTGCGTCAGCTGCTTGACATGGCGCCGGATGCAATCATCGAACTTGATGAGAAGCTCTTGATCCGTTTGATGAACGGTGAGGCGGTCAGAGCCTTGAAAATTCCGGCTGATCAGGCCAGGGGGCGCCCTCTGGCGGAGTTTCTGCCGGCGGCCGACGGCGCCCTGCTGCATGAATTGATCGGTCGGATGGCGTCTGCTTCCGGGCCAGCGGAGAAGTGCTGGGTGCCCGAGTATCTGAGCGTGCGCGCCGCGGATGGCTCGGAATTCCAGGCCGAGGCCACGCTTTCTCGCATCGACGATCCCGCGCATCGTGGAACGATTCTGATCCTGCGCAACATTACCGAGCGGTTGGCCGCTGAAGCCAGCATCCGGAGCCTGCGCATCGAGACCGAACTGCTCAAGGAAGAACTCAAAGATGTTGCCGGTTGCGGCGAGATTATCGGCAGCAGCCGGTCGTTTTTGCGCGTGCTCAATGATGTCCGCCAGGTGGCGGACACCGATGCCGCCGTGCTTCTCTGCGGGGAGACCGGCACCGGCAAGGAACTGATTGCACGAATGGTGCATGCGGCGAGTCGCAGGAACGATCGACCGCTGATCAAAGTCAATTGTGCGGCCATTCCAGCCGGTCTGCTGGAAAGCGAGTTGTTCGGCCATTGCAAGGGGGCCTTTACCGGCGCGACGCAGAACCGCGTGGGGCGATTTACCCTGGCCGACGGGGGAACGCTGTTTCTTGATGAGCTTGCCGAACTGCCGCTGGAGCTGCAGCCGAAACTGTTGCGGGTTCTGCAGGAAGGGGAGTACGAGCCGGTGGGAAGCGCGCGAACCCGCATCGTGGATGTACGGATCGTGGCGGCCACCAACCAGAATCTGGAAACGATGCTGGCCGCCGGTACGTTCCGGCAGGATCTGTACTACCGGCTGAACGTGTTTCCAATTGTGCTTCCGCCGCTGCGGGAGCGTGGCGACGATGTGCTTTTGCTGGCATCCGCCTTTATCGAGCAGTTTGCCCGCCGGCTGGGTCGCCGTATTGAGCCGCTGCGTCCCGCGGACGAGCTGCGTTTGAAGTCGTATGCCTGGCCCGGCAATGTTCGGGAGTTGCAAAACGTTATCGAACGGGCGATCATTACGGCAATCGAGGGCCGGCTGGATCTGCGTCGGTGCCTGCCGGACAGCCCCGCCGATTCCGGTGCTGAGCAGGTTGCATCACCGGTCTTTCCCGAACAGCGGGTTGTCACCGACGCCGAAATGAAGACCTATGAAAAGCAAAATATCATCAACGCGCTGAAAGCAAGCAATGGGCGGGTATCCGGCCCAAACGGTGCCGCCCGGTTGCTGGATCTGCCGCCCTCAACGCTCAATTCGCGCATCAAGGCCCTCGACATCACGATGCCATGCTGATCCAGGGCCGGCCATGGCCGGCTCTTCGTTTTGCGAGATTTCGCTGATTGGTGAGCGATCGCCACCGGTTTTTGCGAGATTTCGCTTTTTCTTTTTGCAAGAAATGGTCAACAGCGCATGTCATGCTCGCAAGATATTGAAAACAGGGCCAAAGTGCAATAACCCGGCGGGTGGCACGCTTTCTGCTTACAGGTGGTTGAGCCCATGAGGGTTCGCCGGAATATGAACCTGATTTCTGAAACGACAGTGACATCACGCACTGCGAACGATTGCGAGGAGGCCCCAATGAACGCGTCAACCATCAATTCCGAGACCCTGAAAACGTTTGCAGACCGCCTTGACGGACAACTCATCTTCCCCGACGATCCCGACTATGATGCCGCCCGCAAGGTCTGGAACGGCATGATCGACCGGCGACCGGCCCTTATCGTACGGTGTGCCGGTGAAGATGATGTTGTTCGTTTGGTTCGTTTGGCCCGGGAAAACGACCTGCTCGTCTCGATTCGCGGCGGGGGGCATCACGTCGCCGGTTATGCGGTTTGCGACGGCGGTCTGATGATCGACCTGTCGGCAATGCGCTCCGTAACTGTTGACCCCCAGGCGCGCGTCGCCCGGGTACAGGCCGGTGCCCTTTGGGCCGATGTAGACGCCGCCGCCCAGGCCCACGGGCTGGCGACTCCCGGGGGCGAGGTTTCGCTGACCGGGGTCGCCGGGCTGACGCTGGGCGGCGGGGTCGGCTATATCCGGCGCAAGCACGGCTTGTCCTGCGACAATCTGCTGGCGGTGGACATCGTGACCGCCAACGGCCAAAAGCGCCGGGCAAGCGAAAACGAGAACAGCGACTTGTTCTGGGCGCTGCGCGGCGGCGGGGGCAATTTCGGCGTGGTGACCGCCTTTGTCTTTCGTCTGCACCCGGTCGGCCCGGACGTGGTCACCCTGAACCCGATCTACCCCTTCGACACGGCTCGCTCCCTGCTCGAAACCTGGCGTCGCTTCACCGAAAGCGCACCCGATGAAGCGTCCACAGCATTTGCCATCTGGGGCATTCCCGAACACCCGGAGCTGCCGGCGGAACTCTACGGCACCCCCGTCTGTCTGCTGGACGGAATGTACATCGGCCCGGTGCAGCAGGGCGAGGTGCTGTTCAAACCGCTGCGGGAAGTCGGCGAGCCGCTCCTGGATCTCGGCGGCCCAACCACCTATCGCGAGGCGCAGCAGGGCTTTGATGAGTTCATGCAGGATGGTGATCTGTACTACTGGAAATCACTGTTCCTGGATCGGCTGAGCGACGCGGCGGTCGACACCATGATGTCCTGGGTGAAGCGGCGGCCAAACCCGCGCCTGCTGGTGATTATCCGCCATATGGGCGGCGCCGTGAGCCGGGTCGATGAGGGGGCAACCGCATACCAGAACCGGGCGGCGAACTATATGTTCAGCATCGACGGGGCCTGGTCCGATCCCACCGAATCGGAGCGCAATATCGCCTGGGTCCGCGGCTTTTGGGAAGCGATGAGCCGCTACTCAAACGGCGGGGTCTATGTCAACTTTCCCGGGTTTGGAGAAAATCCGCAGCAACTGTGGCAATCAAGCTTCGGCAAAAACTATCGGAAGCTCGTTGCGGTCAAAACAACATACGACCCGACCAATTTTTTCCGGATGAATCAGAATATCAAGCCGACAACTGAGGGCAGCGTCATCTGATATTTATCGCAAGAGAAGCGGGCTCGGTGTCGTTTTTATTCATGGAATCGAAAACAGCGGCATCAGTTCCACCTTCTCGAACGCTGAGTAATCAACTCCTCTGAGCCAGACGGTGAGGGTTGCCGGCTGAGCGACTACCTGGATTACCGTGCCATCGTGCAGAGCACCACCGGATTCGATGGGGACCGCCAGGAGATCCATCATCGCTTCCGCATTGAGGGCTCCAAAATAACGGGGTGAATGTGCGAGTGACACCAGGTTTCGATACCGGGGGTCCTGCTCTTCAGAGAGGGGCGGATTCAGTCGGGCTCGCCAATTCTCGGGGTATGGAGGGACGAAACTGTTGTAGGTGACCAGCAGGCCGTTGTCGCCGCGCAGCACGCGAGAACCAAAGGTAGGCCGTTCGATCGATACCGCTTTACGGTCATCGGCAACCTGGATGATATACGAAATATCGGCGGGTACCTTCTGGATTGTCGCCACCGCTTCCTCCAACGTTTCGCTTGTGCTCAATACCCGGGCCAGCAGATCGCTGGAATCTTCCCGATCTTCATAAAAACGCGGATCGGAGTACTCCCCGTTGTTGAGTTCAATAAAAACGCCTCTGCTGTTGATGCCGGTCTCAAGGTAGATATTGCCAAGCGGGTGGATATTGGCGAACGGAATGTGGCCATCCGGATGAAAAACGGCAATGCCAAGATATTTCATGTAGGGGAGCATCGACTCACGATGGATGTCCCAGTTCCGTCCAAAAATCAACCGCCCATCGGGCGTGAAGGTGTGCCAGACACCGATTCCGCTGCACGCGGATGGCGGTTCATGACCGAGAACCGCTTGCGTCAGGAGAATCATGCCGGCATTGAGCACCAGCACCTGGTCGTGCGACAACCCCGATGTTTCGGCAATACCATCCAGAATCTGGCGCAGCGGTGCGGCATAACCATCGTAGAGGGAGCGGGCGATCTCCATCTGGTGAGCCGGACCTGCTCCACGAGCTGCCACATCGGCGGTGATACGGGCATGGAATTCCTGCAACTCAGTCGCCACCAGTGCCCCGTATTGACGGCCCATTTCCAGCCAGGTGCCGCGCACTACCACCACCTGATAGGTACCGCCTGAAGATGTCGTTCGGATGCCCTTGCCGATAGTTTTAATCGGACTGGTTTCCTGCACGGCGAGAGCCGTTTTGGCCTTGAGAAATACTTCGTGGTTCGGTGATGTTTGTTTGCTGCTGTAATGGTCTGTCCCCGCCTGGTCGACGTGCCGATAAATGTCGGCAGCGTCAGCAATGGTGCCGGCCGCCCCAAGAATGAAGGCAACCAAAAGAAATACTACCGTCTGAAATAAATGGTGCATGCGGTTTTCGCTCCTCTTTG
The DNA here is from genome assembly GCA_964608305.1 of uncultured Desulfofustis sp. Lineage (GTDB taxonomy): Bacteria > Desulfobacterota > Desulfobulbia > Desulfobulbales > Desulfocapsaceae > Desulfofustis. The sequence continues at coordinate 1,028 of CAZSOA010000081.1, read as the reverse complement.
CAAGTCGATGATTAAAAGCGCCTGCTCATAGCCTGTAATTGATAACGTGGCGTTCACCGGCCAGTTCCGCGCACTGGCACTGGTCGGCGAAACGCTTTGTGTTGCATGTATTATTGGAATGATATTCTTCTTTTTGAGTTAACGCATTCTCGAAGGTATAGATTGATTAAATTCTGGTATGGAATTCCTGTTTCTTCTGACATCTTCTTGAAGTATTCTAGTACATCTACACCCATTCTCAGCGTAACTTGTTTTTTTAGTTCCTTAGAAAAGGGGTTTTTTCTGCTTTTCATTTTTCCAAGATCGTACTCTTTTTTCATTTTAACCACCTGGGTAATACCTTTTTTCATTTTTTGTTGCTTTTCTTGCTGAAATAATACGGATTGTTGAGTCACTTTCTCGAAAGCAATGGACTACGAGTAAAATCCTAAGCTTAAAGCTAAGGCCAAGCATGAAAAACCTATCTTCTTTTTCTGAGTGTGCGGAATCCCAGAACTGGATTGCTTGATCGTCAAAGAAAACAGATTGTGCTTCCTCAAAGGTGACACCATGTTTCTTTCTGTTTTCTAGGGATTTTGTGTCGTCCCACTCAAAAACCAGCTTTTTCATAATTACAACATAATTATCTGGTAATGCTGGATCAATCTCTATTTGTATAACGTGGCGATAACCGGCGCAGTTTTTTGTGTCCAGTTAATTGGTTGGGAACGCCCGGCATGGGCGTGATCTCATGGGGTGCAAGTCCCCTGTATGTAAGCCCTGATGCTTGTGATAACAGGATCATAAATACGAGCCGATGGCAAGGGCGATCTCGCGAGAGTTCGTCCGGAGGAAGCTGGAGTGCACCGTTATGGGCCGACGAACAGAGAAGGCATACAAGGCCGAGTTTCCGGGTAAGTCAGCACAACATGACAAAGCCTGACAGAGCCCTGGGTTTGGGAGATACGGTACATGCCGCGGTCGTGTAACGAAGGATCACGTTCTTATCCGGGGAGACCTGTCCGGCAAGCGGTCCCGTTATCACTGGA